>NZ_JBICKA010000040.1:0-51679 GCF_043103635.1 Pseudomonas sp. yb_9 | reverse complement strand
CTCGACAGCGTTGATTTCAAGCCATGCGCAATTCCTGTGGGAGCTGGCTTGCCGGCGATGGGCTGCGCAGAGCCCCAAACCAAGGTGGCTCGGTTGCATTTACCCCCCAGCTGGCCCAAGCTCTGCCCTTCCCGCCGCCACGGACCGTCCGATGCCCAGACGCAACCGCTACCTGATCGCCCTGCTGTTGTTGATCCTGGTATTGGCCCTGTTCGGCTACCTGTGGCGCGACACCCCGCCAGCCGCACCGACCCTGCCGGCACACAGCTACGCCAAGGCCCTGCGCCAGGCCCACGACGGCCAGCCCGGTGCGGCACGGGTGCTGTATCAGCAATTACAACGTAATGACTTGCCCGCCATCCGGCGTGCAGCACTGTACGCCGAACTGCCCAATTACCCCTCGCCCCAGGCATTGAAGCTCGCCCGCCAGGACCTGGAGCATGCCGACCCGCTGGTGCGCCGAGCGGCCATTGCCGGTATCCGCCGTCTGTTACCGGCGGCGCAGCGTAGCCTGGTGCTCGGCCCGCTGCTGGACGACGACGAGCAAAGCGTGCGTTTTGCCGCCGTGGATGCCCTGCTGGGCCTCGACCCCGACGCCATTGGCCTGTATTTCGGCCCGCTGCAAGCAGCCCTCGAGCAATACCAGCAAGCGCTGGAGCAACAGCCCGAGGATGCCGATGCCCAAGTGCACCTGGCGCGCCTTTATCTGCACGAGAACGACTACACCCAGGCCGCCACAGCCCTGCAACGAGCGCTGGCGGTCGCCCCCGGTAACCTCGACGCCCTGGCTACTCAGGTACGCCTGCTCGAGCGCCAGGGGCATCACGATGCCTCCCGCCAGGTGCTGGGGCAAGCCTTGGCGCTAAGCCCCGACTCGTCCTTTCTGCAGTACGAGCTAGGGCTTTGGCTAAACCGCCACGAACAGCGCGAATATGCCTTGCTGGCCCTGTCCCGCGCCGTCGAGCTGGAGCCGGACAACGCTGACTACCGCTATACCCTGGCCGTTACCCTGCATGAGCTGGGCCAACTCGACGCCGCACAGAAGCAACTGGAAACCGTGCTCAATCGCCAGCCAGCCAATCGCCGGGCGCGGGTGCTGCTGATTCAGTACTCGAAGGAGTCCGGCCAGCTTCAGAACGTGCAGGTGCTGCTGGCCGAGCTGGAGCGGCAAAACCCTGACGACCCCGTGCTGCAACAGGGCTTGTAGGTAACGACTGACTTTTTGCGCGGTCGGCCTGGCCAACCTGCAGGCGCGCCTGGCCGAAGGTGCAGGGTTGGCAATCATCGCCGAACAAGCGTTCAGCCAAGGCCCGAGCGCATCGCTGCAGGCCTTCATCGACCAACAACCGAGCTGGTCGGATTTGCCTATCGTGCTGGTCGCCCAGCGGCGTTAGCAACCATCCGGTGGGCAACCTGGTATTGCTGGTGGCACCCTTTGAAAACGCCCAGCTGTTGCACATGACCCAGTCCGCGCTGCGCAATCGGCCAAGGTACCCAGGTAGACCTTTACCTGCCGCGTCATACCGGCCCGGTCAGACAATCGCGTCAGCCGGCGCAACCTGTGCATCCTGACGGCGGCCGACATGTACTGATCGTCGAGGACGACCTACATGTGCGCCAGTTGCTGTGCCAAATGCTGCGCGATGAGGGG
This sequence comes from Pseudomonas sp. yb_9, assembly GCF_043103635.1. Lineage (NCBI taxonomy): Bacteria > Pseudomonadati > Pseudomonadota > Gammaproteobacteria > Pseudomonadales > Pseudomonadaceae > Pseudomonas > Pseudomonas sp. yb_9. Next base: position 50,028 of record NZ_JBICKA010000040.1, on the reverse strand, counting down.
CTCACCTGCCACAGCGCCGCCAACGCCAACGAGGGACTGAAGGTGCTGCGCTCGACACAAACGGTGAATCTGCTGATCAGCGATGTCGGCCTACCCGGCATGAACGGCCGGCAACTGGCCGAGATTGCCCGCAGCCTGCGCCCACACTTGCCGGTGCTGTTCATCACCGGGAACGCGGAAACGGCCATGGCCCGCGAGTATTTCCTGGGGACGGGCATGCATTTGATCTGCAAGCCGTTCGAACTGAAGCAACTGCAGGCTCAAGTGTCGCAAATTCTTGGCAAGCCGTGATGCCATTATTCATCAAGCATGCGTAGCGCTTGGTCGGCAAGCTCCGCCAGCAGAAATGGCTTGCTCATCAACGCCGTACCCGGCTGATCGAGCAATTGCGCTTCGATGGGCTGGTCCGCATAACCGGTAATGAACAGGATTTTCTGTTGCGCAATCTGCGTGCGCATGGCGCTGGCCAGTTGCCGGCCACTGAAAACGCCAGGCAAGCCGATATCGGTGATCACCAGGTCGAAGGGGCCAGCATGGCGGAAGCGTTCCAGGGCAGTGTTCGCATCGCCTGCTACCGTCACGTCGAAACCACGCTCGGCCAGGTATTCGTGCATGACCACGCGCAAATTCACCTCGTCATCCACCAGCAGCAGGCGTTCGCCCCGGGCCACGCGCTGCGAGGGCGGTGCGGGCTTTGGCTCTTCCGGAACGGGCTCATGCCACCTTGGGAAAAGCATGGAAACCTTGGTGCCCCGCTCCGGGACAGACTCGATCCAGACATACCCGCCCGATTGGCTGACAAAACCATACACCATCGACAACCCCAGCCCGGCCCCACGCCCGACGGGTTTGGTGGTGAAGAACGGTTCAAAGTCCCTGGCGATGTCCGCTGCCGACATAACAGAGCCGTCGTCCTCGACATACAAGGCTACGTAGTCGCCAGGTGGGAGGCCCCGCGCATCCGGAAAAGCACTGGTCAAGCGCTTGTTGACCGTACGCAACGTGACACTGCCCTGCGTCAGACACGCTTCCCGGGCGTTGGTGCATAGGTTGATCAAGGCATTTTCAAGCTCATGAACGTCCAGGTTCACCGCCCACGGCACTACATCCAGCTGCCAGTGCAAGCCAACCTCCGCGCCCAACGTCTTCAGCAGCAATGGCTCGCAAAGGCGTAGTTGCCGATTGAAGTCCAGCGGCCGGGTGGCCAAGGGTTGAAGGCGAGAGAGCGCCAGCAGGCGGTGAGTCAGTTCCGTGGCGCGTTGCACCGACTCGCGCGCTACTTCCACGTAGGCATCCACCCCCTCCAGGCGTCCCTCCCGCAGGCGCCGTTGCAACAACTCAAGGCTGCCGTTGCCCCCGGACAGCAGGTTATTCATTTCGTGGCCCATACCCCTCGCCAACTGGCCGACCACCTGCATACGCTCGCTGTTACGCATCAGCGCCTTGGACCGACGTGCAAGCTCGTCGCGATCTCCGGTAATGTCTCGGCCAACCGCCGTCAGCAGCCTGCCATCAAACCGCGCGTTCCAGCGAAACCAGAGGTAATGACCATCACGGTGCCGCAGGCGGGTCTCGATCTGTTCCGTGTTGCTGTCTTGCAGCAGCCCGGACACTGCCAGCTGCACGTCGGCGCGATCAGCCGGGTGCACCAGGTCCAGCACCGGCATATCCTGCACCTGCGCTTGGGTCCAGCCCAGAATGCGGTACCAGGCCGGGTTGACGGCATGCAGTTTCAGTTCCGCAGTCACCGTCATCATCGCGTCGCGCGACAGTTGCCACAACTGTTCGCGCTCAGCCACATGGCGCTCGACCGGCTGCTCAAACCCCAGCGCCTGCGCGCGCCAATGGTGGGGCGCCTCGACACTGGCTGTCGTTTCGATCACCGTATGCAGAAAACCCGCCACATTGCCCAGCTCATCATGCAAGGGTGCAAAACCGAACGCGCACCATATCGGCTCCTCGCCCGCGATGCCGGGAACACTCAGGGGGAGATCCTCGACAAAACTCGAGCGCCCCTCCAGCGCCTGGAACACCCGGGATCCCACTGCCGGCCAGACATCGTGCCACAGCCTATCGAACGCGACACCCAAGGCGTCCGGAACTGCCCGCAGCATCCTGTAACCTTCGTTGTGCACCACACAAAGGTCAGCCCCCCAGACCACGGCACAAGGGAACGGTGACAACTGCATCATGTCGACGGCAATACGCAACGAAGCCGGCCAGCGCGGCAATGGTCCGAGCGAAGTACGCCCCCAGTCGAACCGTGCAATCCGCTGCGCCATCAAGTCGACCGGCTGTGAAACAGGCGGCTGCAGCATGACCGGCTGCAAAGGCCCGCGTGGCGTACTGTTTGCGACCAATATCGTGACTCCAGCAATGCTCCGGGTTGGCCACGGTGCTACCTGAACAGGCAGGCTCACCCGTGGAATCTGTTCACGTTAGCACAGCACGCACCACGTACCATGGCGCACTTGCAGGGGGCAGCTATGCTGATTAGGTTTTCCCTTGGGCCAGGGAGCACCGGCCTGTCTAGGTTGCCGAGAGGAGCATGGTCATGAGCAAGAAAATGCTGGTAGTGCTGACCAATACAGCCAAATACCCAACCCTCAAGCGGGCGACCGGGTTGTGGCTGGGCGAGGCCGTGCACTTTGTCGAGAAGGTCGAAAAGGCCGGCTACACGGTCGATTATGTTAGCCCACAGGGCGGCTACGTGCCCATCGACCCGCACAGCCTGCAGATGGCTCCAGAGCTGGACTGGCAATGGTATGACGACAAGCGCTTCATGACGCGCCTGGGCACCACCTTGAGCCCCGATCAGGTAAAGGCCGACGAATACGGCGTCATCTACTACACCGGTGGGCATGGCGTGATGTACGACTTTGTCGATAACCCGCCCCTGCAGGAGCTGGCACGCAAAGTCTACGAAAAAGGCGGCATTGTAGCGGCGGTCTGCCACGGCGTGGTTGGCCTGCTCAACATCAAGCTCAGCGACAAAAGCTTGCTGCTGAAAGGCCGCAAGGTGACCGGTTTCTCAAATATCGAGGAGCAACTGGCCGAACTGGACAAAGTAGTCCCATTTTTGACGGAAAACGAGCTAGGTGGCCGCGGCGGCGAGTACAGCAAGCATGATGATCCGTGGATGCCATACGTGGTCGAGGATGGTCGATTGATCACAGGGCAGAACCCAGCCTCGACCGCCCTGCTCGCCGAACATGTACTGGCAAAACTCAAGGCGAGCTAAAGCCTGACATCAACCTTGTAGTTTTCCTCTGCCGCATACTGCACAAGGACTACAGCCGATCGGCCATTGAATGCATAGGCTCAGGGTTCAGTTGTTCACCCCGAACAGCTTCGGCCCGGAGAGCGATTGCCCTATGTTGAAAATCCTGAACGCAGGATACCGCCTGCGGGAGCTGTTGCTGCTCATCACGGTGGGCCTTGTACCTGTGATTTCCGGTTTGTTGGTGATGATTGTTCAGCTGGAGATGAAGCTTTCGGAAAACGCCGCCATCTCTGTTCAGGAGGCTGTGTTCAGCATTGACCAGGCGCTGAACAGGATGCATGAAGCTGCCCAGCGCGCCTTGCCGCTCGCAGGCAAGCCATGCGACAGGGTCAAGAGCGCATTACAGGAGCAAGTTGTGAGCCGCTCCATGATCCGATCGCTGACCTTGGTAGAAGGTAATGAAGCCTCCTGCAGCAGCACTTCAGATTCTTTGGAATACCTATCGTCCTTTGCCGGGTCCGGCCAGCAGGTCGAGTTGTCCTATGGGCAACCCGACAAGCGCCGCAAGCTGCTGGTCAACTATTACTTGCAGGGGAATCATGGCGGGGTAATCGTGACCGCCTATGCCCTTTTGCTACGCAACGAACTGGACGCTTTTCAGGATGGCCTGACACTGCTGCTGGAGTTCGACGACCGCTACATCTGGAGCAAAGGCGATAGTCGAGACACACAGCGCCCTTCGCAGCCCGAGTTTTTTGCGAGCGCGCTGTCGAACAAGTATGGGTATAGGGTAAAAGGCGGTTACGCCGAAGGTTTCACCGCCAAGGAAATTCAGCAGTCAATGGTGCAGATCTTTCCCTCACTGATGCTGGTAGGGATCGTGACCGGCTCGATCGTGTATCTGGGCCTGTACGGGGCGAGAGCCCACAGCCGTGAGGCGACCGCCAAGCATGCATGATGGCGGCGCCCCTCAGGCTGGATCAGTCGGTGCTCAGCACTCCACGGCGCACCTGGTCCCGCTCGATGGATTCAAACAGCGCCTTGAAGTTGCCTTCACCAAAGCCATCATCACCCTTGCGCTGGATGAACTCGAAGAACACCGGACCAAGCAGGGTTTCCGAGAATATCTGCAGCAGCAGGCGCTTGTCTTCGGGCTGCGAAGCGCCATCGAGCAGGATGCCACGCGCTTGCAGCTGATCCACCGGCTCGCCGTGGCCAGGCAGGCGCTCTTCGAGCATTTCGTAATAGGTTTGTGGTGGCGCCGTCATGAAGCGCATGCCGAAGCCCTTCAGGGCGTCCCAGGTCTTGAGCAGGTCGTCGGTGAGGAAGGCGACGTGCTGGATGCCTTCACCGTTGAACTGCATCAGGAACTCTTCGATCTGCCCGGCCCCCTTGGACGACTCTTCGTTGAGCGGGATGCGGATCATGCCATCGGGCGCAGTCATGGCCTTGGACGTCAGGCCGGTGTACTCACCCTTGATATCGAAGTAGCGGATCTCACGGAAGTTGAACAGTTTCTCGTAGAAGCCGGCCCAGTAAGCCATGCGCCCGCGGTAAACGTTATGGGTGAGATGGTCGATGATTTTAAGGCCCGCACCTACCGGGTTGCGATCCACGCCTTCGATAAAGTTGAAGTCGATGTCGTAGATCGAACTGCCTTCGTCGAAGCGGTCGATCAGGTACAACGGCGCACCACCAATGCCTTTGATTGCCGGCAGGCGCAACTCCATCGGGCCGGTTTCGATTTCTACCGGCTGGGCACCCAGCTCCAGGGCGCGGGCATAGGCTTCATGGGCATTGCGCACGCGGAACGCCATGCCGCACACCGAAGGGCCGTGTTCCGCCGCGAAGTACGAGGCGATGCTCTTGGGTTCGTTGTTCAGGATCAGGTTGATGCCACCCTGGCGATACAGGTGCACATCCTTGGAGCGGTGGGTAGCCACCTTGGTGAAACCCAGTATCTGGAAGACCGGCTCGAGTACGCCAGGCGTAGGCGAAGCCAGCTCAATGAACTCGAAGCCCATCAGGCCCATTGGATTGTCGAAGATATCAGCCATGTTCGTGTCCTCATCTGCAGCGAAAAATTATTGATTGCGTGGGATGTGGAACAGAAACGGCGGTGAGCACGGGATGCCCCGCACGCTGCGAGCGAGGAAGTCACCTATGATCAGCTTGAACCCATGGTATGTCATATGGACCCATTCTCGGCGGGCTTGATCCTTCGGAGCTGAAGGACCTTATTGTTGTATTCGTAAACGGATTCTACATTGCGTAAAATGGTTTGTCGCGTTTTAGTTGGTCCTGAGCGCCGACAAACGGCTATGCTCTCCTTATCTCTCATCGTAGCCAGGTCAGCATGCCCCTTACCGTAAAACGCCGCGCCGCATTCAGCTGGCGTACCCTGTTGCCCTGGGGCGTAGGCGTGCTGCCAGTGGTGTGCGGCCTGGCCATCATGAACTGGCAGGTCGAGCGCGAGATGCAGGCCAGCAGCCAGGCCACCACCCGCCAGGCGGTGGAGCACGTCGAACGCATCCTCGACAACCTGTCCAGTGCTGCCAATGCATTGCTGCCCCTGGCTGGCGGCCCCTGCGATCAGGCCCAGCTCACGCTGCGTGCCCAGGTTACCCGCAACGCCTTCGTGCGCTCGACCAACCTGTTCAGGCACAACAACCTGTATTGCACCTCGCTGTTCGGCGAGTTCGACGAACCGGTCAACGCCAGTGACTATATCGACGGCAAACTGTGGCTGATGGACGGCAACTCGGTCACCCCGGGGCACGCGCTGCTGGTGTACCGTGTTAGCGAGGGCGACAAAGGAGCAATCACCACGGTGGATGGCGACCACCTGCTAACGGCACTGCGCCTGATCGGCCCTGACGAAGACTTGCAAATCCGCGTGGGCGATGCCTGGATGGGCAAGGACGGTGTCGTGCACAAAGGCGTACCACCTGCCGCCGCCAGCGCCAACGTGCTGCTGGGTTCGACCCGTTACCCGTTCAGCGTGCAGGGCGGCTACAGCACCGGCAAACAGGGCCAGCTGTTACGCAGCCACTACCCTGCCCTCATCAGCTTGCTGCTGGTGCTGGGTGCCGTGGCGGCGCTGGTATGCCGCTGGCAGATTCGCCGGGCCACCTCTCCCCGCGCCGAGCTGGACCGGGCGCTGCAGGCCGACGAGTTTCTGCCGTATTTCCAGCCTGTGGTGCGCAAGGGTGACTACCGCTGGGCCGGTGCCGAAGTGCTGATGCGCTGGAACCACCCGCGCGAGGGCCTGGTAAGGCCCGACCTGTTCATCCCTTATGCCGAGCACAGCGGGCAGATCGTCGCCATGACCCGTGCGCTGATGTTGCAGACCGCGCAAAGCCTGGCGCCCTATGCGGGGTTGCTGGAGGACGGGTTCCATATCGGTGTCAACATCACCGCCGATCATTGCCGCGACCTCAGCCTGCTGGACGACTGCCGCACCTTCCTGCAGCACTTTCCGCCGGGCCGGGTGGTGCTGACCCTGGAGTTGACCGAGCGCAAACTCATCGAGCCTACCCCGGTGACCCTGGAACTGTTCGAAAAGCTCCACGCCATGGGTGTGATGATTGCCCTCGACGACTTCGGCACCGGCCAGTCGAGCCTCAACTACCTGCGCCAGTTCCAGGTCGACTACCTGAAAATCGACCAGAGCTTTGTCGCCATGATCGGCGGCGATGCGCTGTCCGTGCACATTCTGGAAAGCATCATCGACCTGTCGGCCAAGCTGGGCCTGGGTATCGTGGCCGAAGGTGTGGAAACGAACACCCAGCGCGACTACCTGGCCAGCCATGGGGTGGACTTCCAGCAGGGCTACCTGTTTGCCAGGCCCATGCCGGCCGCCCAGTTCCTGGAGGCACTGGCCACACGCCCGGGCGCTGCGCAGTTGCCGCAAGGCGCGGCCCCTGAGATCATGCGCGGCTGATCCACCCGCTCAACTCCCCTATTCGAGGCACTCGTGTCAAAAGGCATCGTTTCATCGGTCATGGCGTCCTGTCTGTTCGCTGTGATGTATTTCTATACCTCGCTGCTCACGCCACTGGATGGCGAAGAGATCTTTGGCTGGCGCACCCTGCTGACGCTGCCCTGCCTCACCTTGTTCATGCTGGTCTCGAAAGACTGGAAACGCGTGGGCGAGCTGCTGGCCCGGGTAAAGCGCACGCCTGTCCTGTTGCTGGGCATGGTCGGTACCTCGTGGCTGATGGGCGTACAGTTGTGGCTGTTCCTCTGGGCACCCTTGCATGGGCGCAGCCTGGAAGTGTCGATGGGCTATTTCCTGCTGCCACTGGCCATGGTCCTGACCGGGCGGCTGGTGTACGGCGAGCGTCTATCACGCCTGCAAAAGGTGGCCGTGGCCTGTGCCGCACTGGGCGTGGGCCACGAGCTGTACCAAAACGGCAGTTTTGCCTGGGAAACCCTGTTGGTGACGATCGGCTACCCGATCTATTTCGTGCTGCGCCGACGCTGCCGCACCGACCACCTGGGCGGGCTGTGGTGCGACATGTGCCTGCTGCTACCGTGGGCGTTGTACTTCGTTATCCAGGGCCCGCTTTCCAGCGCTGACCTGCAAGCCCACCCTGGGCTGTATGCGTTGATCCCGATCCTTGGGGCGATCAGCGCCTCGGCCCTGATCGCCTACGTGCTCGCCAGCCGCATGCTGCCATTTAGCCTGTTCGGCCTGCTCAGCTACGTCGAGCCCGTGCTGCTGGTGGGCGTGGCGTTGCTGCTGGGCGAAACCATCGGCCCGGATCAGTGGCTGACCTACCTGCCGATCTGGGCCGCGGTGCTGGTGCTGGTGCTCGAGGGTTTCAAGCACCTGCTGCGTCAGCGTCGCCGTTCGGTGTAAGCCGAACCTGGCGCACCCGCCGCTCTTCCACCGCCTCCACGGTCAGCGTCCAGCCATTCCAGGCCAGGCGGTCACCCACCATCGGCAGGCGGTCGAGCAGGCTCATCACCAGGCCGGCGAGGGTCTGGTAGTCCTCGGTAGCACGGGCACTGAAGCCGGTACGCGCATGGACCTGGCTCAGGTTCAGCGCACCACTGACCACGAAGCCCTCGCCCTCCTGGACAATGCCGGGGCCTTCAACCTCGCTGGCATCCGGCAGTTCACCGGCAATCGACTCAAGGATGTCGGTCATGGTCAGCAGGCCGGTGAAGTCACCGAATTCGTTGACCACGAAGGCGATGTGAGTCGACTGGCCACGCATCTGCTCCAGGGCGTTGAGAATGCTGAAGCTCTCCAGCAAATTCAGCGGCACACGCGCCATGCCTTCCAGGTCCGGCTGGCTGCCCGACAGCAGCTCCTTGAGCAATTCCTTCTTGTGCACGAAGCCCAGAGGCTCGTCGACACGGCCATTGCGGATCAGCGGCAGGCGCGAGTACGGCGAGTTGGCCAGGGCCTGGGTAATGGCGTCGGCCGGTTGTCCCAGGTCGATCATGTCGACCTCGGCACGGGCGGTCATCACCGTACGGATAGGCCGCTCGGCCAGGTTCAGCACGCCACTGATCATCACCCGCTCACGGCGGTCGAACAGCACCTGCTCCTCACCCCCCTCGACCAGGTCGGCGATTTCCTCACCCACTTCGTCCGCCTCGACACGGCGGCCACCCAGCAGGCGCAGCACGGCATGGGCAGTGCGTTCACGCAACGGCCGGTGCTGCTGCAAGCTGCGCTTGCGGCGGGCACGGGCCAGCTGGTTGAACAGCTCGATAAGGATCGAGAAGCCGATGGCCGCGTACAGGTAGCCTTTCGGGATATGGAAGCCCAGGCCTTCGGCGGTCAGGCTGAAACCGATCATCATCAGGAAGCCCAGGCACAACATGATGACTGTGGGGTGGGCGTTGACGAAGCGGGTCAGCGGTTTGCTGGCAACGATCATGATACCGATCGAGAAAATCACGGCGATCATCATTACCGACAGATGCTCGACCATGCCCACCGCGGTAATGACCGCGTCCAGGGAGAACACCGCGTCAAGCACCACGATCTGCGCCACGATCGGCCAGAACGCAGCATGACGCAGCGTACCACTGGCCTGGGTTACATGGCCCTCAAGACGTTCATGCAGTTCCATGGTGGCCTTGAACAGCAGGAACACACCACCGAACAGCATGATCAGGTCCCGGCCGGAGAAGCTCTTGCCGAACACTTCGAACAGCGGCGCGGTGAGGGTGACCATCCACGAGATGCTGGCCAACAGGCCCAGGCGCATGATCAATGCCAGGCTCAAGCCAATCACCCGCGCGCGGTCACGCTGATGCGGCGGCAGTTTGTCTGCCAGGATGGCGATGAACACCAGGTTGTCGATACCCAGCACCAGCTCAAGGACGATAAGCGTCAACAGGCCTAGCCAGGCCGTGGGATCGGCTAGCCATTCCATTAGCGGGTACTCACAGGGGAAGCGTCACGAGGACGGGGGAAGGATGGCCAGAAAGGCCGAAAACTGGGGGGCTCCGCGAAGGTGCTCATATAGACCTTGTTAACAAATTGGGAAAATGATCCTACAAGCAGCACTGGTTTCTGTGATAGCGCAAAACTATTACAAAACCTGTATCAGGTGTGGGGCGGCATTTAGGGGGTACTTTTCTTCAATACCCTCGACAGCCAAGGGCTGAAAATCACGGTTCCTTCCAGCCACCGGATCTTTCTCATGAGCCTGTCCCTGTCCATGGCCGCCTTCGCACTGGCGGCGTCGATTTCCCCCGGCCCGGTCAACATCATTGCCCTGGGCAGCGGCGCCAACCATGGCTTACGCGCCAGCCTGGCGCATGTGGCCGGCGCCACGCTGGGCTTCTGCCTGTTGCTGGTGCTGGTCGGGCTGGGCCTGCATCAACTGCTGCTGCGCTGGCCGCTACTGGGCCTGCTGTTGCACTGGGGCGGCGTGGCGTTTCTGCTGTACATGGCGTGGAAGCTGGCCCGCGACGACGGCCGGCTGACCGGCACACACTCGACAACAGCGCCTTCAGCCTGGCACGGCGCGGCAATGCAATGGTTAAACCCCAAGGCTTGGCTGGCGGCAGTGGCCGGGGTCGGCGCTTACACGGGGGGTGAACAGCACCTGCTGTGGCTCTTTGCCTGGATCTATGGCCCGATCTGTTTTGTTTCGGTTGCGTGTTGGGCATGGGCCGGGAGCATGATTCGCCAGTATCTGGGCAACCCACGGCACGTGCGCTTGCTCAATCGAGGGTTGGCGGTGTTGCTGGTAGGCAGTGCTGTCTACCTGGTTATCTGACGCCAGCGGCATCGCGGTAATGCCCCGGTGTCGCCGCCAGGTGCTGCTTGAATGCCCGCTGCAGGTGCGCCTGGTCGGCAAACCCGGCCTCCTGCGCCACCTCGGCAATCGCGCGGCCTTGGCGCAGCTGCGCCCTGGCCAGCTGTACGCGCTGATCGAGCAGGTAGCCATGCGGCGTCAGCCCGAAGCGTTGGCCAAATGCACGAATCAGGTAGGAACGTGACAGGCCGCAGGCGGTGCAGATGTCTTCCAGGCTCAGCGGATCGCTACGATGGGCACGTATGAAGGCTGCCGCCGCGTCCAGCCGTGGGTTACCTGCTTCACCCTCGCCAGTTTCACCCGAGAGAAAGCCCGGCAATGCGCAAAACAGGGTCGCCAGGCGCGCCTCCCTGTCAGGCACGCTGGCGTCGAACAGGTCGGCAAAAGCCTGCATCAAACGTTGGTACAGCGCAGGCGAGCTACTCCAGGTTTGCGTCGGCAAGGTGAAACCCAGCGCCTGTAACCAAGGCATGTCGACAAACAGCATCAGGTAGGACCAAGGCTCGCCATCGATGGGGTTGCAGGTATGCACCACGCCCGGGTTCATCAGCACCGTGGTGCCGGCCCCCACCTCAATGCGCAGGCCCCCGTTCAGGTAAGTGCTGCGTCCACCGGTGATCACACCGATGGAAAAGCTCTCGTGGGAATGAGCGGCATAACACACCTGCCGCCCGTCCCCTACCCGCCGGGCTTCGACGAAGGGTAACGCAGGGTCACGCCAGAACCGTGATGCCTCTATCATCCTCTCGCCCACGCGTTGCTCAGATGCCCCGATACTACACGGTTATCGCGCAAACAGATCGAGCGTGCGTTCCACTTCACCGATATCGATCCTGAAACCATCGCCCTCCGGTATCCCCACCACAAAGCCGAACTGCTGGTGGTCGCGATCCGTCAGGTATTTGTAGTAGCTGACAAACCGGTTAGGCGGCTGCAAGGTCAGCAGGCTACCGCCAGGCTGCAGCACATTCACGCCATGTACCAACTGGCTACCCTCTACGCCAATGACCACGTTTGCCCCGGCACAGGCTGCGACAATACTCGGTACATCAGACTTCAGCGGGTTGACCACGCGAAAACCACGGGTAACCCGCAGATGCTCGGCAAGCTCCAGCTCATTGCGCAGCAGGCGCAGGTCGCCGTCGCCGCCCCGCAGCAGGAACACGCCTGGGTGCGGGGCATGCGGCACATGCGACAGCAGCTTGTCCCCCATGGCCCGGTAGCGGGCGTGGCGGCTACGGTTGTTGCTCTGGTCATCGAACAGCACCAGCTCACGGAAAAACGCACTGCGCAGGCGCAGCGGCTTCATGTCCAGCCAGTCTTCATAGGCGGGGGCCTGGGTGAACAACGGGTATTTGGCCGAGGGGGCGGTGGTCACCGGGATGCCTTCGTTACAGGCCAGCGCATAGGTCGGGCAATCTTCCATGAGCCAGGTGCCGAACCAGGAGTTGCCGTTTTGCGTGCAATAAATGGCTGCACGATCGATTTCGTTGTCCACGATGATGCCCGGAAAGGTGCTGGGTTTCAGTGACAACCAATGGCTGGCCTTGCCCTTGTACAACGCACCATCGACCAGCCACACATTCTTGATCAGGTAACCCCGGGTTGGCCCTTGCAGCGTACTGATGCCGCCCTCCATGGTGCGCGCAGGGTGTACGTAGGGGTAAAAACGCTTGCCCTCCCAGCCCGTCACCCGCTCCAGCTGGCCGGGCAGGTAGATGGCCGGTGGCGACACCGTGGTCTCGCCCGGCGCAATGTCCCAGCTCCTGGTAGCCACACTCTTGAGGTCAATGGCCGTGTTCTTGCCCAGGCGTTTTCGTGCCATGTAGCGGTAGGCAGCCAGTGTCCAGGTGTGCTGCTTGGCTGCGGGCGATGCACTGAACTGCGAGATGTCGCTTCCCATGAAGCGTCCTCCCTTGGTAACGAAATCAGAAACCGGGCGCATCGCGCCCTCTCAACGCATCCCTGGCTAACACTCAGTTGGACATCACCCTTTCCATCGCGGGGGGGGATTGCAGGTTGGCATACCGGCTGCGCAATGCTTCCACAAACGGTTCGCCCGCACCGTTGCCGCCATACAGGTAAATCTTGTGCAGCCCGCCAAACACCATTTCGTGGTAGCGGCTGGCAAATTCTTCTTCACTCGGCCCCTCGGGCAACCCCAGGTGCAACGTGAGCTTGTCGCCTTCGACCGCGAACATAGGCGTGTCCCACAAAAACTTTGCCGTGCCGGCCTTGGGCAAGCGAACGAACAGGTAGGCATGGTTGCCCAACGAGTCGATATCGCCGCCACGCCGGCGCTTCCACTTCAACAGCCCGTCATCTGGCCGCGCCAGGCACAGGCCGATGTCGTAATAATCGAAACCCTGTTCCAGTGCCCATTCAAGGGCCATGAACGTGGTGATGGAGTTCACTTCACGCAACTTCTTGGCATCGGAAAACACCGCTTCGCAATAACCAAAGCGCAAGGTGCTCCAATAGCGCTTGCCGCCGCGCACCACTTCGCACCCCAAATGGCAGCCGATTACCTCATCGCCCAAGGTAATCAGGTCGAGCCGGCCAACGCCCTTGGCGATCCGGAACACTTCGTCGGTGGGGAACTGTGCCGCATGAATGCCTTGTCTGGCCGTGGCATAGGGGCGCAGCAGGTCTCGGTCAGCCATGGCGATCTCCTCGTCCGAGAGGGTTTGGCGCATCTGGTAAAGTGGGCGGTTCTTGCGGATGCTGCGGCGCAGTTCGCTGTCGTACCGGGCCGTGATGTCTTCCAGCGGGCGCCCCAGCGGCACCACGGCACTCAGGTAATGCGGCACTGACAACGCGCCTGAGGTGGGCACTTCGCTGATCACCACAACATGGTTGGCCGCCGCAGTCGCGCTTGCACCCTCGACGATCGACGCACTGCCCTGGCCCTTGCCGCCAATTAGCAGTTTGGCCATTTCCCGTTGCTGCTTGCGCCCTATGTAGAGGATTTCGTACGGGCTTTCCTGCTGCATCCGGAACCTGGCAACTTCCCAACGCCAGAAACAGGCACGCGCCAGCACTTCACGCACCTTGCTGGCCAGCAGCCTCATTTCGTAGCGCATGGAGGGCGACAGGAGTTTTCGCGCCACAGCCGTCAAGGTCTCTTTCATTTCTTCTTCGACGTCCTTTGAAGTGCTCTATGGTCTATCGGAAAAAGAGAAAAAATCAGCAATAACACCTAACGTCTTGATTTTTATAGTATGAGCTCAAACTTATTTATCACATTCAGTAACAATTTAAGATGCCTGCAAACGCTTTGGCAAGCGGCCTCCCGCTAACTTTAGATCAAGTTTCATGGCGTCAAATTTCCTGCATGAAGTCCATACCCGACAAGCACTTTGCTATAACCGTGCCCGGTGCGCGCCGATGCAATTATCACTTCGCTATCAATCGATAACCCTTGATGCCGTCTTTGCATAACAACCCTAGAATCCGAAGGCAGCCTGTCGACAAGCACGAGGGGCCCTGTTGAGCCAGACTGGTGTTTTTTCGGCAGCCGGTGCATGCTCGCAGCTGAAGCGATTCACCCGGCTTGAAACCCGCCCCGCTAAGTGAGGTGCAGTACCCATGGACCGTCTGCTCGATTCACTCTTCCCCAACGCCGATAGCATTCCGCAAATCTGGCGCCTGGAAGCCCCCCTGGAACAACGTGATTACCTGGTGAACGGCGAGCTCAGGCGCTGGGACGGCCCCTTGGCCACGGTACGCAGCCCCGTCTGGCTCAAGGAAGGCGGCGAAGAACGCCAAGTGGTGCTGGGCAGCGCCCCACTGCTTGATGCCGACACCGCCCTTACCGCGCTCGACGCCGCCGTTCAGGCCTACGACAAAGGCCGTGGTACCTGGCCGAACATGCGTGTGGCCGAGCGTATCCAGCACGTCGAAACCTTCCTGGCACGCATGCGCGAGCAGCGCCAGGCCGTGGTCAAGTTGCTGATGTGGGAGATCGGCAAAAACCTCAAGGACTCGGAAAAGGAATTCGACCGCACCTGCGACTACATCGTCGACACCATCAACGCCCTCAAGGACCTCGACCGCCGCTCCAGCCGCTTCGAGCTTGAACAAGGCACGCTGGGCCAGATCCGCCGGGCGCCGCTGGGTGTCGCCCTGTGCATGGGGCCCTACAACTACCCGCTCAACGAAACCTTCACCACGCTGATCCCCGCGCTGATCATGGGCAACACCGTGGTGTTCAAGCCCGCCAAGTTCGGTGTGCTGTTGATCCGCCCGCTGCTCGAAGCCTTCCGTGACAGCTTCCCGCCCGGGGTGATCAACGTGATCTATGGTCGAGGCCGGGAAACCGTGAGCGCGCTGATGGCCAGCGGCAACGTCGATGTGTTCGCTTTCATCGGTACGCACAAGGCCGCCAGCGACCTGAAAAAGCTGCACCCACGCCCTCACCGCCTGCGCGCCGCGCTGGGGCTGGATGCCAAGAACCCGGGTATCGTGCTGCCCCAGGTCGACCTCGACAACGCCGTAGAAGAAGCGGTCACCGGTGCGCTGTCGTTCAATGGCCAGCGCTGCACGGCACTGAAAATCCTGTTTGTCCACGAGGATGTGGTCGATGCCTTCCTCGACAAGTTCCAGCGCAAACTGGCCGCGCTCAAGCCCGGCATGCCCTGGGAGCCCGGTGTAGCACTGACACCGCTGCCCGAGCCTGGCAAGGTCGACTACCTCGACGGCCTGGTCGCCGATGCCACGGCCAAGGGCGCTCGAGTGCTCAACGAAGGTGGCGGGCAGAGCCGCGGCTCATTCTTCTACCCAGCCTTGCTGTACCCGGTCAGCCAGGCCATGCGCGTGTACCACGAAGAGCAGTTCGGCCCCCTGGTGCCCGTAGTGCCCTACCGCGACCTGCAAACCGTGATCGACTACGTGCTGGACTCCGATTACGGCCAGCAACTGAGCCTGTTCGGCAACGACCCGGCTACCATCGGCAGCCTGGTCGACACCTTCGCCAACCAGGTCGGGCGCATCAACATCAATGCGCAGTGCCAACGTGGCCCGGACACCTACCCGTTCAACGGCCGCAAGAACAGCGCCGAAGGCACCCTGTCGGTGCATGATGCCTTGCGTGTGTTCTCCATCCGCACTCTGGTCGCCACCCGCTTCCAGGAGGCCAACAAGGCGCTGATCAGCGAAATCATCCGCAACCGCCAGTCGAGCTTCCTGACCACCGACTACATCTTCTGACGGCCGCGCTTATAGGAAATCGATCTAGGGCCATTGTCGATTTTCCCTCTGTGCAAACGACTCTAAGCAACAGGGCGCCCTCCGGCGCCCACTGCGAAGGAGAGTCGAACATGGCAGCCAAACCCATCCCCGAAGGCCAGCACAGCCTTACCCCGTACCTGGCCATCAACGATGCCGCCAAGGCCATCGAGTTCTACAAGCAGGCCTTTGGCGCGGTCGAGATGTTCCGCCTCGATGCCCCAGGTGGCCGTGTGGGCCATGCCGAGCTGAAAATCGGTGATTCGTCGCTGATGCTGGGCGACCCCTGCGACATGGAGGGCGGCCTTACCGCCAGCCAGAAACTCAGCGGCGCAGGCGTGGGCCTGCACTTGTATGTCGAAGACTGCGACAAGGTCTACGCTCAAGCATTGGCGGCCGGCGGCACCCAGTTGCACCCGTTGACGGACCAGTTCTACGGCGACCGCAGCGGCACCCTGAAAGACCCGTTCGGCAACATCTGGTTCGTCTCCACTCACAAGGAGGACCTCACCCCGGACGAAATTCGTGCCCGTGCCGCGAAGCTGTTTGGCGGCAACTGAGCGGCAAGTTGAAAGCAGCGCGACTTTGCTTGAAGCTTGGGGCTCGTAGCTTGGAGCTGCTTCATGCGAATCATCGACAAATCCGCCGCCCAGGTGCGCAGCCTGACCCCCGCCGAAGAAGAGCTGCTGGTCGGCTTTGCCACCGGTAGCCTTGGCGGCCCGCGCCTGCTGCAGGCCAACCAGCTGCTGATGAACGTGCGCAACGCAAACCAGTGGCTGGCCTGTGACTGCCGCAACGACGCCTTGCCGGTGCTCAATGTCACCCTTAACGGCAGTACCGGCACGCTGTTTCTCAAGAACAACCCGGGCACGGCAGAACACGCGCCTGGCTGCCCGTTCACCAAGGACGAGCGGGAGGCAGCCGAGCGTGAAAACGACCCTGCCCCACCTGCGGCCTGGCTGCCACCCGACACGCCGCTACGCCTGATCGGCGACTTCCGCAGCGCCACCAGCAGTGCCAGCGGCGAGGGCAACGACCGCCGGGAACAACAGCGCCTGCTGTCGCTGCTGCTGACCTGGATCGAAACCAGCGGCCTCAACCTGTATGCCACCCACCTGAAAAAGGACCTGACCACCCAGTTTGCCGAACTGCGCAGCGTTGCCAGTCGCTACCCGCTGCTGGAGCGGGTGCCCGCCAGCAACTACCTGGAAACCCGCCTGGACATGAAGCACATGATGATGCTCAAGGCCCGCCTGCGCGATGCCTCTGTGTTCGGCAACCACCGCCGGCACGGCTTGCTGCTGGACTGTGTCGACCAGATCAAAGGGCGCAAGCTGTTCAACAACCGTAATGAAGACGGCTTCGATTTCCAGGGGCACCACCTGTATTGGGGCGGTAGCCGTACCACCGGGCCGCTCCTGGCGCTGATGATCTACTCGCCGACCAGCGCCGGCAGCCATTTCTATGAGCTGATCCATGTGGCCAGCGTACCGGTACTGTCCCGCGCTCACCTGTTCCCGGTGTACCGCGACGAAGAGCGCGAGCCGCTCAAGGCGCTGGTGTCGTTGATTGACTGGATGGCCAGCAAAGGTGTGAAAGTGCAAATGCGCAGGCCGGTGATTGGCGGGCAGGTCATGGATGAACTGGTGCTGACCTCCGACCGGGACCGGGTGCTGTCCGTGTCGTTGCTGGAACAGCCGATCGGGCCTGAGCCGGATGCCGAGAATTTCAAGCGTTATGCCGACTTCAAGAGCATGGAAACCTTCAGCAGATTCGTTGCCGGCTTTTTCATGCGGGAGCGTTGAAATCCCAGGGCCGCTTTGCGGCCCATCGCCGGCAAGCCAGCTCCCACAAGTACTGCATAGCTCTTCAGCATTGCGCGGTCCCTGTGAGAGCTTGCTGTCGGCGATGAGGCCAGTACAGGCAGCCTCAAGCTTTCAAGTCAGCCCAGGAACAGCTTGTAAGCCGGGTTATCGGTCTCATCCCAATACCGATACCCCATCTCATCCAGCGCCAACGGCAACCCCGCTACCTCGTCCCCCGGCACCTCCAACGCCGCGAAAACCCGGGCCTCTGCCGCGCCATGGTTGCGGTAATGGAACAGGCTGATGTTCCAGCGCTTGCCCAGCCGCTCCAGAAAGCCCAACAACGCCCCAGGCCGCTCGGGGAATTCGAAGCGCATGACCCGCTCATCAGCCCCCGGTGCAGCATGGCCACCCACGGTATGGCGCACATGCAGCTTGGCCAGCTCGTTTTCGGTCAGGTCCAGCACGCTGTAACCCTGCTCGCGCAGGTTGGCCAGCAACTGCTCACGCGGATCGTGAACAGGGTGGGTCTGCACCCCGACAAACAAGCGCGCCTCTTTACCGGGGTAATAGCGATAGTTGAACTCGGTGATCTGCCGCTTGCCCAGCGCCTGGCAAAACGCGCGGAAGCTGCCCGGCTGTTCCGGAATGGTCACAGCGATGATCGCCTCGCGCTGTTCCCCCAGCTCCGCCCGCTCGGCCACATGGCGCAGGCGGTCGAAGTTGACGTTCGCCCCGGAATCGATGGCAACCAGGGTCTGCCCCTGTACGCCGTCGCGTGCCACGTATTTCTTGATCCCGGCCACCGCCAAGGCGCCGGACGGCTCGGTGATCGAACGGGTATCGTCATAGATGTCCTTGATCGCCGCACACAGCTCATCGCTGCTCACGGTCACCACCTCGTCGACGAAGTGCCGGCACAGCTCGAAACAATGGGCGCCGATCTGCGCCACCGCTACACCATCGGCAAACGTACCGACCTGCGGCAGGATCACCCGCTCGCCAGCGGTCATGGCAGCCTGCAGGCAGTTGGAGTCTTCCGGCTCCACGCCGATCACCTTCACCTCTGGGCGCAGGTACTTCACATAGGCAGCAATGCCGGCGATCAAACCGCCACCACCGACCGGTACGAAGATGGCATCCAGCGCACCCGGGCGCTGGCGCAGGATTTCCATGGCCACCGTGCCCTGCCCGGCGATCACGTCCGGGTCATCGAACGGCGGCACAAAGGTAGCGCCTTCGCTGTCGGCCAGCTTCAACGCGTGTGCCAGGGCGTGCGGGAAGCTTTCACCGTGCAGCACCACATGGCCGCCACGTGAACGCACCCCTTCCACCTTCAGCGATGGCGTGGTGGTGGGCATGACGATGGTGGCTTTCATGCCCAGGTGCGAGGCTGCCAGGGCGACGCCTTGGGCATGGTTGCCGGCCGAAGCGGTAATGACCCCGCGCTCACGCTGCGCACGGGTCAGGCGCGACAGCCGGGTGTAGGCACCACGGATCTTGAACGAGAAGGTAGGCTGCAGGTCTTCGCGCTTGAGCAATACCTGGTTACCCAGGCTGGCAGACAGGGCAGGCGCGGCTTGCAGGGGCGTTTCGATGGCCAGGTCGTACACCGGGGCGGCAAGAATGCGCCGCACCTGCTCCGACAGCAGTTGCTGGGGGGTGACGGCAGTACGCGGGACGCTGAAGCTGGTCATCGATGACTCCTTGGCTGTTTTCAGTTTGCCCAGGAGTCAGAGAGAAGAAACCCGCCTCCAGGGCGGGTTCGGTGCACGTACGCGCTAGCCCGCCAAGCTGATAATGGCGGTAATAATAATGGCGTTCACGTGCGGGAATGTATTCATGGGGTAGGAACTTAGCCGGTAGCGCGGCACAAAGTCAACACTTGGCTTGCTGCGCCGAAAGCGGCACATCGAACACCTTGTCGAACCCCCACTGGAAGACAAAGGCGTAAACGAAGAAGAACACGAACAACGCCAGGTTGGTCAGCAGTGCCGCCCACAGGCTGACGTCCAACCAGTACGCCACCAGCGGCAGCAAAATCACCACCAGCCCCCCCTCGAAACCCAGTGCATGCAGCAAGCGCCGCATGAAAGTGCGCTCCCGCTGGTGCTGGCGCGCCTCCCAACGTTCGAACACCCAGTTGTAGCCCATGTTCCAGCTCATCGCGATGCCCGACATCAGCACCGACAGCACGGTCGAATGCGCCATGCCGGCACCGAACGCCAGCTCCAGCGCAGGCGCCACGCAGGCCACAGCGATGGCTTCGTAAAGAATGGCCTGGACGATCTTGCGCGCCTTGCCTTGCATGTTCAGCTCCCTGGGTAAACGACCTGTAAAACTACAAGATGTGGCCCACAAGAAAAAGCCCAAATTTGGACAACCTCGCATTCGGCTGCTTGTATCTATCCCGTACAAACGGCGACATGTCGTACAACTTCGTCGAGGGAACCGAGCGAGGATACAGACGATGGCCTATTCCATTCTGCCGGTGACTGCCGCATGAGCCTGGCATTCATCGATTTTCTCACCTATGTGCTGTTCGGCCTGAAGATCCTGGCGATCATTCTCGCCTCGTTGATGTTCCTGCTGGGCCTGGACGACCTGTTCATCGACCTGTGCTATTGGGGGCGAAAGCTGATCCGGCGTTTTCGCATCTACGACAGGTTCGAGAAGGCCGACGAGAAACGCCTGTACGAAGTCCCGGAAAAACCTTTGGCCATCATGGTCCCGGCCTGGAACGAAGTGGGCGTGGTTGGTGAAATGGCGCGCCTGGCGGCCTCCACCATCGACTACGAAAACTACCAGATCTTTGTCGGCACCTACCCGAACGACCCGCAAACCCAGGCCGATGTCGACGCGGTGTGCCTGCACTACCCCAACGTGCACAAGGTGGTATGCGCCCGCCCCGGCCCCACCAGCAAGGCCGACTGCCTGAACAACATCATCGACGCGCTGCTGCGCTTTCAGCAGGACGCCCGTATCGAGTTCGCCGGTTTTATCCTGCACGACGCCGAAGACGTGATTTCGCCCATGGAGCTGCGCCTGTTCAATTACCTGCTGCCGAAAAAGGACATGATCCAGATCCCGGTGTACCCCTACGCACCCGAATGGAAGGGCTTTACCGCCGGCCACTATGTCGACGAGTTCGCCGAAAACCACGGCAAGGACGTTATCGTTCGCGAAGCACTCACCGGCCAGGTGCCCAGTGCCGGGGTCGGCACCTGTTTCAGCCGTCGCGCTATCAGTGCGCTGCTGGAAGACGGCGACGGCATCGCCTTCGACGTGCAAAGCCTCACCGAAGACTACGACATTGGTTTTCGCCTGAAGCAAAAAGGCATGAAGTGCATTTTCGCCCGCTACTCCATCAGCGACCCGGCGCTGACCCTGAAACAGGAATGGCGCCCGGGCATGAGCCGGGAGTTTTCCCAGGTAATCTGCGTACGCGAGCACTTCCCGCGGGACTGGCAGCATGCCATTCGGCAAAAGTCGCGGTGGATCGTCGGCATCGTGTTCCAGGGCACCAGCAACCTGGGCTGGAGCCGCAAGGGCGCGCTCAACTACTTCCTCTGGCGCGACCGCCGTGGGCTGTTCGCCTACCTGCTGAGTTTTCTGGTCAACCTGTTGCTGCTGGTGTTGCTGGCCATGTGGCTGGTCACGGTGATTGCGCCGGATTCGTGGCGCTTCATGTCGATCCTTAGCGACAGCTGGCTGCTCTCGACCCTGCTCTGGCTCAACGGCCTGATGCTGTTCAACCGCCTGTTCCAGCGCGGCTGGTTCGTTACCCGTTTCTACGGCATTGGCGAAGGCCTGCTGTCGGCACCGCGCATGATGTGGAGCAACTTCGTCAACTTCTTCGCCAACCTGCGTGCCCTGCGCCAGGTCATGGAGATGGGTGACTCTCGGCGCGTGGCCTGGGACAAGACCACACACGAGTTCCCCGCCATCGCCGCCCCTGCCCGCACGCCACTGGGCCAGCGACTGGTGGCCAAAGGGTTGATCAGCGACGAGCAGTTGCAACAGGCAATCAACAGCCCTGTGCGCCGGCGCCTGGGCCGCGAACTGCTGCTGCGTGGCTGGGTAAACAGCGAACAGTTGGTGGCCACCCTGGCCGAGCAGCTAGACATACCATGGGCTCCGCTGAACCCGTTCAAGCTCGAACCGCTACTGATCGCCAAACTGCCGCGCAAACTGGCGACGCACTACGGCGTGCTGCCGGTGGCCGAGGACGGCGACACGCTGATCCTGGCCAGCGAAAGCCCGGTCAGCCAAGTGTCACTGGGGGTAATCAGCCGCCACCTCAAACGCCCGGTACGCGTGCGCCTGGCACCACAAGGCCGGGTAACCCTGGGCCTGCGCTACCACTACCCAAGCCCCTGGCAGAAGCCGGAAACCCGCGACATGCTGGCCACGCTCGCACGCCATCAGGACGACGAGGCGCTGCTGGAACGGGTCAGCCACCACCAGGTCATGCTCGGTACCTTGCTGCAGGTGCGCGGTATGGTGCCCGTCACCTTGTTCAACCAGGCACTGATCGACTTCGACCCCGAACACCAGAGCCTGGGCGAGCACCTGATCGCGCGCGGCATCATCACCGAGCAGGTGTTGCAGCAAGCACTCGACGAACAGGCCAGCGAACAGCAGGCTGCCCTTGACCTGACCCGGGAGGTGGCATGAAGCCGCGTTTTACTCTCACCTTCACCGGCCTGTTGCTGTGCTCCGCCGCACTGCCCGTCGCCGCCTCGGCACCGATGACCGATTTCCAGCGGTTCACCAGCTTTCCGTTCATGGACCGCAGTTATCGTGAGGCCAGGAAAGACAACTGGGCCGAGGTCGAGCGCCTGACCCGTCACGTGCTGGGCCGCGTGCCGAACAACGACGAAGCCCGCGCACTGCTGGTAGAAGCCCTGGCTCACCAACGCCGCTACAAGGACGCCGAAGCACTGGCCGAACAACTGCAAGGCAGCCCCGAATACGCCGACGCGCTGCTCGAACTTCGCCTGACGTGGATCGAGCAGGACCCACCGCCAGCCAGCCAGGTCGAGCAATGGCTGGCCACCAGCGATGCCATGCACCGGGTGCGCCTGTGGCAGGCTTACAGCCTGAGCCTGGCCAAGTTCGGGGGTGCTGGCAAAGCGCTGGAATGGCTGAACCAGCTGCCACCGCGCGATGATGGTCAGGTACTGCGCCTGGCCCGTGCCAGCTTTGCCGAACAGCTGCGCAACTGGAAGGAAACCATCGAGCAACTGCAGCCGCTCGCCGACAAGGGCCAGTTACCCGCCGGAGACTGGCAACGCCTGGCCAATGCATATATCCAGCAGGTGGACGAAAAAGGGCTGAACACGCTGCTGGCCAGCGCACCCTCCCCTCAGGCAGCCAGCCAGGCACGCCTGGCCATGGCCAACCGCGCCATTGCCGTCGGCCACAACCAACAGGCCCAACGCTGGTTGCAGTCGCTGCCGCCCGATCAGTTGAATCAACCCGAGCAGCGCCAGCAACTGTGGGAGCTGGCCCGCGAAGGCGATGATGCGGCAATGGTAATGCGCTTGAGCAACGCCCTGCAGCGCCCCTGCCTGGAGACCGTGGACTGGCTGTCGCGCCATGATCCGGATCTGGCCCGCGAGCAGTTCAAAGGATGCACGACCACGGCCGATGCACGCGCCTACGCCGTGCTCAAGCAACGCCTGTACGGCGACCCGCCACAGCCGCCGCAACCGCGTACCGCCAGCGAATGGGAAAAGCGCTACCGCCAAAGCGACGACCTGGCCGCGCTGGAGCAAGCCACCTTCCTGTTGGTGGAACAAGGCCAGGTGGCACACGCCCGGGAACTGCTGGAGCACGCCTACGACCGCCGCCAAGGCCGCCTCAGCCCGTCGTTGCTGCAACGCCTGGGCAACCTGTATACACGTACTGACGGGCCGTTGGACAGCCGCCGCATGCTTGGCCTGATACCACGAGTGGATGCCAACACCCGCGCCCAGTTACTCAGCCGCCTGGCCGAAGCCGGCCAGTGCGATGCCGTGCACCAGGCGATACCGGCCACCCCGAGCGAACCCGGCCAGTACCGCGCACTGGGCCGCTGCGCCATGCCTGACCAGCCCGGCGAAGCGGTGGTCTACTACCAGGCCGCCGAACGCTTGGGCGGCAGCGGCGATCGCCTGCCCTTGGCCTATGCCCTTGAAGCGGCGGGCGACTCCGAGGCGGCCCTGCCCATCTGGCGCAGCGTCCCGGACAGCGCCTGGACCGACAACGCCCGCCTCACTGCCGCCCGTGGTGCGCTGAATGCCGGCGATGCAGAAGCCGCTCGACGCTACTGGGACGCCGCCGCGCACCACAGTGCTGATGACTGGGCGCTGGGCGCCGCCATTGCCCAGCGCCAGGGCGATTACCCGTCCGCCTTGGGCTTCCAGCGCCAGGCATTGGCCAGCAACCCACGCGCCGACCACTACTACGCGGCCGCAAGCACCGCGCAGCTGGCCGGCGACAGCGCGCAAAGCATGGCCTGGCTGGCCGAAGCGGTGCGCCTGGCCCCCGATCAGCCACGCTACCGCGCCGATTACGGCATGCGCCTGGCCGGCGCCACAGACAAGGCCCAGCGCCGCCAGTCGATCCCGTACCTGGAGCAGGCGACACACGACTTCCCCGAGGACTACCGCCTCGGCGAAACGCTGGCCTTGCGCTACGACGAAGCCGAAGACAGCGCCTCGGCACGCCGCGAACTGCGCCGTATCCTCGATGTGGAGCAGAACCTGGTCGACGGTGACGACGAATACGGCAGCCTGGAAGCCCGCAAATACCGCCAGCGCAGGGCCCACGAAGCCCTGTCACGGCGTGACACCATCACCCTAGCCAGCACCTGGTCGCCCGCCGGCACCTCGACCAACGACAAGTTCCTCGACAACGGCCAGCGCAGCGGCAGCTCGCGCCGCGCACAATCGCAGAACGTGCAGCTGGTCATGTGGGACCACGCCCTGGGTGAAGAGCCCAGCCGCAACGGCAGCACCCTGTCGGTGTATGGCCGGGTACTGTTCGGTGGTCAGGGCCGTACCGATTACGCGCAAAGCATGGGTACCGGTGTTGGCCTGCGCTACAAGCCGCTCGGCCAGGCCAACCTCAACCTGTACGCCGAGCTGTATCACCAGCGGCAGATCGACGAAGAACACTATCGCAGCCTGAGCCTGGGGCAGTTGTTGAGCCCGGCCAAGGTCGGCGGCAACTGGGGCGACCTGCGCCACAACGCCGAGTCGAGCAACGACCTGCTGCTGCGCGCCACGGCCTCATTCCTTGACCAAGGTGACTGGCGCAACGACTGGCGGGTGGATGAAGACGACTGGAACGAGCGCTTCCTCTACCTCGACGCCGCCTGGTGGACACGTGCCGGCGACCATGCCTGGCTGTCGCGCTACCAGCAGGGGCATGCCTGGAAGCTGCCCAGCAGCTCACCGCAAACCCTGATGCCCTACGGCTTTGTCGAGTTCTCCAGCCAGGACCCGAGCAACGACTGGCGCCAGGACGCCCGTGCGGGGGTGGGTGTGCGTTGGCAGTGGTGGTTCGATGACGACCGCTACAACGCCTACCGCGGCTCGCTGAAAGTGCGTGCCGAATACCAGCAGTCGCTGGGCGGCAATCTTTACGAGCGCGCCAACGGCGTGCTGGTCGGTGCGGAGATGACCTTCTGATGCGTACGATCCTCGCCCTCTGCCTGCTTGCCCTGTGCCTGCCGGCCACAGCTGACCAGCGCCTGTTCTACCAACCCCTGAACCGCGACGCCAGTATCACCCCTGCCCAGTGGCAACAGCTGTGGCACGCCACCGTGGCGCAGGGTGGCAAGACCCTGATCGTGCAGTGGAGCGCGTATGGTGACAGCGATTTTGGCGGTGCCCAGGGCTGGCTGGCAAGCAGCCTGCGTAGCGCACGTGCCCAAGGCCTGCAACTGATCGTGGGGTTGTACATGGACCCGGCCTACTACCAGCGCCTCGACGAACTGGACGGCGAAGGGATGAACAGCTACTGGAAAGCGCAGCTGGGTCGCTCGCTCAGTCAGTACCAGCAATTGCGCCAGACCTGGCAGTTGCCGGTGGACGGTTGGTACCTGCCGATGGAGCTGGACGACCAGCACTTTCGTGAGGCTGAACGGCGCGATGCGCTGTACAGCCAGTTGCAGGCCTTCAACCGCCAGCTGGACAAACCGTTGCATATCAGTGCGTTCAGCGCGGGCAAATTGTCGCCAAGAATCAACGCCGCGTGGCTGGAGCAACTGGCCGGGTTGGGCTTGACTGTCTGGTGGCAGGATGGCGCCGGGACCGGGCGTTTGCCCGCGTTGGTACGCCAAGGCTATGAACAGGCTTTGCCGTGCCGGGTGGGCATGGTGCGCGAGGCGTTCCGCCAGGTGAGCGGACCAGGGCAGGCATTCAGGGCTGAGCCCGCCGAACCGAAGCTGGGTAGCGGGTGCCATGCCGAGGCGGTGTTTGCCTTGCGCTACCGGCCCTGGGCGCGGAACGTTCTGCCACAGAATTGAGCCACCAGGCCCGGCCTGTTCGCGGGCATGCCCGCTCCCACACAGACCGCACAGCACTCGAACGCTGTGGGGGACCTGTGGGGGTTTACCCGCGATAGGGCCGGGCCTGGCAAAGCAGTACTCCCAGGAGCCCCCGATGTTCAAAACCATCGAAGCACACGTACGCCAGCAGGTCGCCCCCGCCGCCCTGCGCGCCGAATTCCGCCAGCACGAATTCGAGTCCATGCGCCCGTTCTGCCTGCTGGTGTTCTGCATCAGTATCCTGATCTGGCTGGTCTTCGACCTGATCGTCAGCTTCCTCGGCGGCCAGGGTTTCACCTGGCTGTCCTACCTGTTCATCGCCCTGCTGGGCTGCCTGACCATCGTGCTGCACTTCACACGCCGCAGCCATCACTTCGACGTGCTCAACCTGCTGTTCATTGCCGTCATCACCTTGGGCATGCGCCTGGTGATCGAAGGCATCCCGGTAGCCCTGCGCCCGGTGTGGCTGGTGCTCGGCGTCTCCACCGTGCTGTACGCCGTGTCGGTGCAGCCGGTGCGACGCTGGTCGTTCTTCTGCGCCATGGTCATCACCTGGGTGATGCTCAACCCTTTCTACCACACGCGCATTGAACCGGGCGCCCTCGAAGGCGCCATGCTCATCAGCTACGCCATTTTCCTCAGCGGCCTGGTGAGCTACAGCTACCTGCAAATCCGCAAGGCCAAACTGCACAACTTCTACCTGTCGAAGGTGCTGCTTGAGCAGGCTTATGTCGACGCCCTGACCGAAATCCCCAACCGCCGCTCGTTCATGGCCGAAACAGAGCAGCAATTGAAACGGGCGACGCCCGGGCAGTATCTGGCGATGGTCGACATAGACAACTTCAAGAAGGTCAATGACCGTTTTGGCCACGACGTGGGTGATGAAGTGCTCAGACGCGTGGCACTGCACATCAAGGCGGCCATGGCCGGTTCCGGGTTTGCCCGATTGGGCGGTGAGGAATTTGCCATTTTTCTTGAGGGGCTGGACCAGCAAAGTGCTGAACAGCAGGTAGAGGCATTGGTACGCAGAGTGCGTGAAGATGCAGGCACACATCCGGTAACCATCAGTATCGGCCTGGCGCAGGTGAGCGCGGGCGATACATTGACCATGGCACTGATCAAGGCCGACCAGGCGCTGTATGAAGCCAAGCACACGGGCAAGGACCGGTTTGTGTTGTGGACTACCCGGCTGGCAGCCGAATCCTGAACTGCGCACCACCCAGCGCCGATTGCGCCACCGTCAAGGTGCCGCCCTGCCCCTCGATCGCTCGCCGGCTGATCGCCAACCCAAGGCCAAACCCGCCGGTGTTGCGATCCCGGCTGCGGTCCAGGCGGTAGAACGGTTGGAAAATCCGCTCGCGCTCCTCAACCGGTATGCCAATGCCGTCATCCTCCACGGTCAGCAGGCAGGCACCATCGCCCTCCAGCCGCAGCCGCAACAACAGGCTTTCATCGCAATAACGCATGGCATTGCGCACCAGGTTCTGCACCGCACGCGCCGTCAAGCGCGGGTCCAGCACGAACCGGGGCAGATTACCCTCGGCCTGCACTTCCCAACGGATACCCCGGCCGTCGAGTTCCTCGGCAAAACCACCGAGCACGCTGTCGACCAGCTCCAGCAACGACACTTCGACCCGCTCGCGGGCCTGGTCGGCATTGTACAGCCGGCTGTAGGACAGCAGTTCCAGCACCAGTTCATCCAGCTCACGCACATGCCCCACCAGTTCCAGCAGGCGTTTGCGGCTGGCCGGCGGCACCTCGTCGAACAGCAATACCAGGCCGAAATCCAGCCGGGTCAGGGGTGTGCGCAATTCGTGCGACACTGCATTCAGCAGCTCGCGCTGCTGGTTGACGTGGCGCTCCAGGTCGCTGGCCATGGTGTCGAACACGCCAGCCAACTCACCAATGTTGGAATGCGGCGAAATATGCGTACGTTCGGCCATCTGCCCCTGGCCCAGGCGCCGAGCGGTTTCCTTCAGGCGCTCCAGGTCGCGCCAGTGCGGCCATACCCACAGCAGCAGACACCCCAGCATGGCCGCACCAATCAGCACGGTCACCCCCCACGACAACACGTTGATGTCCAGCGGGTCTGGCGGTGAGTGCAGGCGCACCAGCCATTCCTTGTCCAGCGGTGCCAGCACGGTTTCGTAGTAGCCCCACTCGGCAATGCGCACCGCGTACAAACCATGCTCCAGGCGCGCCTGTTCTTCATCGCTCAGGCCGGCCTGGTCCATGCGCAGCAGTTGCAATTCCAGCGGCGCGAAATCACTGGCCAGTTCTTGCTCCACGGCTGGCCACTGCTCGCGCGGGGCCTGCCGGAACTGGCGCACGATCAACGCCTGCACGCCCTTGGCCTGGTCCAGGTTGTAGGCCATGAAGCGGTCGCGGAACAGGCCGACAATGGTGTCGGGGATGAACAGCAACGCACCGGCGTAGGCAACGATGATCACCAGGTACAGCCGCACCAGGATCTTGAGCATGGTCGATCAGCACTCCCACTCGACACGGCTGAACAGGTAACCCTTGCCCCACACGGTCTTGATCTTGCGCGCTTCGCCGGCGCTGTCGTCGAACTTGCGCCTCAGTTTGGAGATGGCCACGTCCACGGAGCGATCGGTGCCATTGAACTCGATACCCCGCAGTTGTTGCAGGATACGGTCGCGGTTCATCACCTCGCCCGCATTACGCGCCAGCACCACCAGCAGGTTGTACTCACCGCTGGACAGCTCCACTTCTTCGCCGCGCCAGCTAACCGTGCGCTCGGCCAGGTCGATGCGCAGCCCCCCGATCAGGATCAGGTCGTTGTCCAGGCGCGGCTCATTGATGCTGCTACGACGCAGCAGCGTACGCACCCGGGCCAGCAGCACGCGTGGTTCGCAGGGTTTGGTGACGTAATCATCGGCCCCCATTTCCAGGCCCAAAACCTGGTCATGGCTGTCATCACGGGCCGTCAGCATCAGAATCGGCAGGCTCTGCGACTCCTGGCGCAGCAAGCGGCACAGTTGCAGGCCGTCGATGCCCGGCAGCATCAGGTCAAGGATGACCAGGTCCGGCTTTTGTCGGCGGTACTCGTCCAGCACATGGTCGCCCCGGGCGATCACCTGGACATGAAAGTCGTTGCGTTGCAGGTAGCTGGCGATCAGTTCGGACAGGGCGCTGTCGTCTTCGACCAGGAAAATATTCGGCATAGGTGCTTGGGAATCTGGGTACAGGTGTACGCAGAATATATAACCCTACTGGCCCGGAGGATTGATCTTCACACTTTTTCACACTCACCCTACAGGTATTAACAGCCGTCAGTGCAACAGCTGCCGTAGCATATACCCGGTCATCATCGGAAGATCCGCATGCCTACTACTTTCTCCCCTCGCCTGCGCCCAGTGGCGCTTCTGGCGTTTCTGAGCTTGTCCCTGGCTGGCTGTGGCGACAGCGCCGAGCAAGACGAAAAGGCCCCTACCCCGCAGGTGCGGGTCGAAACCCTGCAATTGCAGCCCTTGGCAATAAGCAGCGAACTCAGCGGCCGCATCCTGGCACCGCGCACCGCCGAAGTGCGCGCACGGGTCGCGGGCGTGGTACTCAAACGCGTCTACCGCGAGGGCAGCGACGTCAAGCAAGGCGATGTGCTGTTCCTGATCGACCCGGCGCCATTCAAGGCCGACCACGACAGTGCCCGGGCCACCCTGGCCAAGGCCGAGGCCACCCTGTACCAGGCACGCCTGCAAGAGCAGCGTTACCGCGAGCTGGTCGACGACAAGGCCGTCAGCCGCCAGGAATACGACAACGCCAAGGCCAGCTTCCTGCAGGCCGACGCCGACGTGGCCGCCGCCAAGGCCGCCCTGGAGCGCACCCGCCTGAACCTCGGCTACGCCACGGTAACCGCGCCGATTTCCGGCCGTATCGGCCGTGCCCAGGTCACCGAAGGCGCCCTGGTCGGGCAAAACGAAAGCACGCCGCTGGCGACCATCCAGCAGCTGGACCCGATCCACGCCGACGTCACCCAGTCCACCCGCGAGCTCAACGCCTTGCGCCGGGCCTTGCGCGCAGGCGAGCTGCAGCAGGTGGGTGACGGCCAGGCCCGCGCCACGCTGATCCAGGACGATGGCAGTGCCTACCCGCTGCCAGGCAAGCTGCTGTTCTCCGACATCAGTGTCGACCCCAGCACCAACCAGATCACCCTGCGCAGCGAGTTCCCCAACCCGGACCTCGACCTGCTGCCCGGCAGCTATGTGCGTGTGCGCCTGGAGCAGGCCGTACAGCCCAAAGGCCTGAGCGTGCCGCAGCGGGCCATCCTGCGCGACAGTGCCGGGGTGCCCAAGGTGCTGGTGGTCGACGCTCAGGCCCGGGTCAGCGACCGCCAGGTGGTACTGGGCAGCGCCCAGGGTGATCGCTGGGTCGTCAGCGAAGGCCTGACGCCAGGCGAGCAGGTAGTGGTCGAAGGCCTGCAACACGTCAAGGCCGGTGACCAGGTGCAGGTCGACAACGCAACGGGCGCAGCGCCCATCGCACAGCACACCGGCCAGTGAGGGCCTGATTCATGCCGCAATTCTTCATCGACCGCCCGGTGTTCGCCTGGGTGGTCGCACTGTTCATCCTGTTGGCCGGCGCGCTGGCCATCCCGCAGCTGCCGGTAGCCCAGTACCCGAACGTGGCCCCGCCGCAGGTGGAAATCTACGCCGTGTACCCAGGCGCCTCCGCCGCGACCATGGACGAAAGCGTGGTCAGCCTGATCGAGCAGGAGCTCAACGGCGCCGACAACCTGCTGTACTTCGAGTCGCAAAGCAGCCTGGGCAGCGCCACCATCACCGCCACCTTCGCCCCGGGCACGAACCCGGACCTGGCCCAGGTTGACGTGCAGAACCGCCTGAAGGTGGTCGAGTCGCGCCTGCCGCGCCCGGTCACCCAGCAGGGTCTGCAGGTAGAAAAGGTGTCTACCGGTTTCCTGCTGCTGGCCACCCTCACCTCCGAAGATGGCAAACTCGACGAAACCGCGCTGTCGGACATTCTCGCGCGCAACGTGATGGACGAAATCCGCCGCCTCAAGGGCGTCGGTAAAGCCCAGCTGTACGGTTCGGAACGCGCCATGCGCATCTGGATCGACCCGCGCAAGCTGATCGGCTTCAACCTCACGCCCAACGACGTGGCCGAGGCCATCGCCGCGCAGAACGCCCAGGTCGCGCCCGGCAGCATTGGCGACCTGCCCACCCGTGACACCCAGGAAATTACCGCCAACGTGGTGGTCAAAGGCCAGCTCAGCACACCGGAGGAGTTCAACGCCATCGTCCTGCGCGCCAACCCGGACGGTTCCACGGTCACTGTCGGTGACGTCGCCCGGGTCGAGATCGGCGCCCAGGAATACCAGTACGGCACCCGCCTGAACGGCAAGCCGGCCACCGCGTTCAGCGTGCAGCTGTCGCCGGGGGCCAACGCCATGGAAACCGCCACCCTGGTGCGGGCGAAAATGCAGGACCTGGCGCGCTACTTCCCGGAAGGCGTCAGGTACGACATCCCCTACGACACCTCACCGTTCGTCAAGGTGTCGATCGAGCAGGTCATCAACACCCTTTTCGAAGCCATGCTGCTGGTGTTCGCAGTGATGTTCCTGTTCCTGCAGAACCTGCGCTATACGTTGATCCCCACACTGGTAGTGCCGGTGGCGCTTATGGGCACCTTCGCGGTCATGCTGGCCATGGGCTTCTCCGTCAACGTGCTGACCCTGTTCGGCATGGTGCTGGCCATCGGCATCCTGGTCGACGACGCCATCGTGGTGGTGGAAAACGTCGAACGCATCATGGCCGAAGAAGGCCTGCCGCCCAAAGAGGCCACGCGCAAGGCCATGGGCCAGATCAGCGGCGCGATCGTCGGCATCACCCTGGTGCTGGTGGCGGTGTTCCTGCCCATGGCTTTCATGCAAGGTTCGGTGGGGGTGATCTACCAGCAGTTCTCGGTGTCGATGGCGGTGTCGATCCTGTTCTCGGCATTCCTGGCCCTCAGCCTGACCCCGGCGCTGTGCGCCACCTTGCTCAAACCGGTCGCCAAGGGTGAGCTCCATGAGCGCAAAGGCTTCTTCGGCTGGTTCAACCGCCGCTTCGAAAGCCTGAGCAATGGCTACCAACGCTGGGTGATGCAGGCGCTCAAGCGCAGCGGCCGCTACCTGCTGGTGTACGCGGTGCTGCTGGCGGTGCTGGGCTACGGTTTCAGCCAGTTGCCCACAGCGTTCCTGCCCACCGAAGACCAGGGCTACACCATTACCGACATTCAGCTGCCACCCGGCGCCAGCCGCATGCGCACCGAACAGGTGGCCGCGCAGATCGAGGCGCATAACGCCGAGGAAGCGGGCGTAGGCAACACCACGCTGATCCTGGGTTTCAGCTTCTCGGGTAGCGGGCAGAACGCAGCACTGGCATTCACCACGCTCAAGGACTGGTCCGAGCGTGGTGCCGACGACAGCGCCCAATCGATTGCCGACCGCGCGACCATGGCCTTCACCCAGCTCAAGGACGCTGTGGCCTATGCCGTGCTGCCGCCGCCTATCGACGGCCTGGGCGAGTCCACCGGCTTCGAATTTCGCCTGCAGGACCGTGGCGGCATGGGGCACGCCGCGTTGATGGCTGCCCGCGACACGCTGCTGGCCAATGCCGGCAAAAGCAAGGTATTGACCAACGTGCGTGAAGCATCGCTGGCCGAAAGCCCGCAGGTGCAACTGGAAATCGACCGCCGCCAGGCCAATGCCCTGGGCGTTTCGTTTGCCGATATCGGCTCGGTGCTGGACGTGGCGGTGGGCTCCAGCTATGTCAACGACTTCCCCAACCAGGGCCGCATGCAGCGGGTGGTGGTGCAGGCCGAAGGCGACCAGCGTAGCCAGGTCGAAGACTTGCTGAAAATCCACGTGCGCAATAACAGCGGCAAGATGGTGCCACTGGGCGCGTTCGTCCAGGCCAAGTGGGTCAGCGGGCCGGTGCAGCTGACCCGTTACAACGGCTACCCGGCGGTGTCGATTTCCGGCGAACCGGCAGCAGGCTACAGCTCGGGCGAGGCGATGGCGGAAGTCGAGCGCCTGGTCGCCCAGTTGCCGCCTGGCGCCGGCCTGGAATGGACGGGGCTGTCGCTGCAGGAGCGCTTGTCCGGCAGCCAAGCACCGATGCTGATGGCGCTGTCGTTGCTGGTGGTATTCCTGTGCCTGGCAGCGCTGTACGAAAGCTGGTCGATTCCCACCGCCGTGCTGCTGGTGGTGCCCCTCGGCGTACTGGGTGCGGTGCTGGCCGTGACCCTGCGCGGCATGCCCAATGACGTGTTCTTCAAGGTTGGACTGATTACCCTGATCGGTCTGTCGGCGAAAAACGCCATCCTGATCATCGAGTTCGCCAAGCACCTGGTCGACCAGGGCGTGGATGCCGTCGACGCTGCGGTGCAGGCCGCCCGCCTGCGCCTGCGCCCCATCGTGATGACCTCGCTGGCATTCATCCTCGGCGTGGTACCGCTGGCCATCGCCAGCGGCGCCAGCTCGGCCAGCCAGCAGGCCATCGGTACCGGGGTGATCGGCGGCATGCTCAGCGCCACCTTGGCGGTGGTGTTTGTGCCGGTGTTCTTTGTGGTGGTGATGCGGCTGGCTGGGCGTCGTCAGGCGCGTAACGCCGACACGCAACCGGTTGGCAGCGAAAGCTGACTGGACAAGCCCCGCGTGAAATGGGAGGGTTCCCGGCAATGACTGCCCGGAGCCCTTTTTCATGCCTGATGCAATCCCCCCCTGCTCCACCCTCATCCTTGCCGGCGGCCGTGGCCAGCGTATGGGCGGCCGTGACAAGGGGCTGATCGAATGGAAGGGCGAACCGCTGGTGGCGCATGTGCAGCGGGTGGTGCGGCCATTAAGCGATGATCTGGTGATTTCCTGCAACCGCAATCAGGAGGTCTACCGGGCGTATGCCGACCAGTTGGTGGGCGATGCCGAGGCGGGCTTCCCGGGGCCGTTGGCGGGGGTGATTGCCGGGCTCAAGGTGGCGCGGCATGAGTGGGTGGTGCTGCTGGCGTGCGATGCGCCGCAGGTTGACCGGGTGTTGATCGAGGATTTGCTGCGGTTGGCGGTGGCGAGTGACAGTGCGGCGATGGTGCGCCAAGGGGGGTATTGGCAGCCGATGTTCAGCGTGCTGCCACGGCGGGTGCTGCCGTTGCTGGAGCAGGCATGGGCAGCGGGTGAGCGGAGTTTGCAGAAGGCCTTGCTGCGCGATGTGATTCAGGGGTTGGAATGTCCCGACAGTGATCCCCGGCTAAGCAATTTCAACAGTCCGGAGTTGCTACAAGGCTGAAGTCATCTACCGCCTGTTCGAGCCCGCGAACAGGCCGGAACAGGCAGTAAGTCATCCGGCCGACAACTCCTCGACACTGATCTCACGCATCCTGAACTTCTGCACCTTGCCCGTCACCGTCATCGGAAACTCGTCGACAAAGCGGAAATACCGGGGCACCTTGAAGTGCGCAATCCGCACCCTCGCCCACTCACGCAGTTCATCCTCACTGGCGGTATGCCCCGGGTGCAGCCGCACCCAGGCCACGATCTCTTCGCCATACTTGCTGCATGGCACGCCAATCACCTGCACATCGGCCACCGCCGGGTGGGTGAAGAAGAACTCTTCCAGCTCACGCGGGTAGATGTTTTCGCCGCCACGAATGATCATGTCCTTGCTGCGCCCGACAATGCGCACATAGCCCTGCTCGTCCATCACCGCCAAGTCGCCAGTGTGCATCCAGCCTTCACCATCAATGCTTTCTGCGGTGGCCTTGGGGTTGTTCCAGTAACCGAGCATCACGCTGTAGCCACGGGTACACAGCTCGCCTATCTCGCCACGCGGAACGGTGTTGCCGTCAACGTCGACCACCTTGTTCTCCAGCCGTGGCTGGGTGCGGCCGACACTGGTCACACGGCGCTCCAGGTCATCGTCCGGCCCGGTCTGCAATGACACCGGGCTGGTCTCGGTCATGCCGTAGGCAATCTGCACCTCGGCCATGTGCATTTCGCCGATCACCCGGCGCATCACTTCGATCGGGCAGGTGGCACCGGCCATGATCCCGGTGCGCAGGCTCGACAGGTCGAATTCCGCGCGTTGTGGGTGGTCCAGTTCGGCGATGAACATGGTCGGCACGCCATACAGCGCGGTCGCCTTTTCCTCTGCCACAGCGCGTAGCGTGGCCAGTGGGTCGAAGGCATCGTTGGGGTAGATCAGGGTGCTGCCGTGGGTCATGCAACCAAGGTTGGCCATGACCATGCCGAAGCAGTGGTAAAGCGGCACCGGCACCACCAGCCGGTCGTGCTCGGTCAGGCCCAGGCTTTCGCCAACCATGTACCCGTTGTTGAGGATGTTGCTGTGGCTGAGGGTCGCGCCCTTGGGGAACCCGGTGGTACCCGAGGTGTACTGGATGTTGATTGGGTCGTCGCAGTGCAGTTGCGCCTGGCGCTCGGCCAGGGCCTCACGGCTGATTGCATCGGCACGGGCCTGCAATTCATGCCAGGCCAGAAAGCCTGGTGGTGGTGCGGTGGCCAGGCTGACCACGCCGCGCAGCTCCGGGAAGCGCTCGCAGATCAGCGCCCCCGGCTGGCCTGTGCCCAGGCCCGGCACCAGGCCCAGCAGCATGGCGTGGTAATCGGAGGTCTTGAACGCGTCGGCGCAGATCACCCAACGGCAGCCGGACTGGCCGAGGGCGTAGTCCAGCTCGCTGGAGCGGTAGGCCGGGTTGATATTGACCAGGATCGCGCCGACCTTGGCACTGGCGAACTGGGTGATGCACCACTCGGCGCAGTTGGGTGCCCAGATGCCCAGGCGGTCGCCGGGTTGCACGCCCAAGGCCATCAGGGCTCGGGCGTGCTGGTCGACTGCAGCGGCCAGTTGGCGCCAGGTGTAGCGCAAGGCTTGGTGGCGGACTACTAAAGCTTCGCGATCGGGGAAGCGGGCGACGGTGGTGTCGAAGGCATCACCGATGCACTGGCTGAGCAGGGCTTTGTCCTGGTTACCCTTGGAGTAGCTTGGCTGGGGCATGGGTGTTCTCTTGTTGTTTTTATAGTGTTTGTACTGGCCTCTTCGCGGGCAAGCCCGCGAAGAAGGCAACTCCGGTTTAACGGATGAACACCTGAGGCGTCGTGGTCGACATGTCACCACCCGGTAACTTGATGTTCTTCACCTTCTCCAGCGTCTCCGGGTTGAACACCGCCAGGTCGTTGAAGGTGCCGCCCAGGTACAGCTTGTCGCCCTTCTTGTCGAACGTGACGCAGTAATAGGTGTGCTCCAGATTAGCCGCCTTGATCAGCTTGCGCTGCTTGATGTCGTACTTGGCCAGGCGGTTGAGCACGCCGTAGATCTGGTTCGGGTCCTTGGGCGAACGCAAGCCGGTGAAATACAACTCGGTCAGGTCGGCAAACTCCTGGGTGTGGGTCTTGCCGGTCTTCAGGTCGACGCTCAGGTAGCCGTACAACAGCTCGGCCTCGTTCGGGTCCTGCTTGGCGTCCTTGAACTTGGCAATGGTGTACAGCATCGAGAACTCGTGGCGCGGGTTCTGGTGCGGCCAGAAGTACAGCACGTCCGGGGCGCTGTAGCCTTTGCGGTTCCAGTTGCGCAGCGGCAAGGCCACCGAATGCCTGCCGGTCTTCACGTCCATCTTGTAGATGTCCGGCCCGGCAAAATACAAGGTGCCATCGTCGGCGGTGCGCATGAGGTAAACCTGACGCGGCATCGGGAAGGTACGCACTGGCTTGGCCTGCAAGCCATCGGCAGTGTTGAACACTTCCAGCCGTGGCGGCTTGACCACGTAGTGGTCGTTCAGCATCTGGGTCGGGTTGACCGTGGCGTACACTTCCTTGCCGTCGGGGCTGATGGCGAACGAGTACATCGACCGGCCCACTTCCCCCGCCACACTGGACAGGTTGGCGTGGAAGGTGTTCTTGCAGGTGTCCAGGTCGATGCCGTAGATGTCGCCGTAGTGGTTGTTCAACACGTAGGCGGTGCGGTTGTCCGGCGCCATCATTGCGGTGCCGGGGCCGAACTTGTCGGGCATGACGCAGCTCTTGTACACCGTATCAGTGGCCACATCGACCACATGCAGGTTGTTCGGGTAGTTGGTCACGATCATGTATTCGTGGCCAGCCTTCAGTGCCGGCGCGGTATCGTCGGCCTGTGCCAGGCCGGTACACGCCATGGCGGCGATGGTGAGCGCGAGTGGCGCGCAGCGTCCAGCTTTCATGCGGTTTCCCCTTGTCATTCTTGTTGGGCCGGTCACTTGTCTTTCGGGAACACAGTGCCGAGGTTGCGCCAGTCATCCGCCGAGTTGGTGGCCTGGGCGTTCCAGTCCTGATAGGTGCTCATCATGTCCGGCACCTGGGCCGGCCACCAGCAAGGGTCGGAGCAGCCATACAGGTCGGCTTCCATCGGCTGGCACAGCGAGCTCACGCCACCAAAGGCGTCCACTTCCCAACCCGGGTCGGTGGTGGCCGTACAGCCGGCCACTGCACTCATGGCCATGACTTCTTCGACGCGGTCTTCGGCAGCGGCCTGTTCGAGGATACGCGCCTTGTTGTTCAGGGGCTTCAAGTGCTTCATGTCAGTGCGCCTTCCGCGGGGTGATGTAGCGATCGATGAAGGCCGGGTTGGCGGCCATGATGCGGCTGTAGACTTCAATGCCGAAGTCGACCCAGTCGCGCATCAGTTCGCAGTAGTGATACGTCGGGTGCTGCGGGTCGCCGTAGCGCGCATAGCTTTCGTGGTAGCAGCCGCCAGAGCACAGGTTGCGGATACGGCAGCTCTCGCAGCCGGTGTTGCTGCGGTCCAGGCGCTGCGACAGGAAGTCGTTGAGCTGCGCCTGCTTCACGCCCTGGTGCACGTTGCCGAAGGTCGGCAGGCTGGAGCCGGTGAAGCGGTGGCACAGGTTCAGCTCGCCTTCGTGGTCCACCGCCAGCATCTTCAGCCCGGCACCGCACGGCAGCGCCTTCTTGTGGCCTTCGTGGATGTCGGTAATCAGCTGGTGGAGGTTGGAGAACCCGATGTTGCGGTGTTCCAGCGCGGCCTCCAGGTACTTGCGGCCCAGCGCTTTCATATTGGCGAACACTTGCACCAGCTCTTCGCCAGTGAGGTTGAAGTCGGCCATGTCGCCCGAGGTGACCGGGGCAAAGCCGACTTCGGCGAAGCCCATTTCGTTGAACAGGTGGTTCCAGATGGTCTCGACGTCGGTGATGCCACGGGTCAGCGTGACCCGCGCGCCCACCGGGCGGCTGGTGTAGCGCGACAGCAACAGGTCGGCCTTGCGCCGCACCACGTCATAGGTGCCCTGCCCGCCCACGGTGATGCGGTTGCGGTCGTGCACGGTCTTGGGGCCGTCGATACTGATCGACAAGCCGAAGCGGTGGGCATTGAGCCAGTCGATGATCTCTTCGGTCAACAACGTGGCGTTGGTGGTCATGATGAACTCCACCGCCTTGCCCGCCTCGGCGAAACGCCGCTCGCAGTAAGCCACCATATGCTCGATCAACGGCCGGTTGGACAAGGGCTCGCCACCGAAGAACACCACGCTGTAGCGCTCCTCGTTGGGCGATTCCTTGAGCAGCATCTCCACCGAGGCTTCGGCGGTGGCGGTGCTCATCTTCTTGCCGGCGGACGGTTTGTCCAGGTCTTCCTTGTAGCAATAGGTGCAACTGAGGTTGCAGCCGGTGTTGACGTTCAGCACCACGGTATTCAGCGCGGTGCGCTCGACCTGCCTGAGGGCGATTTCCGGGGTAAGCGGCGAGCCGTCGCTGACCAGCTCCAGCGCGATCAGCTCGCGCAGGGTGTCCTGGATATCGTCGCCGGCAAACTGCTGGCCCAGGCGCTGCATCAGCTCCTCGGCCGAACAACCTTGCTGGCGCAAGGCGTCGATGATGCTGCCGGTCACGGCATCTGTGGCAAACAGCGAACTGCTGGGTATATGGAACAGCATGCGGTCGGCATCAACCTGCACTTCATGCAGGTTGCGTTCGACCAGGTTCAGTAGTGCGCCCATGGCGACCTCCCGATAATCGATCCGTTGGAAAACCGTTGCGCCCTGCCGTTACGGCAGCGGCGGGTTGTTCCAGCGCTGAACGGTGACGATCATGTGCCCTTCGCCAGTCTGGCCACCGTCGGCCAGGGTGGCGATGACCTTCAGGTTGCCAGCGTTGTTGGTCATCATCTTGCGCTCAGGGTTGGGGCCGGCACCGCCGGGCACGAACACGCCATCGGCCTGCATCTTGCCGGCGAACTTGACGTCCTCATCCTCGACCGCACGTTCGTTGAACGGCTCGACTTTCCAGGTGGCTGGCAGGTAGCCGATGCGCAGTGGCTGGCCGCTGGCGTCTTTACCCCAGGCCTCGGCTTCGAAACGGCCCTGCACTTTCGGTACCGAAGCACCGTTCTCGCCAATGCGGGCAATGGAGAATGCCGGCACGACCTTCACTTCCTCGACCTTGTCGTATACCGCCAGGTTTGCACCTTTGAGCGCGCCCACTGCAACCTCGCGCTGGCCAGGCTTGGCATCGGCGGCTGCGCGGGCCTTGACTCGCACCAGGGTGGGGGTTTGCTCCAACACTTCGGTCACTTCCACCCCGGCGCCCAGGTCGGGCTTGCCGTCCAGGCCGCTGCCTACCAAGGTGATCTCGCTTTCGCCGCCTGCCTTGATGAACGCCGGCTGTACGGCAAGCAGGCGTGCCTTGCCTTCCTTCACCGCAGTGAACTCCAGGCCACGTTCATCGTGCTCGGCCTCGAACATGCGGCCTTTCATTTCGCCATCCAGTGCCGCGAACACCTGACGCAGGTTGGCGTCGCCCACCTTGACGTTGCCGCGCCACTCATAGCCGTTGTACAGGATTGCCGTGCCACTGCCGTTGAACGGCGTGCCATCGGCATAAGCGCCCTTGACCTCCACCTTGAAGGTGTCGCCCTGGTCAGCCGTAACGCTCATCACCCCGCGCACATCGCCCTTGGCCAGCATGTGCCCGCTGAAGGCCCATTGCCCCGGCAGCACATCGGCATTCGGCTTGGCCTTCTGCCACTCGGCCCAGGCCGGGTTGTCCAGCGGATAACGCTTGGCAAGTTCCGGCACCACCTGTTGCAGGGCAATCGGCAGCCAGTCGCGGTCACGCGCCTGGGCCTGGTATTCGAGGGACGGCCATTGGCCGAGGTGGAAGTTGACCAGGTGCTCCCATTCCTTTGCCGGGCGGCGCTGCAAGGCGACGCGGGCACCGGAGTGGCAACGGCCACAGGTTTCGCTGAGTTGGGTATCGAAGTGCTCGACGGTGTTCAGCCGGCGTTCCATGGCGTAGCGCACACCCTCGGTTTCGCTGGGCGCCAGGCCCTGCTTGTCGGCCAGGTACTTGACCAGCGTGCGACGGTCGTCGTCGCTGATCTGCAGGCCGTGCATTACCTGCATGCGGGCGATACTCATCAGCCAGCCTTCCGGCGTTTTACGCTGGTGGCTGATGCGGCTGTAGGTATCGTTGCCTTCGGGGATATGGCACCCCATGCACTTGTTCTGCAACAGGCTCGGGCCCTGCTCGGCCGCCATGGCCTGGGTGCTCAGCAGCGCGGCGGCGACCAGCGCCAGTTTGCCCGCATGCCGCCGGAGTCGAGTCGTCTTCAAGGTCAGACCTCCACGGTTGTTGTTCTTATCGTTTTTCGCACGCTTTGGTACAGCAGGTGTGCATGTGACGGTTGTGATACAGGAACTGTGCCAGGTGTCGTAAAAACGTTTTCTTTCAGGCTTTTAGGCCGTTTTCCTGGTTTCAATGCCCGCAGGGATGGCCAATTGCAGCGTGCCATTTCGCGACAGGGTGTTTCATCCTGAGACAGGGGCCTGCCGTGCAGGCCGTCGCGGGCTTGCCCGCGAAGAGGCCGACACAGCTTCTGTTTCACTACCGTCTCACGCCGTCTCAATGTGCAACAGCGCACGCCTGCAATCACAACCTTGCACCCTGGCAAAACCCAACGCCTTCAACACTTTGCGGCCATTTGCCCACCTTGGCACGGCCATTGCGCCTGAGCCCGTCACACCCAATGACAAGAGGCACAGCCCCATGCTTTCCGAACTGCCCATCCTGCCCGCCACCCGCGCCTTTCTCGAACGCAAGCTGAAGATGCGCATCGGCGCCGACTGGCAGGACGCCGCCAGCGGTCGCACCCTGTCGTTCCGTAATCCGGCCACTGGCGAAGTGCTGGGTGAAGTGCCCGCCGCCGAGGCCGAAGACGTTGACCGCGCCGTGCGCGCTGCACGCCAGGCCTTCGACGGCTCGCCGTGGAGCCGCCTGCGCCCGCGTGAACGGCAAAACCTGCTGTGGCGTCTGGCCGACCTGATGGAGCGCGACGCCCGCCAGCTGGCCGAGCTGGAGTGCCTGAACAACGGCAAGAGCGCCGCCGTGGCTCAGGTGATGGACGTGCAGTTGGCCATCGACTTTTTGCGCTACATGGCCGGCTGGGCCACCAAGATCGAGGGTAGCACCGTCGACGCCTCCATGCCGTTGATGCCCAACGACCAGTTCCACGGCTTCGTGCGCCGTGAGGCCGTCGGCGTGGTAGGCGCCATCGTCGCCTGGAACTTCCCGCTGCTGCTGGCTTGCTGGAAGCTCGGTCCGGCCCTGGCCACCGGCTGCACCGTGGTGCTCAAACCTGCAGATGAAACCCCGTTGAGCGTGCTCAAACTGGCTGAACTGGTCGATGAAGCCGGTTACCCGGCGGGCGTGTTCAACGTGATCACCGGTACCGGCCTTAATGCCGGTGCCGCGCTCAGCCGCCACCCCGGCGTGGACAAGCTGACCTTCACCGGCTCTACCGAAGTCGGCAAGCTGATCGGCAAGGCGGCCATGGACAACATGACCCGCGTCACCCTGGAGCTCGGCGGCAAATCGCCAACCATCGTCATGCCCGACGCCAACCTGCAGGAAGCGGCTGCGGGTGCGGCCACGGCGATCTTCTTCAACCAGGGCCAGGTGTGCTGCGCCGGCTCGCGCCTGTATGTACACCGCAAGCACTTCGACAACGTGGTGGCCGACATCGCCGGCATCGCCAATGGCATGAAACTGGGCAGCGGCCTGGACCCGGCCGTGCAAATGGGGCCGCTGATTTCAGCCAAACAGCAGGACCGCGTCACCGGCTACATCGAGCTGGGTCGCGAATTGGGCGCGACCATCGCCTGCGGTGGCGAAAGCTTTGGCCCAGGCTACTTCGTCAAGCCGACGGTGATTGTCGATGTCGACCAGCGCCACCGCCTGGTGCAGGAAGAAATCTTCGGGCCGGTGCTGGTGGCGATGCCGTTCGATGATATCGACGAAGTGATCGGCATGGCCAACGACAACCCCTACGGCCTGGGCGCGAGCATCTGGTCCAACGACCTGGCAGCGGTGCACCGGATGATCCCGCGTATCAAGTCGGGGTCAGTCTGGGTCAACTGCCACAGTGCGCTGGACCCGGCGTTGCCGTTTGGGGGGTACAAGATGTCTGGCGTTGGCCGTGAGATGGGGGCCGCTGCCATCGAGCATTACACCGAACTCAAATCGGTGTTGATCAAGCTCTGACCTTTTGCCTGTACCGACCCTATCGCCGGCAAGCCAGCTCCCACAGGATAACCACAAGCCTGAAATCTGTGGGGACTCTGTGGGAGCGGGCTTGCCCGCGAAGTGGCCGGCCCAGGCAACACAAAAACAACAATAAAAAACCCTGGAGCACACCCATGAGGCACACACTCGCCTGCACTTTGGCCCTGCTGTTAACCGCACCCGCCAGCCAAGCCCACGAGCTGTACAACCACAACGGCACCACCCTCAACGCCGACCTTGAAGCCCTGTTTGGCGTCTTCCACAGCGACGAAAGCTTCAACCAGGCCGGCAACCGCCAGCCCGGCAGCACCGCCTGGCAGGAGGGCTACATCAAATACGGCCTCAGCGGCAGCCAGGCCCTGCCCGATGCCGGCGCACTCTACGGCGCGTTCAACCTGCTCAGCTCCGCCACCTGGGGCGACGGCGATGCCGCCGGCCTGACCCTCGGCGACGAACGCCGCACCGCCATCGAAGACCTGTACCTGGGCTGGCGCTCGGCCAACCTTTTCCCGGCCCTGGGTGAA
Source organism: Pseudomonas sp. yb_9 (assembly GCF_043103635.1). Classification (NCBI taxonomy): domain Bacteria; kingdom Pseudomonadati; phylum Pseudomonadota; class Gammaproteobacteria; order Pseudomonadales; family Pseudomonadaceae; genus Pseudomonas; species Pseudomonas sp. yb_9. The sequence continues at coordinate 6,849 of NZ_JBICKA010000040.1, read as the reverse complement.
GACGGCGTGGACATTTCCGGTGGCCGCCAGGTGGTGACACTGGGCGACGGGTTCCTGATCCAGGGCGACCCGGTGAACCTGGGCAAGGTCGACCTGGGCGCCAACTTCAACCGTGGCGGCGCCTACTACCTGGCCGCCCGTAAGGCCTTCGACCGCACCGCAGTCTTGCGCCTGGGCGGCAAACAAGGCTGGCGCGGTGACCTGATGTGGCTTAAGTCCGACAACCACTACCAGGCCGACACGTCGCTGGCAGTAGCCAACCTTGAACACGTCGCCGACGCTGGCACCGTGGGCGTCAGCTGGATACGCGGGCAGGACGTTGACCAGCGCTACGCGCAGATCATGGGCCTGGAGCACCGCGACGGCATGGACACCGCCAGCCTGCGCGGGCGCGGTAACCTGGGCGTGAAAGACCTGGAGCTGGCCGCCGAATACGTGACCCAGGACAAGACCGGTGGACGCGAGAATGCCTGGTATCTGGAGGGCAACTGGACGTTCTCCGAGCTACCCTGGTCGCCCACCGCGACCTACCGCTACAGCCGCTTTTCCGAAGGTTTCGACCCGCTGTTCTATGGCCTGAGCCGGGGCTATGGCACCTGGTTCCAGGGTGAAGTGGCGGCCAACTATGCCGGGCCGTTCAACAAGAACAGCCAGGTACACCACGTAGCGCTGAAGGGCAAGCCACGGGACAACCTGACCGTGGGCGCACTGTACTTCGACTTCGACACGCTGGACACCGACCAGGGCAACTTGGGCGGACGGGAGCTGGACCTGTATGTGGAATGGATGGTCAATGACCACCTGCTGATCAGCCCGCTGGTGGGCTTCTACAAGCCGGAGCGTAGTGCGGATAATGGCGGCACACAACTGGGCGGGCGGGATACCGGGGCCTACATGCAGTTGATTGTGGGGACCTTCTTCTGACTCAAGGGCCCTATCGCCGGCAAGCCAGCTCCCACAGGTCAGCACAAGACCTGAGCCTTGCTCAGAGCCTGAGCTCTTGGACAAGACCAGGGCCTTGCACAGAGCCTGAGCCTTGCACAAAACCTGTGGGAGCTGGCTTGCCTGCGATAGGGCCGCAAAGCGGCCCCGGCGATCTCAAGCAAAACCTTGCTCCAGCAGCCAGCGCCGCACCATCTTCTGCTGTTCATCCGCAAGACCTGGCAACACTGCCTCAAGTGCTTGCCCGCCCTGTAGCTTCTGCACGACAGGCGCCAACTCCACCCCCTGCAAATGCCAAACCCCCAACGGCTGATCCGCCGTCACCACCACCTCAGCCTCATCCACCCACCCATCACGCAGTACAGGCCGCCGCTCGACCCGCACCGTTTTCCAATCCGCAGGCCTATGCAACGGCTGCGCATCCGGCCAACCTTGCCGCCGAGCCCAAAACGGCTGCCCTGCGCGCCCCTGCTCCTGCCCATAGAAATCCCGCCCGATCCGGGCAAAGCGCAAGAACAGCTGCTCGACCCGCTGCTGGTGAAACTGCCGCGCCAGCCCCGAGCGCTCGGGCTTGCGCAACAACGTATTGATCACCACCGGCGCCTGCAACGCCGAAGACAGTGACTGGAAAATCCCGTTGCCCGACAGGGGATCAACGGCCATCGCCGCATCGCCGACCCGTATCCAGTCCTGCCCGACACATTCGCCGGCCAGAATTGCAGTGCTGCTGCGTGCATGCACCTGTGCCGGAACCAGCGCCTGGGCATCAAACAACTCGGCAACCAGCGCGCTGCAGGCCCGCCGCGCCAGGCAGTAATCCGCCAAGCCGGCCTTGCCCGGCAGCCCGGCCGCGTCAAGGGTGACTTGCCAGTAACAGCGGCCATCCTCCAACCGCGCCATCCACGCCCAGCCATCCTCCAGGCTTTCCACCGCCGACGCAGGCGCCCCCGGGCTACCCTGCCACACGTTAAGCAGGCTAACCGTTTCCGGCCCACGCAGGCGATCCGGGGCCAGCGGTGCCTGACGGCCTCGGGCCTCGACGAGGAAATCAACCATCAGCACCTGCCCATCGTCCAGGCGCACATGATGACCGCCCTCGTGCACAACCTCGCGCACCCGGCCCTCGACCACACTCACGCCGGCACGCTGAAGGTCGTCGCGCAGCGCCCGGTCAAAACGCTGTCGATCCAGCAAGAACTCCTGGTTCATTTGCAGGTGCTGGCCATTCCAGTGCACCTGCCGGGTAGCCGGCATGGCCGCCTGGCTCAAGGCCCCGCCAAGGCCTGCATGTCGCAAGCTCTCCAGCACCCGCTGCGAAACCCCTTCGACTGCCGCGAAACGGCGCCACTCCGACACCATCGTCACGGAGTAGCCCAGCCGCCGCAAGCCAATGGCCGTGGCAGCACCCGCCGGGCCAGCACCCAGCACCACAATGCGCGGTTCAGGCATGGCCAACACCTCGTCGCTCGGGGCCGGTATACGCCGCATTGCTGCGCAGCCAGTCGTAAACCTGCTGGCGACCCATGCCCGGCTCGTCGCGCAACAACGCTGCAATCCTTCCGCTCAAGGCCGCGCAGCCCAGGCTCGCGCCCGCCCTGTCGCCCGTGCCCACGTAACCGCCAAAGTCCGCCTGCCGCGTACCCAGCCACGACCACTCGCCCGGCGCGCAGCGGGCATCGCCGGTCACCCGGATCACCCCGCAGTAGCTGGCCGGGAACACTGCCCCGCCTTGCGCCGGGCTGGATGCGCACAACAGCACACCCGCTGCCAACGCTTCGGCGCAAGCCTGGTGCAGCACAGGGCGGTCCTGCTGCAGGCCAAGGCTAAGGTTGACCAAGGTAGCCCCCGCCTCCACCAGCCACAGCAGCGCGGCAGCCACCTGCAAGGCGCTAGTGCTGGCCTGGGCGCTGAACACCTGGGCCACCAGCAGCGGCACCGGCCCAGCCTCACGCTGCACGCCGGCAAGCACCGCGCTGCCATGCCCCAGCTGGTCGGGCTGCAGCTCTCCTTCACGCAACTGGCCGTCTTCCAGCCAGAAACGGCGGGCAGCCAGCAAACCGTTGGCATGCTCCGGCGAGCAGCCGCTGTCGATGATGCCAACACGCACGTCAGTGCCCATGTTTGATTGCCTCCTGCCGCAGCACCTGCAACTGGCCATCATGCAGTTGCAAGTGCAGGTCGGCATCGGCCAGTGTCGAAGCTCGGTGGCTGATCAGGATGCGCGTGCGGCCAGCGAAAAGCTGGTCGATGGCCGCGATCACTTCGCGCTCGGTGGCTTCGTCCACTGCGGACGTTGCTTCGTCCAGTACCAATATAGCCGGGGCCTGCAACACTGCCCGGGCGATGGCGATGCGTTGTTTCTGCCCGCCGGACAACTGCTGGCCACGTTCGCCCAGCAGGCCGTCCAAGCCCAGAGGCAGGCTTTCGACCAGGCTGTCCAGCCGCGCCAGGCGCACGACCCGTTCCAGCTCTGCACGGCTGGCCTCAGGTACGCCGTAGGCCAGGTTCTGCGCCAGGGTGCCACGGAACAGCACGATGTCCTGGCTGACCACCGCAATACGCCGGCGCAACGCGGCCAGGTCCAGGTCACGCAGGTCGGTGCCATCCAGCAGGATGCGCCCGGCGTCCGGGTCGTAGAAGCGCTGCAACAGGTCGATCAGGGTCGACTTGCCCACCCCCGAGGCACCGCTGATGGCCACCTTCAGGCCACCCGGCACACACACCTGCACGTTGCTCAGTACGGCACCTTGGCGCCCTTCATGGGCAAAACTCAGGTCTTCAAGGCGCAGCTCACCGGGGCCATCGGGTATCGGCTTCAAGTTGTTCGCCGGGCGCACGGCCACAGCCTCCTGCTTCAGCTCCATCACCCGCCCCAGGCTCACGGCCATGCGCTGTACCGCCACGTACAGGCCCAGCAGGCTCTGCACCGGGCCTACTGCCATGCCCATGTAGGTGGAAAAAGCGATCAGCGCGCCCAACTGCCAAGTGCCCTGGATCACCCACCAGCCGCCGACCAGAAACGCGCAAGCGCGGCACCAGGAGGTGAGCGTGCCGGGGATGGCCTGGGTGAAGAACTCGGTCACCTGCACTTTCAGCAACTGGCGCATGTAGCCTTGCCCAAGCTGGTCCAGGCGCCCTGCCTCGCGGCCTTGCTGCCCGGACGCCTGAATAAACTTCATCGCCGGCAAGGTCTCGACCAGGAACGACGACACATCCGCCGAACGCTCACGCAGGTTGCGCACTTCGCGCTCCACCTTGCGCCGCATCCAGCGCAGCCACAGCACTTCCATCGGTACCAACAGCGCCAACAGCAACGACAGTTGCCACGACAGCATCAACATCAGCGCCACCGCGCCCACCAGGCCGATCACCGCCGACACCGCCGAAAACAGTGAGTCCACGGCAAAACGCTGGATCTCCGCCACATCGCCGTCCAGCCGCGAAAGGATGTCGCCCATGCGCCGCCGCCCGTAGAACGTTGGCGACAACTGCTGCAGGTGGCGGTAAAGGTCATCGCGCAGGGCGAACAGGATGCGCCCCGACAGGCGCGTGTGCAGGTAGCGGTTGACCCCGGCCAGCACCGTGCCCAGCAGGCCTGCGCCGATCATGATCGCCGCCATGTGCCAGAGGGTCTGGTAATCCTTGGCCAGCAGCCCCTCGTCGATCAGCGTCTTGACCAGCCAGGGCTGCGCCAGCGCCAGCAGCGAGGCGCCCAGCGACAGGCCCAGCAGCAGGCCGATGGCGCGCCGGTGCGGGCGCACGAAACCATACAGCCAGGCCAATGCCTGGCGCATGAGTACAGGGTCGCTGGACTCCACCAGCCTTGCGAACAGTGGGCCCATGGGTCAGCCGCGCAACTGTTTGAGCTTGCGGTACAACGTTGCCCGGCTGATGCCCAGCGCCTCGGCGGCGGCAGACACGTTACCCTGGTGACGCGCCAGCGCACCGCGAATCAATTCCAGTTCGTTGTCCTTGAGGCTGCCTGAGGGCGCCGTGCCGCTGGCCAGTTCGTCCAGCAGGCAGTCAGTGAGGTGGTCCAGAGTCAACACCTGCTCGCCGTCCTCGCGCATGGCCAACGCCGTGCGCACCACCATCTCCAGCTGGCGGATGTTGCCCGGCCAGTCGAAGCCTTCGAGCAAAGTGGTGAGTGCCGGGTCCAGGGTGACGCCACGGGCATCGGACTTGTCCAGCAGGCCCTGGATGATCGCGCCCAGGTCATCTCGCTCGCGCAGCGCCGGCAGTCGCAGCGACACGCCGTTGACCCGGTAGTAAAGGTCTTCACGGAAGTTCTGCTCTTGCACAAGGCGTTTGAGGTCGCGGTGAGTGGCGCAGATCAGGGCCACATCAATGTCCTGTTCGTCGCCCGCCCCCAGCGGCGCTACCCGGCGTTCCTGCAATACTCGCAGCAGGCGCGCCTGCAAGGCCAGCGGCATGTCGCCGATTTCGTCGAGAAACAGCGTGCCGCCATGGGCCTGCATCAACCGCCCGATCATGCCGCCCCGGCGGGAACCGGTGAAGGCGCCCTCGCGATAGCCAAACAGTTCTGACTCGATCAAGCCTTCGGGGATGGCGGCGCAGTTGACGGCCACGAACGGTTTGTCGGCACGCGGGCTGGCCTGGTGCAAGGCGCGGGCGACCACTTCCTTGCCGGTACCGGTCTCACCCAGCAGCAGCACCGGCAGGCCATTGCCCAGCCCTTGGCGGGCCATGCGCAGGTTGCGCGCCAGGCGTGGATCGCCACCGGCCAATGCATCGAGCGCGGGAGACTGCTTACCGAGCGTCGGTTTGCTGGCTGGCGTACCACCATTTACCCGGCCATGGCGCGGCAACTGCAAAGCGCGGAAGTAGAACTCGCCCTTGGCCGTTTGAACGCTGCTCACGCCACCCTGCCACAGGCGTGCAATAAACGCAGGTGAACGCTCGCCGAGCAGATCAGTGCTGCGCCGGCCAATCAGTTCATGGCGTGGCACCTGCAAAAGCTGGCAGGCACTGTCGTTGGCGGCCAGCACCTCACCGTCCAGGCTCAGCGCCAGCAGGCCGTGCCAGGCGCTGTTGAGGTATTGCGGGCGGCTGTGGAAGGCCAGCACCAGTTGCTCGGGGTGGCACAGGCCGAACATGCGGCTTTCGATGTTGCCGGCCGCCAGCATCAGCGTGGTCAGGCTGTCCTGTGGCTGCGCCATCACCCCTTCGCGGGTGATGTCCAGCACACCGATCACCTCGCCACGCGGGTCACGCAGGGGCACGGAGGTGCAGGAGAACGGGCTGAGGCGGTCGAGGTAGTGTTCACCGCAGTTGATCAACGTTGGCCGGCCTTCCACCACGGCCGTGCCGATGGCATTGGTGCCGCGCAGCGACTCGCTCCAGCAACTGCCCGGGTGCAGGTCACGCAGGCCCTCGCGGCCGAGCACGTGGGTCTGGCCTTCGATGGCCAGCACATTCGCCTTGGCGTCGCCAAGGATGACGATGCCCGACTTGCCCTGGCGTGCGACCAGGTAGTCCAGTTCGGGGGTAACGGCGTCGACCAGCAGGCGGTTGCGCTCCAGCAGCATGCGCAGGTCATGGCCCTGCTCCAGGCCCAGGCCGACTTGCTCGCCTTGCAGGCAATCCAGGCCATGGCCCAGGCTGCGGCGCCAGGAGGCGTCGATTTCGTCGCGCAGCATGCCCAACGGCAGCTCGCCTTCACTGGCCAGTTTCAGGCGGGCCTGGCGGGATTCGTGCAGCGGGTCTTGGGCGTTTGTTATGAGTTGTCGCGCCATTTTCTACTCCGGCTGTACCCCGCGAAGGTGGCGGGGAACGGGCATCAGGACTTGCAGCAGTGTGCTGCAGCCTGACGCCTGCGTAAAGCCAGTGTGGTCAAGCCTCCGCAAGAGCCCCTACTTGCTCAGAAAGGAGCCTCATGAGATCTGG
>NZ_JBICKA010000003.1:0-2775 GCF_043103635.1 Pseudomonas sp. yb_9 | reverse complement strand
TTTTCCTTAGCCATCGATACAATCCTCCGCAGAAGAAATAGTCTTGCGCTGATAAAACAAAGGCAGATATTTTCATATCTGCCTTGTTTATATGGAGCTCTTGAGCGGATTTGAACCGCTGACCTCACCCTTACCAAGGGTGTGCTCTACCAACTGAGCTACAAGAGCGAAACACTTTGCGCAAAATCCGGCAAACTTGGAGCGGGTAGCGGGAATCGAACCCGCATCATCAGCTTGGAAGGCTGAGGTTCTACCACTAAACTATACCCGCGGAGCTTGCGGCTCTCGCTAAAACTGGTGGAGGGAGAAGGATTCGAACCTTCGAAGCTCTCGCAACGGATTTACAGTCCGTCCCCTTTGACCGCTCGGGAATCCCTCCAGATGTGGCCGGCATTCTATTTGTTTGCCGCCCTAGTGTCAAGCGTTTTTTCAAATTTTTTCAATCAAATCTGAAACTTAGCTGCTTTGACACCGCTTCCAGTTCTACCACCTGAGTAGTGTTCCCTGTGAAGCGGGCGCCATTCTATCAAGCTATTCGCCAGTTGCAATACCCTGGCAGAAAATAATTTTATGTTTTAAGTCTTTGAAATCATTGGAAAGAGCTGAGAGCACCGTTTGGTCCAGCAAACGCTCGCTTTCCGGTGCGACCTTGAGCCAGCGCCCATCTGCCCCCGGCAACTGCCCCACCACTGGCAACGTCGCAATATCCAGGCTCAAGAGGCGCTGACGAAGCGCATCCAGCTGCCCCTGCCCCATTACCCCGCCCACTACCAGGCATTCATCACGACGCTTGGGCGGCGCCGACACGCCTGTTTCACGCAGCAGGCGAATTTCTTGCTGATTCCCCTTGTACAGAGACAGCGGGGCGACTTCCTTGACCTTCAGCGGGGCTTCCTGCTGGTGCCACACGTAATAGAAGACGTTGAGCACCAGTAACAGCAGAAACAACCAACGCATAGGCACCTCAATCCAATGGGCAGGCCATGGCCAGGCCAACGAAAACCAGGTCTGGCACAACACGCGCCAGGGGCACAGCCTCCCTTACCAGTGGCGCATCACCCCCAGTGAGAAATACCGTGAACGTGTCCCCCCACAGCGCACGCGCCTGATCAAGCTGGGTACGCGCAAAACCCTGGAGCATCAACACACAGCCGCGCTCGACCGCTTCGACGGTGGAGCGCCCGGGCGACAGACTGGTCAATGCACGCTCGGCGGAGGCATCGTCATAGCGGATACGCCGGGTATGGGTGCGCAGCTGGCTACGCATCAAAGGCATGCCCGGGCAGATGTAACCACCCAGATGCTCACCATCCGCCGCAACGAAGTCCGCTTTTGCGGCAGTGCCCAAGTCAATGACCAGACACGCGCCCTTTGCCAAATGAAATGCACCCAGCGCAGCCAGCCAACGATCCATACCCAGACGCTGATAATCGTCATAGCCATTGCGCACGCCGGCCATCTCCCGTGCCGGTTGCGCAACACGCGCCTGAACGGTAAACGCCCGGGCAATCAATGAACACAGGGCATCGGTTTCTTCCTCGCTGCGCACACTGACAATGCGACAGCCTGTAAGACGCACCGAAGCCAGCGCAGCCACTTCAGCGAGCAACGCCTGATCGGAATCGACGATCCCGCCACCTTCAATGACTGCATCAGCGGCATGGATTACCCGCCACTTGATGAAGCTGTTACCGCAATCGAGCTCAAGAATCATCACGCAACCTCAAACTGAGCTCACCACCACTGAAGCTCTTTTCCACTCCGTCCACCTCAAGGCGCAAGCCACCCTGCCCGTCGACGCCGAGAACCACACCATCAATATGCGTGCTGCCAGCAACCAGCGAAACATTGCGCCCCTGCCAAAGGTGCGCCTGCTCCCATTCTTCCAGGAATGCTGCAAATCCGTAGCGACGATGGCGTGCCAATTCATGCTGCAGCTGCTGACTGAGCGATGCCACTAAGTGATTGCGATCAATTGTCGCCCCCACCTCACGCCGCATCGAGGTCCACTGCTGATCGACCTGGTCATTTGCCTGCATGTTCACATTGATACCGATACCCAGCACCACATGGCAGACATCGGCGGGGTCGCCCACTAGTTCCAGGAGAATGCCAGTAATCTTCTGCCCGCGAACCAGCACATCGTTGGGCCATTTGAGCCCTACCTCTTTTACGCCAAACGCCTGCAGGGTACGCATTACAGCCAATCCCACCACCAGGCTCAAACCTTCGAGCTGACGCATGCCGCCATCCACTCGCAATACAAGGCTGTAATAGAGGTTTTCGGCAAATGGGCTGATCCACTGACGGCCACGCCGGCCGCGGCCGGCACTCTGCCGCTCGGCCAGCACGATAAACGGAGCTGCCTGCCCTTGGCCGGCAAGCCGCAAACCTTCCGCATTGGTCGAATCAATAGATTCGTGGATGAACACTGGCCACTGCTCGCCTTTGGCATAACCGGCGATTGCCTGCGCTTCGAGCAAGGCGAGCGGTGCCGCCAGCTGATAGCCGCGCCCACGAACCTTGTGAATGGTGAGGTTCAGTTCACCCTCCAGGTGCTGCAGCTGCTTCCAAACGGCACTGCGACTCACCCCGAGGGCTGCCCCCAGGGCTTCACCGGAATGGAACCGGCCATCCTTGAGGAGATTCAACAACTTCAGCATGCCAGTCTCGACTTGGAATAAGGCAGGCATGATAGCCATGGGCTGTTGGCTTGCATAGGAAAAGGGCCCGTAAGTGCGGCCTTGTGTCGCGATCCCTGTGGGTTTCGGCTTT
>NZ_JBICKA010000039.1:0-69639 GCF_043103635.1 Pseudomonas sp. yb_9 | reverse complement strand
GGATAAATGGTCTCACCAATGTAGTCAGGCGAGCCGGTATGCCGAATCACGGCACAACGCCCCGCTGGGATGACCCGTTCGTGCACGCCGAAATCATTGGGCTGTACAGCCTCGTCCATCTCGCCACACACGGCAAAGCGAAAGGCGTGGGCGGGGGTGGTGTCGGGGTTGTCGTAGGGGATGCCGAAGGTGCGGCTGGTCGCGACGGGCGATTGGCCGCTGTGCATGCGCCATTGGCGAAAGCGCGCAACGCTTTCGCCGACCAGGCTTGGCGCCCCTCGGTGTTCAAGCGCGGCCACGCGGGTTTCGGCGAAATCCACGATACGGATCTGCATGGTGATACTCCTGGTTAAGTGAGGCACAACGAACACCGCACTCCAGGCCTGCCAGTTCGGGGCCTTGGCAAAAACGCTCGGCGCCATGCCGAAGGCACGCTTGAACGCCCTGGAAAAGGCTTCGGGGCTTTCGAAGCCGGCGCCGAATGCGGCTTCCAGTACGGGCGTTGTGGGCGAGGCGACCAGTTGATGCGCCGCACGTCGAAGCCTCATCAGTTGCACATACCGTGTAACCGGAACGCCCATGTATGCCGTGAATTGCCGATGAAAGTGAAACGGCGAGAAGTTGGCGATGCGGCTCAGGGCATTCACCGACAGGTCGCCTTCAAGGTGGCTGTCGATATAGGCAAGCACGGCTTCGAACCGTTTTGCGTAGGTCGGGTTGTGCTGTGAGTCAGTCAACGAGCGGAATCTCCGGAAGGTGCGGTGAGCGCTAGCATCCGTTGTTCAGGCATCCAGGTGCCTAGCCGTGATTGCTCAATCGGGAATACGTTTGACCATGCCGTGGAGGGCGCCCGTGTTCGTGGGTTTAACGCAATGCCGATCCGTTAGGCAAGTTGGGCCGCAACGCGGCCCCTGGAGCGCTGGCTGACAGGTGGGTCAATCCACTCGCACGAACTCGTTCTTGGCCATGTCACTGCCGCCAACGGCCTCCAGACGCTTGCCGCCGTCCAGTACGCGCACGTTGATAAGTGCAAGCCCGTCCTTGTTGCGCGCAGTGACCACATCGTCCTTGCGCTCCCACTCTTCAACCTTGACCTTGCTGCCGTTGGCGATGATGTAGTCCTTGGAGAACTCCCATTTCTGCTTGGGGCTTTTGAAACCCATTACAGTGGTGGTCGCTTCGTAAGTCCCTTCCAGGGCGTCGTTGCCGCAGCCGGCCAGAACAAAGAATGGCAACGCCGCGAGCACGTATTTGAAGGTACGCATGAGATTTCCTTATCGGTTTGGTTGTGATCAAGAGGCATCATGAAGACGCCGGTCCATGGGCATCCGCACGGGGTGTGGGGTGCCCGGCGGGACTATACAGACCGGGCTCAATCGCCAAAGTTGCACGCACACGGGCAATTGCTATCGCGCGTTTGGCATCGCCCTGGCAGTGCAGCCGTGAGTTTCAGTCAGCGCTACAGGCTGTGTACCAAGGCGCAGCAGAGTCGACATGAAGGTGTTTCTGCTTCTTGGGCAGAAACGGTGTATCAAGCGTGCCCAGCGCGATTGAAACCCAATCGGCAAACTCACCCTGGGAACGTGACCAGAACAGGCTAGAGCCGCACTCGGCGCAAAACTCGCGCACTACGGTGGGTGAGGAGGCAAAGGCCTTGAGGCTGGCAGCGCCGCGCAGTATTCGCAGCCCGCTGCGTGGAACACTGCCGTATGAGGCGAAGGCGGCCCCGTGGCTTTTGCGGCACTGGCTGCAGTGGCAATGGCTTACTGCTTTGGGTGGGGTAAGTAGCAGGTAACTGACCGCTGCACACAGGCAGCTTCCTTGATAGGCCTCTTTCACTGGCGCTTCCGTGCAGGTGGAAAGCGCCAGCGTAACTGCCCCGGCTTGATCCGTCGACTGGCCAGGGCGGCCTGTTGGCCGCTTTTCAGTGCTGCGCGCTATCCACCGCGATGCTTTCACCGGAAACGTCGGCATGCCTGGCACTGCGATCGGCAATGGCGTAATGAATCAACCCGCCCAAACCGGCGCCGAAGAACCACGAGAACTGCGACAGCGTGTCGAACGCCGGCACCAGCGCCAGCACGATGGCGATCAGCGCAGCGGGAATGAACGCCGCTACGGCGCGCAGGTTGACCCCGCCCTTGTAGTGGTAGGCGGCCTCGGTGCTTTCGCTGTACAGCTGCGGCAGGTTCACGCGGCTGCGACGCACCAGGTAGTAGTCGGTGACGATGATGCCGTACAGCGGGCCGAGCAGGGCGCCCAGGCCGCCGAGGAAATACACGATCACCGACGGGCTGTTGTACAGGTGCCAAGGCAGAATCACCACCGCGATGCCGGCGCTGAGCAGGCCCGCGCGGCGGAAGCTCAGCAGGTTCGGGGCCAGGTTGGCGAGCACGTAGGCCGGGGCGACGAAGTTGGCCATGATGTTCACCGCCACGGTGACGATCAGGAAGGCCAGGCAGGCCAGCACCAGGCCGGCGGTGTTGGGGATGGCGGCGACGATTTCGGTAGGGCCCTGCACCAGCTTGCCGTCGATGCTGAACTGCGCACCGGCGAGTACCACGGCAATCAGCGCGAAGCCGAGCATGTTCACGGGCAGGCCCCAGAAGTTGCCCACGCTGATGGTGCGCCGGTCTGGGCAGTTGCGGGTGAAGTCGCAGAAGTTGAGGATCATGGTGCCGTACAGCGAGACCCACAGGGCGGCGGCACCGAGCACTTTCAACCACATTGTCGAGCCGGTCGGTGCGTTGCCGCTGGACCAGGCAATCGACAAGCCACTGCGCCAGTACATCCAGCCCGCCAGGCAGGCGAATGCGACCAGGATGATCGGCCCGGTGATGGACTCGAAGCGGCGGACCATTTCCATGCCGTAGGCGAAGATCGCCACCTGCACGCACCAGATGCCGAGGAAGGTGACCCAACCCAGTGTCGACAGGCCAAGGATTGCGTTCTGATCGTAGGCCTTGAGGTCTGGCACGATGGCGGTGAGCAACACGCGCAGCACGACCGAGGCGAGGTACGTCTGGATACCGAACCAGGCAATGGCGATCACCGCGCGGATCAGGGCCGGGATCTGTGCACCGTGGATGCCGAAGCTGATCCGGCACAGGACGGGGTAGGGCAGGCCGGTTTTCTGGCCCATGTAGCCAGACAGGTTCATCAGGCCGTAGATCACCAGTGCGCCGAGGGCGAAGGCGCCAAGGATTTGCGCGCCGCTCATGCCCAGGGCGAACAGGCCGATGGCGAAGGAGTAGTTGGCGATGTTGTGCACATCGTTGGTCCACAGCGCAAACAGGCTGTAGCGCCCCCAGGTGCGATTTGCCGTGCGGGTTGGCGCGAGGTCGGCGCTGTACAGGCGCGGGCTCAATGCCAGTTGAACGGGCTCGGCCGTTTCGACGGGTATCGCGTCAAGGTGGCCAACATCGGAACGTGAAATCGACGCCATCGGAACTCCATGATGGTTGTGTACTTTTATTGTTTGACTTGTATACAAACAAGATTCGTACCAACCCGCAGGTTTCATCGAGTTTGCCGTTTCCGCGCCGTTTTGCTGCCTTTTGTCGTGATGAACCGGGCCTTGAAGTGGGAAGTTCGTGCACATTCTTGGGCGCAGTTGTTACCACCCGCGCAGGTTGGTGCTGTGAACGGCTGGCTTTGCGGGGAATGTTCCGACTAAGCTGGGGGCAGGGTTCTAACGGGGGCTATTCGATGTTGCATGTACCGCTCGGACTGGGTCTGTTACTGGCCGTCGCCTTGGTTGAAGCGGCCCCCCTGCAGGTCCCCACCCCGGCCCAACTCAGGAGCCAGCTCGACAGCCTCAAACCTGGGCAGTTTCTCTGGTACCCGCAGGTCTCGCCGGTGGGGCCGGTGACTGTCGTGGTCAGCCTTACCGAGCAACGTGCCTATGTGTACCGCAACGGCATCGCCATCGGCGTCAGCACCGTGAGCAGCGGCAAGCCAGGCCGCGAAACCCCCACCGGGGTATTCAGCATTCTGCAGAAAAAGGTCGAGCATAAATCCAGCCTCTACAACAGCGCGCCGATGCCTTACATGGAGCGCCTGACCTGGGACGGCATTGCCCTGCACGCTGGCCACCTGCCGGGGTACCCCGCCTCGCATGGTTGCGTGCGGCTGCCCATGGACTTTGCCAAAAAGCTGTACGAAGTGACCGGTTTCAGTTCGACCACGGTCATCGTTTCCGACACCCACAGTGCACCGGTGGAGGTCTACCACCCCGGGGTGCTGGCGCCCACGGTCAGCGAGGGTAAAGCCCAAGGCCCGTTGGTCTTGAGCAATCAACAGTTCTGGAACGACCCCGACCCGACGGCAGGGCCGCTGTCGATCCTGATCAGCCGCGCCGACTTGCGCGCCTATGTGTTTCGCGGTGGCCAACTGGTCGGCTCGGCACCGGCACTTTCGCTTGATAGCAACCAGCATCGCAGCGGCATGGCGGTGTATTCCCTGCTGCAAAAGCCATCCGCCCCGGCACTCGATGGCGCGCTACCTTTGCATTGGTCGGTGGTGGGCCTGAGCAACCCGGAGTACGGGAACACGCCTTATGAACAATTGGGCCAATTGAGCATCAGCCCGGAATTCCGCCGCCATTTGCGGGCGGCGATGGACGTTGGCACGATGCTGGTGATCACCGACTGGGCGTCCACCCGGGATACCCGCAGCAATGGACAATTCACGGTAATCAGCACCGAAGGCAGTGAAGATGTTAAACCATTGGTCAAGAAATGATCGGCAATGCCGGAGGAATCAAGCAAAGTAGCCGCTTTTGGCTGCAATCGGGGCAACAACGGTCACGTTTTCATCAAGGTAATCCATGTCGATCTTCAAACCATTGCGGGGAGCCGCGCGGCTCTCGTTGGCCAGTATTGGCCTGTTTTTCCTCGGCGCCTGGCAAGCCGCCCACGCGCAACCGCTGCCGAGTGCCGCCGAGCTGCAGCAGTTGGCCCCGAGCGCCAGCCTGTCGACCCTGGCCCTGGCACTCACCGCCTACGCATGCGCCAGTCACAGCGACGCGGACAAGTTGCTGACGGTGATCGACTACTCCAAGGCCTCGCGTGACAAACGCTTGTGGGTGTTCGACCTGCGTGCCAGGAAGCTGTTGTTCGAGGAATGGGTCGCCCATGGCAAGAACAGCGGCGCCGATGTACCGACTGCGTTTTCCAACGCACCGAACAGCTACCAGTCGTCTATCGGCTTGTATGAGACCGGCCAGACTTACAGTGGCAAGCACGGCCGCTCGCTGCGCCTGCAGGGGCTGGAGCCGGGGTTCAATGACAACAGCATGTCGCGGGCGATTGTGATGCATGCCGCCGCATATGCCGACCCCAAGGTGGTGCCGGGCCTCGGTCGTTTGGGGCGCAGCCAGGGGTGCCCGGCTGTTCGGCCGGCCATTGCCGGCAAGCTGATCGAGACGCTGCAACGCGGTAGCTATGTGTTCGCCTATTACCCGCAGCAGGACTGGCTGAAAACATCGCGTTTTCTTAACGCCCAGAGCTGCCCGCTGGCTAATCAGTCGATTGCCAGCAAGTAGGGGAAGTGGCGGGCCAACCCTGTCCGTCCAGCGGAAGAGCTGCATGAGCCCCTAAACGCTACGCGTCACACCTCCATCAACCCTGATGTTCTGCCCCGTGATGTAGGCCGCGCCGTCGCTGGCAAGAAACGCAATGGTGGCGGCGATTTCCTCGCTGGTGCCATAGCGCTTGAGCGGCACGCTGTCGCGGCGTTGTTCGGTGGCCGGCAGGCTGTCGATCCAGCCGGGCAGGACATTGTTGATCCGTACGTTATCCCCGGCGAAGTTGTCGGCGAAGATCTTGGTAAATGCGGCCAGGCCCGAGCGGAAAACAGCAGACGTCGGGAACAGCTCGCTCGGCTCGAACGCCCAGGCGGTGGAAATGTTGATGATCACGCCGCCCTTCTGGCGCTGCATGAAAGGCGTTACCAGACGCGTCGGGCGAATGACATTGAGCAGGTAGGTGTCCATGCCCTTGTGCCAGTCCTCGTCGCTGATCTCCAGGATCGGCGCGCGCGGCCCATGGCCGGCGCTATTGACCAGCACGTCGATACGGCCCCATTTTTCCACCACGGCGTCGACCAGGCGTTGCAGGTCTTCGACCGACTGGTTGCTGCCGGTTACACCAATGCCGCCAAGCTCGGCAGCCAGCGCTTCACCTTTGCCCGATGAAGAAAGGATGCCAACCTTGAACCCCTCAGCGGCCAGGCGGCGTGCTGCTGCAGCGCCCATGCCGCTACCGCCGGCGGTAATAATCGCAACTTTTTCTACTGACATGCTGCCTCCAGAACTGAAACGGCTGATTGGTTAGGTGCACTCACCTTAGCAGTAGCCTTAGGGGCGAGGGAGACAGGCAAGCTTTACCTTGACAGTAGATTAACTATTGTCAGCCTGCTGCTTGAGCCAGTGTTGAACCACGTCAAGCGACTCAGGCTGCTGCAGCTTGCGGGGCCACACCAGGTAGAACGACTTGTCCAGCCGCAGCGGCTGATCGAAGACCTGAATCAGCCTGCCTGCGGCAATGTCGTCACTGACGAATGCCAGGCTGGCCAACGCAATGCCCTGACCACTGATGGCGGCATCAATAGCCAATGAAGTCTGGTTGAACCGCAGGTTTCTGGCGGTCGGTTGGGCGTGGTGCGGGAACACGGCTGCAAGGTACCGGGGCCAGAAGTCATGGGCATCGTGAAGCATGATGAAGGCTTGCAGCTGTTCGAAGCAGGTGGGGATGTGGGTGCCCTCGAACAACGCTGGGCTGGCCACGGCGACGATGTACTGTTCCATCAACAGTTCGCTGTTCAACCCCGCGCCAATTTCGGGCTTGCCATAGCGCACCGCGATATCCACGCCGTCGGTACTGAAGTGAGACAGCCGATCGGTGGCCAGCACTCGCAGATCGATGTCCGGGTGGCTTTGCGCAAAGTTGCCGAGCCTGGGAATAAGCCATTTCGAGGCAAAGGTGGGGGTAACGCTGACCGTCAGGTGAGACGTCTGCGGGCGCAACAGGCGGGTTGCCTCATCGATCATCGCCAAGGCACTGCGAATGCTGCCGCTATAGCCCAGGCCCGCATCGGTCAGTGCCAGGCCCCGGGGCAGGCGCTCGAACAAACGAAGGTTCAGGCTCGCTTCCAGCCCGCGTATTTGCTGAGCAACGGCGGCCTGGGTAACACCCAGCTCCTCGGCAGCCAAGCGGAAGTTGAGGTGGCGGGCAACCACTTCAAACACACGTAGCGCGTTGAGTGAGGGTAAGTCAGGGAAACCGTTTGGCATGACGATGGGGGCCCGGGCTGCAAAGATTCAACGCCGAGGCTACTCCCTGAGCACCATTAAAGAAACCCACGCCACCGCAGCCAATCCAGCGCTGTTTCGCTTAAGCCACGTCGTTGTCGGTTACACATTTGCATCTCTGTGCTTGACGCGTGAAATTTTTCATGTAATTTTTCATGAAAAATAACTCTAAAAATTTCACGGCAGTCCGAAACGATGAAGATGCACGAAGAGGTTGAAGCCCTCGCGATCCTTATTCACGACCTGCGCAAATTCAAGAACCTGACCCTGGGTGAGCTGGCCGAGCGCATCAACCGCTCGGTCGGGTTCCTTTCCCAGGTCGAACGCGGTGTTTCGCGCCCGACCGTGGCCGACCTCACCGCCATCAGCGAAGCGCTCGGCGTGTCGACCGCGTACTTCTACAACCTGAGCAAGCCCCGCAGCATCGGCTGGGTCACGCGCCCCCACGAGCGGCGCACGCTGTACCTGGAGTCGGGCATCACCGATGTGCTGGCGTCGCCCACCATCGCCGGTGCCTTCTCCCTGCTCGACAGTCATCTCGAGCCCGGCGCCACCAGTGGCGAGGCGTACCTGAGTGACCGCTCCGAGCAGGGCTGCTTCGTGCTCGAAGGCGAACTCACGGTATGGCTGGACCAAGGCGAGGCCGTGACCCTTCAGGCCAATGACTGTTTCCAGCTGCAACCCCACGCGCAGTTCCGTTACGCCAACCTGACGGCAAAGCCCACCCGCGTGCTCTGGGTCTTCAATTGAATTCGTTCAACTCACAAGGATAAGAAGATGAGTGTCATCTTTCCGGATCTGCTGACTGAAGTGCGCGCGTTTCGAGCGCAGCACCCGGCCATACGTTATGTCGACCTGATTGCGCTGGATATCCCCGGGCACTTTTACGGCAAGCGTTACCCCATGGACATGCTGGAAAAGGTCGCCGCCGGCGCGCCGCTGAAGCTGCCACAGAACTGCGTGCTGCTCGGCACCCAGGGTGGGCTCTACCCGATTGGTGACTACTGCTTCGCCGACGGCGACCCGGACGCCGCCCGGCGCCTGGTACCAGGCACCCTGAAACCGGTGCGCTGGGAAAAGGAAGTGATCGCCCAGATGCTGATTACCTCCGACGGCACCGCCCAGCCGATCGAGTTCGAGCCCCGCGAGGTGCTGGCCCGCGTTATCGAACGCCTGGCCAAGCGTGGCATTCGCCCGGTGGTGGCGTTCGAGCTGGAGTTCTACCTGTTCGACCGCCAGCTGGATAACGGCCTGCCGCAGTACCCACGCGACACGGCGACCGGGGATGAAGACGACCAGCCGAACATGCACATCGAGCGGCTGTCGCGCTTCTCGTCAGTGCTGCACGAAATGGTGGATGGCGCCAATGAGCAGGGTGTGCCAGCGAACGTCATCACGGCGGAACTGGGCCCAGGCCAGTTCGAGATAAACTTCTCCCACAGCGACGATGCCCTGAGCGCGGCGGACTGGTCGGCGCTGTTCTGCCGCAGCACCCGGGGTATCGCGATGAAGCACGGCTACCGTGCCAGCTTCATGAGCAAGCCCTACCTGGATGCGCCAGGCAGCGGCATGCATGTGCACGTCAGCCTGTACGACAGCGCTGGCAATAACATCCTTGCCGGTGCCGAACAGCGCAAGCTGCGCCATGCGGTAGCCGGGTGCCTGGAGTTGCTGCCGCACTGCATGCCGATCTTCGCCCCTAACCACAATGCTTATCGCCGCTATGGCGCCATGGTCAACGCGGCGAGCAAGGCCAGCTGGGGCTTCGAAGACCGTGATGCGTGCATTCGCATCCCCGAGTCCGACCCGCGCAACCTGCGCATCGAACACCGCCTCGCGGGTGCCGATGCCAACCCGTACCTGGTGCTGGCGGCCATCCTGACCGGCATGGAGCACGGCCTGGACCGCGGCGTTGAGCCCATCGCCCCGCTGAACGACAACCGCCAGAGCGGCATCGACTTCCCCAAGGATGCCCTCAGCGCCCTAGCCGCCATGCGTCACCACCCGGTAGTCAACCAGGGTTTGGGCAGTGAGTTCGTGATGGTGTATTGCGAAAACAAATACCAGGAGCAACTGGACTTCATGCGCCACATCGATGCCCGCGAATACCGCTGGTTCCTGTAGCTGGCGCCGTTCGTACAGCGACGCCTTTCCAACGTTCAAACACCACGCGCAATACCGATTTGCCGGAGGAAGATATGCCACGTGTGCCCGTTATTGGCATTACCGCATGCACCAGCATGATTGAGCAGCATGCCACCCAGACCATCGCCGAGAAGTATGCACGCGCGGCGGCCAAGGCGGCGTGTGGCTTGCCCATCGTGATACCCAGCCTCGGTGAGCTGGTGGACAGCGCCGATATTCTCGACGTGGTGGACGGGCTGATCTTCACCGGCTCGCCGTCCAACATCGAGCCGTTTCACTACAACGGCCCGGCCAGTGCCGAGGGCACCCATCACGACCCGCTGCGTGATGCCACCACGTTGCCGCTGATGCGTGCGGCTATCGCTGCCGGTGTGCCGGTACTCGGCATTTGCCGTGGCTTTCAGGAAATGAACGTGGCACTGGGCGGCACCCTGCACCAGAAGGTGCACGAGGCCGGGGTGTTCATGGACCACCGTGAAGGCAAGGGCGAGCCCATCGAAAAGCAGTATGGCCCGCGCCACACCATGCATGTAGAGCCTGGTGGCCTGCTCGACCGCATGGGTTTGCCGGCGATCTTCGACGTCAATTCCATCCATGGTCAGGGCATCGATGTACTGGCCCCGGGGCTGAGGGTGGAAGCGCTGGCACCCGATGGCCTGGTGGAAGCGATTTCGGTCGAGAACGGCAAGGGCTTTGCCCTTGCGGTGCAATGGCACCCTGAGTTCCAGGTCATGGACAACCCGCACTACCTGACCCTCTTCCAGTCCTTCGGCAAGGCCTGCCGGCAGCGCTCGGTATTGCGCCAGAAGCTGTTGCTGTCTGCCTGAAGCGACCTTTCCCAACTAGAAAAAGTACCTGCGCAGCCTCGCTGCGCAACGCGATGGAGCGAAAGCAATGAGTGAACAGAATCCGCAAACCCTGGCCTGGCAGGCCATGAGCCGCGACCACCACCTGGCGCCGTTCAGCGATGTGCAGCAACTGGCCGAGAAAGGCCCGCGCATCATCACCTCGGCCAAGGGCGTGTACCTGTGGGACAGCGAAGGCAACAAGATTCTCGATGGCATGGCCGGCCTGTGGTGCGTGGCGGTTGGCTATGGTCGCGATGAGCTGGCCGAAGTCGCCAGCCAGCAGATGAAGCAACTGCCTTACTACAACCTGTTCTTCCAGACCGCTCACCCGCCTGCGCTGGAGCTGGCCAAGGCGATCGCCGATGTGGCCCCGCAAGGCATGAACCATGTGTTCTTCACGGGTTCCGGCTCCGAAGGCAACGACACCGTGCTGCGCATGGTCCGCCATTACTGGGCGCTGAAGGGCCAGAAGAACAAGAAGGTGATCATTGGTCGCATCAACGGTTACCACGGCTCTACCGTGGCGGGCGCAGCCTTGGGCGGCATGAGCGGCATGCACCAGCAGGGCGGGGTGATCCCGGATATCGTGCACATTGCGCAGCCTTACTGGTTCGGGGAAGGCGGCGACATGACCGAGGCCGAATTCGGCGTGTGGGCGGCTGAGCAGCTGGAGAAGAAAATCCTTGAAGTCGGCGAAGACAACGTCGCTGCCTTCATCGCCGAGCCGATCCAGGGCGCCGGTGGCGTGATCATTCCGCCACAGACCTACTGGCCGAAGGTGAAGGAGATCCTCGCCAAGTACGACATCCTGTTCGTCGCCGACGAAGTGATTTGCGGCTTCGGGCGTACCGGTGAGTGGTTCGGTACCGACTACTACGGCCTCAAACCCGACCTGATGACCATCGCCAAGGGCCTGACCTCTGGCTACATCCCCATGGGCGGGGTGATCGTGCGTGACGAAGTGGCCCAGGTACTCAGCGAAGGTGGCGACTTCAACCACGGTTTCACCTATTCCGGCCACCCGGTGGCGGCGGCGGTGGGCCTGGAGAACCTGCGCATCCTGCGTGACGAGCAGATCATCCAGCAAGTGCACGATAAAACCGCGCCGTACCTGCAACAACGCCTGCGCGAGCTGGCCGACCATCCGCTGGTAGGCGAAGTGCGTGGCCTGGGCATGCTCGGTGCGATCGAGCTGGTGAAAGACAAGGCCACCCGCGCCCGTTACGAAGGCAAGGGCGTGGGCATGATCTGCCGCCAGCACTGCTTCGACAACGGCCTGATCATGCGCGCCGTGGGCGACACCATGATCATCGCGCCACCGCTGGTGATCAGCCTTGAGGAGATTGACGAACTGGTGGAAAAGGCCCGCAAGTGCTTGGACCTGACGTACGAGGCTGTTCGCTAAGCGGCCGTTGGCTGCACCGGGGTCGCAAGGCGGCCCCGGTTTGCCCGGCTGGCAAGACGTACACCTGTGAAGCATTTTGCTTTGCGAGTCGGATCATGTACTTTTCAGGGCATTCATTTCCTGTCTGAAAGTCGCGATTCAACTATGAAAGTGCACGAAGAAATCGAAGGCCTGGCAGTACTGATTCGCGACCTGCGCAAGTTCAAAGGCCTGACCCTGGGCGATCTGGCCCAGCGAATTGGCCGTTCGGTGGGCTTTCTGTCCCAGGTCGAGCGGGGCGTATCACGCCCGACCGTGGCCGACCTTACCGCCATCAGTGAAGCGCTGGGTGTCTCGACCGCCTACTTCTACAAGCTGGAAAAACCCCGCGAGCTCGACTGGGTCACCCGCCCGCACGAGCGTCGCACGCTTCACCTGGCGGGCGGCATCACCGATGTATTGGCATCCCCCACCATATCGGGCGCGTTCTCCATGCTCGATAGCCATCTGGAGCCGGGGGCCAGCAGCGGCGAGGAGTACCTGGACGACAGCTCGGAGCAGGGCTGCTTCGTGCTCGAAGGTGAACTGACCGTGTGGCTGGGCGGCGGTGAGCCGGTAACGCTGCGCGCCAGTGACAGCTTTCAGCTGCAACCCCACGCCCGCTTTCGTTACGCCAACCTCACCGACAAGCCCACACGGGTACTCTGGGTGTTCAGCTGAAAGGCCCGCTCGGCGTGTCTCGGTTGGCCAGGAAAGATGACCTGTAAACACTGTACGGGCTGCATAGGGTATCCTTGCGCCACGCAATCAACTTCGAAGCAGTGAACTGAACGATGGGTTTTGAACAACTAGCAGCGCTACGCGACCGCCTGCGCGCGGAAAAACAGCAGGAAAAGGCCCAGAGCCCGAAGCAGCCCAAGCGCAAACCGTCCCCGCAGGCGAAGCCGCGCGAGCAGGATCCGGCGGTCGCGGCGATTTGGCCATTGCAGAAGCATTTTCCGTTGGCCTTCCCGGTCAACCCGGCCCCCAAGGTGCCGCTCAAAGAGGGTATTTTCAAGGATGCCGAGCAACACCTGGAGCTGCTCGGGCTAACCCGTGAGCAGCTCAAGCTGGGCATCTCGACTTGGTGCCGGGGTGCCCGGTACTGGGCAAGTATGGTCGAGAACGCTCCACGCCTGGACTTGACCGGCCAAGCCGCTGGCACTGTGACCGCCGCTCAGGCACTGCATGCCAAGCAGCAGGCATCGCGGCAGCGAAGCCAGGACCGTCGCAACCGTGCGAAGTCGAAAGCGCAGGCTCCGGCCCCCGCCACCGACACAGCAGCGGCTCCCGCCGCCGACTGACACGCCCGGGCGGCTTGCCTGGTGCAAGGTCAACGTGAGTAAGGTAATGGCATAGGCCTTCACTCGACCAAGGCAAGCCATGGCCAGCGCTCGCGATAACTGCCGGCTTTTGCCTTGAACAAATCGGGGCGAGGATTCAACGCGTTCATCCTCAGCTGGTTGTTCTGCAGGTCTTCCAGGCCATGCGTGCTGTACAGCGCGCCTGTGTGTGCATCAACGCCCAGGCAGGTCGAGCGGATCAGGTAGCGGTCGATGCCATCGGTCACCTTGTGTAAAGGCGCGTAAGTGCCGCCGAACTTGGCCTGGTACCACAGGTGAACGCGGGCCTGATTGCGGACCTCGACATTGACGCCAAGGTGCGCACAGGCCTGCTGCACCCTGGCAATCATCCGGTCCTCTGCTTCCCAGGACAGGTCAGTGTCGAAATAGGCGATGTCGTAGTCCTTGATCCCCCAGTCGGCAGGCAGTCCCGCGCGCTGGTTCCAGAAGGCCTGGAACAGGGCGCCCGCAGTCAACATGCACTGGGGAACATCCAGCGTTGGCAGGATCGTCAGGAGCGCCCGGTTTACCGGGTTTTCATGGATGCTCTCCAGCACTTGCTCATCGGTCAGTGAATGCATGGGTACCGTCCTTGATGGTTGCATTGCAGCGGTCGAGCTTACCTGAATCACGCTCAGCTCATCACCCTCGCAGGCCCGCATAACCTAACCGCTAGTGGTGATGTTGCGCAGGCAACAGTGATCCCACAGATTGTTTGGTCATATGCACCCAACATCGCCTTTCGTTCTCAATAACCAGTTGAAAATAAAGACATTAAAGCATTGGCACAGTTGCTGCTCTTACCTCCTTGTATCTCACGAATCACCAAGGAGCCTCCCCATGAGCCACGCCCCAATCAAATTCGCCTACTGGGTCCCCAACGTCAGCGGTGGCCTGGTGGTCAGCACCATCGAGCAGCGCACCAGCTGGGACATCGACTACAACCGCAAGCTGGCGCAAATTGCGGAAAAATCCGGTTTCGATTACGCCCTGTCGCAAATCCGTTTCACAGCGGGCTATGGCGCCGACAACCAGCATGAGTCCGTCACCATCAGCCACGCGCTGCTGGCTGCCACGGAAAAACTCAAGGTCATCGCCGCCATCCTGCCAGGCCCGTGGAACCCGGCGCTGGCGGCCAAGCAGCTGGCGAGCATCGACCAGTTCACCCAGGGCCGTATCGCCATCAACGTGGTTTCGGGCTGGTTCAAGGGCGAGTTCCATGCCATCGGTGAGCCTTGGCTGGATCACGACGAGCGCTATCGCCGTTCTGAAGAATTCATCCGCGCGTTGAAGGGCATCTGGACCCAGGACAACTTCACCTTCAACGGCGACTTTTACCGCTTCCGTAACTACAACCTCAAACCCAAGCCGCTGCAGCAACCGCACCCGGAAATCTTCCAGGGCGGCAGCTCGCGTGCGGCACGGGACATGGCTGCGCGTGTGTCGGACTGGTACTTCACCAACGGCAACAGCGTGGAAGGGATCAAGGCCCAAGTGGACGACATCCGCAGCAAGGCGGCGGCCAACGGCCACTCGGTAAAGATCGGGGTGAATGCCTTCATCATTGCCCGCGATACCGAGGAAGAAGCGCGGGCAGTGCTGCAAGAAATCATCGACAAGGCCAACCCCGAGGCGGTGCGAGCGTTTGGCCAGGAGGTCAAGCATGCCGGTTCGGCCAGCCCGGAGGGCGAGGGCAACTGGGCGAAGTCCAGCTTCGAGGACCTGGTGCAGTACAACGACGGCTTCAAGACCAACCTGATCGGCACACCGCAGCAAATTGCCGAACGCATCGTCGCGTTGAAGGCGGTGGGGGTGGATTTGATCCTCTCCGGCTTCCTGCATTTCCAGGAGGAAGTGGCGTACTTCGGCGAGCACGTGTTGCCGCTGGTGCGGGCGCTGGAAGCCGAGCGTGGCCTGGACAAAGCAGTAGCCTGAGGCCGTGGGCAGGGAGGGCTTGGCACCCTGCCAGTATTGTCGGATTGTCGTGCAGGGGTTAGGTTGACGGGCTTACTTCAAGGAAGACTACCCCATGAAACGGACCTTACCGCTCCTGTTCGCCTGCGCGATTTTCCCCTTGCAAGCCTGGTCGGCGCTTGAAGTTGGCCAGTTTACCCTCGGTATGCCCAAGGCTCAGGTCCTGGCCATTCTGCAGCAGCAGTTCGGCGAGGTTGAGCATTTCACGGGCTATCACTATCAGGTGCCCACCGAATTTTATCAGGGCGCCAACCCCAAGAACGACTACAGCCTGGGCGGTGTTCCCGTTTCACAGGTGAAAGCGTCGTTCAATGAAGCCGACCAGCTTCGCCAGGTTGAGGTACGGCTGGATACCACTGACGAGGCGCGGGTCCAGCAACTGCTGCCGATGACGAAGCAGGCCAAACGGGTGCCAAATACCGGTGGCCGGCTGGAAGCGTTTTCTGCAGAGGGAGAGCTGGTGTACTGGGTCTCCAAAGACTGGGACTGGACCGTGGTGACCATTGCCGACAAGGCCAGCTCGGTCGGGAACATCAAGGCCCGGGCGAAGAGTGACGAGAAGTTTGCGCAATTGAACCGCAAGTTCGACAAGCTGATTGAAACCGCTAAGCCTTAACCGCAGGTCGGTTTCAGGACGCGCCTGGTCGTTCGCACGCAACCTCCTGGCGCCACAAGTGCCATGCTTGCAGGATGCCTCGGACCAGTGCACGCAGATGCACGGCCGTCGGCAAGGAGGCCGCCAGACCGCGCAACCGTGACGTGGCCGGCGCGCCGCAGCAGAACACGCCGGACACCTGCCCCCACAATAATTCAGGCAGGGTCCGTGATGCCGAGGTCCGCTGTATGCCTGATGAATTGCTCCACCTGCCCGTTATCCAGCGCATTCTGGCCCGTGACAAGGCTACCCCAGGCGCCTTGTTGCCGATCCTGCATGCCATCCAGCACGACATCGGCTATATCCCCGATGCCGCTGTTCCCGAAATCGCCCATGCCCTGAACCTCAGCCTGGCCGAGGTGCGCGGGGTGATCAGCTTCTATCACGACTTCCGCACCACGCCGCCTGCGCGCCACACCTTGCGCCTGTGCCGCGCTGAGTCGTGCCAGAGCCGTGGCGCCGAGGCCCTGGCCGCGCAATTGCGCGAACAGCTGGCACTGGACGACCACGGCACCAGCGCCGACGGTGCCATCAGCCTGCGCCCGGTGTACTGCCTGGGTGCCTGCGCCTGTTCGCCGGCGCTGGAGCTGGACGGCCAGGTGCATGCGCGGCTCACCCCTGAGCGCCTGCGCGCATTGGTCAACGGTTGCCGGGAGGACGCAGCATGCTGAAGCTCTATATCCCCTGCGACTCGGTGGCCCGTGCCGTCGGGGCCGACCAGGTGGCCGATGCCTTGCAGCGCGAGGCCGAGCGTCGCCAGCTACCGCTGGATATCCAGCGCACCAGTTCACGCGGGCTTTACTGGCTGGAGCCGCTGGTCGAGTGCGACAGCGCACAAGGGCGCCTGGGTTTTGGCCCGGTCACCCCGCAGGAGGTGCCTTCGCTGCTCGATGCCCTGGCCGGTGAACCCGGTGGCCACTCGCTGGCGCTGGGGCCGGTCGAAGACATTCCTTACCTGAAAACCCAGCAGCGCCTGCTGTTCGCCCGCGCCGGTATCACCCGCCCGTTGTCGCTGGACGACTACCGCGCCCAGGGTGGTTTCGCCGGCCTGGAAGCTGCCGTGGCAATGGGCGGCGCCGATGTGGTCGCTGCCGTGCTCGATTCCGGCCTGCGTGGCCGTGGCGGCGCGGCGTTCCCCGCTGGCATCAAGTGGCGCACCGTACGCGACGCCGGCGCCGGGCAAAAGTATGTGGTGTGCAACGCCGACGAAGGCGACTCCGGTACCTTCGCCGACCGCATGCTGATGGAAGGCGACCCGTTCCTGTTGATCGAAGGCATGAGCATTGCCGGCCTCGCTGTGGGCGCCGACAAAGGCTACATCTACGTGCGTTCGGAATACCCCGATGCCATTCGTGTGCTTGACCAGGCCTTGGCCATCGCCCGCGATGCCGGCTATCTCGGCACTGACGTGGCCGGCAGCGGCCAGTCCTTCGACCTGGAAGTGCGGGTGGGCGCCGGCGCCTATATCTGCGGCGAAGAAACCGCATTGCTGGAATCCATCGAAGGCAAGCGGGGCGTCGTCCGCGCCAAGCCTCCACTGCCCGCGCTGCAAGGGTTGTTCGGCCTGCCGACACTCGTACACAACGTGCTCACCTTGGCTTCGGTGCCCATCATTCTGGCCAAGGGGGCAGCGTTTTACCGCAACTTCGGCATGGGCCGCTCGCTGGGCACCCTGCCGTTCCAGCTGGCCGGTAATATCCGCCAGGGCGGTTTGGTGGAACGCGCATTCGGCCTGACCCTTCGTGAACTGGTCGAAGGCTATGGCGGCGGCACCGCCAGTGGCCGACCGCTGAAAGCTGCGCAGGTCGGTGGCCCGCTCGGCGCCTGGGTACCGCCCAGCCACTTCGACACCCCGCTGGATTACGAAGCCTTCGCCGCCATGGGCGCGATGCTTGGCCATGGCGGTGTAGTGGTGGCCGACGACACCCTGAACATGGCCAGCATGGCGCGCTTTGCCCTGCAGTTCTGCGCTGAAGAGTCCTGCGGCAAATGCACCCCGTGCCGCATCGGCTCTACCCGTGGCATGGAAGTGGTCGACCGGTTGATGGCGACCCAGGATTTCACTGAACGCCACGACCAGGCCCTGTTGCTGCGCGACCTGTGCGACACGATGCAGTACGGCTCGCTGTGCGCCATGGGCGGCATGACCGCCTACCCGGTGGCCAGCGCCCTCAAGTACTTCCCCGCCGATTTCGGGCTGACCACCACGGAGGCCGCGCAGTGATCAATTTCTTCGACCCCGCTTTGGATAAAAGCGGCGACCTCGGCACCCCGGCCCGTGACAGCGACGTGCAGGTCAGCCTGAGCATCGATGGCCGTGCCATCAGCGTGCCCGCCGGCACTTCCGTCATGCGCGCTGCCGCCATGCTTGGCACCAGTATTCCCAAGCTCTGCGCCACCGACAGCCTCGAAGCCTTCGGCTCGTGCCGCATGTGCATGGTGGAAATCGAAGGCATGCGCGGCTACCCGGCGTCCTGCACCACGCCCGTCAGCGAAGGCATGGTGGTACGCACCGAAACCCCACGCCTGGCTGGCCTGCGCCGCAACGTGATGGAGCTGTACATCTCCGACCACCCGCTGGACTGCCTGACCTGTTCGGCCAACGGCAACTGCGAGCTGCAGACCGTGGCGGGCCAGGTGGGCTTGCGCGAGGTGCGCTACGGCTACGATGGCGCCAACCACCTGGCCGAGAAAAAGGACGTTTCCAACCCGTATTTCGACTACGAGCCCAGCAAGTGCATTGTGTGCAGCCGCTGCGTGCGCGCCTGCGAGGACATCCAGGGTACCTTCGCCCTGACCATTACCGGGCGCGGTTTCGAGTCGCGGGTGGCGGCGGCGGGCGGAGACAACTTCCTGGCTTCCGAGTGCGTCTCCTGCGGCGCCTGCGTGCAGGCGTGCCCGACCGCAACCCTGACGGAAAAAAGCCTGGTGCAGCTTGGCCAACCTGAGCGCTCGGTCATCACCACTTGCGCCTATTGCGGTGTCGGTTGTTCGTTCCGCGCCGAAATGAAAGGCGACCAACTGGTGCGCATGGTCCCGGACAAGAACGGCGGCGCCAACCATGGCCACGCCTGCGTCAAGGGCCGTTTCGCCTGGGGCTACGCCACCCACCCGGACCGTATTACCAAGCCGATGATCCGCAAGCGGCTGGAAGACCCGTGGCAGGAAGTGAGCTGGGACGAGGCGGTGACGTATGCCGCCAGCGAGTTCCGCCGCATCCAGCTCAAGTACGGGCGTGACTCGATTGGCGGTATCACCTCCAGCCGCTGCACCAACGAAGAAGCCTATCTGGTGCAAAAGCTGGTGCGCACGGCGTTCGGCAACAACAACGTCGATACCTGCGCGCGGGTGTGCCATTCACCCACCGGCTATGGCCTGAAGCAAACCCTGGGTGAATCGGCCGGCACACAAAGCTTCGATTCGGTGATGCAGGCCGACGTGGTGCTGGTGATAGGCGCCAACCCCACCGATGCCCACCCGGTGTTCGGCTCGCAGCTCAAGCGCCGCCTGCGCCAGGGCGCGCGGCTGATCGTGATCGACCCACGGCGCATCGACCTGGTCGACTCGCCCCATGCCCGCGCCGAGCTGCACCTGCAACTGCGCCCAGGCACTAACGTGGCGATGCTCAACGCCCTGGCTCATGTGATCGTCACCGAGGGCCTGCTGGCCCAGCGCTTCATCGATGCGCGCTGCGAAACAGAAGACTTTGCCCGCTGGCGTGATTTCGTCAGCCTGGCAGACAACGCCCCTGAAGTGCTCGGCCCGGTCTGCGGCGTGCCCGCCGAACAGATCCGTGCCGCTGCCCGGTTGTATGCCACAGGTGGCAACGCGGCAATTTACTACGGCTTGGGCGTGACCGAGCACAGCCAGGGCAGCACCGCAGTGATGGGCATTGCCAACCTGGCCATGGCCACCGGCAACATCGGCCGTGAAGGGGTAGGGGTGAACCCGCTGCGCGGGCAGAACAACGTGCAGGGCTCGTGCGACATGGGCTCTTTCCCCCATGAACTGCCGGGCTACCGGCACATTTCCAACGAGAATGTGCGTGCGGAGTTCGAACGCGCCTGGGGAGTGACCCTGCAGCCTGACCCAGGCCTGCGCATTCCCAACATGTTCGAAGCCGCGCTGGACGGCAGCTTCAAGGCGTTGTACTGCCAAGGCGAGGACATCGCCCAGAGCGACCCCAACACCCAGCATGTCACGGCGGCCTTGCACGCCATGGAGTGCGTGGTGGTGCAGGATATTTTCCTCAACGAAACGGCCAAGTTTGCCCACGTGTTCCTGCCAGGCAGCTCGTTCCTGGAAAAGGACGGCACCTTCACCAATGCCGAACGCCGGATTTCGCGGGTGCGCAAGGTGATGGAACCGTTGGCAGGCAAGGCGGACTGGGAAGCGACCGTGGCCTTGGCCAACGCCTTGGGCTACCCGATGAACTACCGTCACCCGTCCGAGATCATGGACGAGATCGCCCGCCTGACGCCGACCTTCCGCCGCGTCAGCTATGCCGAAATCGACCGCCACGGTAGCTTGCAGTGGCCGTGCAACGACGCCGCACCCGATGGCACGCCGACCATGCACATCGACCAGTTCGTGCGGGGCAAGGGGCGCTTCATGCTCACCGGTTACGTGCCCACCGACGAGAAGGTCAACAACCGCTACCCGCTGCTGCTGACCACCGGGCGCATCCTCAGCCAGTACAACGTCGGCGCCCAGACCCGCCGTACCGGCAACGTGGCCTGGCATGACGCCGACCGCCTGGAAATTCACCCGACCGATGCCGAAAGCCGTGGCATCCAGGACGGTGACTGGGTGGGCATCGGCAGCCGCGCTGGGCAGACCGTACTGCGCGCCAAGGTCAGCGCGCGGGTCGCACCGGGCGTGGTGTACACCACCTTCCACTTCCCCGAGTCGGGGGCCAATGTGATTACCACCGACAACTCCGACTGGGCCACCAACTGCCCCGAGTACAAGGTAACGGCGGTGGAAGTGGTGAAAGTGTTCCAGCCGTCGCAGTGGCAGAAGCGTTATCAGGACTTCAGTGATGAGCAGCGGCGTTTGCTGAAGGAGCGCCGTACACAGGAGAACGCCGAGGTGCGCCGATGAGCAGCGACAACCTGGTCAAGATGGCCAACCAGATTGCCCATTACTTCGACAGCGAGCCGGACCGGGCCTTGGCGGTACAAGGGGTGCGGCAGCATTTGCAGAGCTTCTGGACACCGGCGATGCGCCGGCAATTGGCGGAGTGGATCGAGGCCAATGCTGGGGAGGGGCTGGACCCCAAGGTGCGGGAGGCGTTGGGCTAGCGTCTGGTGCTGATTGGGGCTGCGCAGCAGCCCCAGTAATAGTGCGGTGAAGCGAAACAGTAGGTTTAACCGTGGGCTAACTCGGCTTGGTGGGCGATGGCCTCTTCACTCTTTAGCACCAGCACATCGCCTTCCAGAGCATCCAGCACCACCTCCGAAGTATTCCCAATCAACGCCCCGGTAATCCCGGTGCGGCACACCGTGCCGATCACCGTCACCACCGCCCCCAGCTTCTGCTCGGTATGCGGGATCAGCACGTCCGCCGGCCCTTCGGCCACATGCAAACGCTCTTCGCTAATGTCGTACTCGGCCTGGAACGCTTTGCACGCCTCGCGGTAACGCTTTTCGATGGTTTCGCTCAACTGGTACGCCGGGTCCGACGCCGACAGCATCGGTGACGGATGGGCGCTGATGACATGCAGTTCACCCTTGGCCAGCTTGGCAATCTCGAAACCATGGTCAATGATGCTGGCATGCAGGCGGCGGTGATCCTCGTCCTGGTTGCCCACGTCCACCGCCGCCAGGATCACGCCACCCGTCCAGGGCTGCTCACTCTTCACCATCAGCACCGCACACGGGCACTGGCGCAGCAGCTTCCAGTCGCTGGGGGTGAGCAGGGCTTTTTTCAGCGGGTTGTCCGGGCGGTGTTCCTTGATCACCAGCTCGCAACCCTCGGCCTGCTGCACGTAGATGATGGTGTCGTGCAGGTTGCCGCGCCAGGCCTCTTCATGGGTGACATTGTCGTAGCCGTCATCGTGCAGCTGACTACTTAACAGGCTCAGCAGCGCATGGTGGTTATGCCGTTTGTCGCACATCAGCAGGTGCAGGCGTGCGCCGGTCACGCCGGCAATCAGCTTGGCCCGGGTCAGCGCCCGGCTGTGGGCGTGCTCGGGGTCGAGGACGACAAGGATGCTGCGGACGGCTTGCATGGGCGTTAGCTCCCTTCAAAGGTGGCGACCAATGCCTGACTATAGACGGCGCGGCCCCCGCTGGCGCTTGATGTACATCAAGAAGCATAGTCACTGACGCCGCCCGCCGCCGCCGCTATAATCGCCGGCCCTGCCTGTTCTGTGTGGTTGCACGCTTATGTCCCTGATCCCCGAAATCGACGCCTTTCTTGGCTGCCCGACGCCAGATGCCTGGATCGAAGCGGCGCTGGCCGACCAGGAAACCCTGCTGATCGACCACAAGAACTGCGAATTCAAGGCTGCCAGCACGGCCTTGAGCCTGATGGCCAAGTACAACACCCACCTCGACCTGATCAACATGATGTCGCGCCTGGCCCGTGAAGAGCTGGTGCACCATGAACAGGTGCTGCGGCTGATGAAGCGCCGTGGCGTGCCACTGCGCCCGGTGTCGGCGGGGCGCTATGCGTCGGGGCTGCGCCGCCTGGTGCGCGCCCACGAGCCGGTCAAGCTGGTGGATACGCTGGTGGTGGGGGCATTTATCGAAGCGCGCAGCTGCGAGCGCTTTGCCGCGCTGGTGCCGCACCTGGATGAGGAACTGGGCCGCTTCTATCACGGCCTGCTGAAAAGCGAAGCACGCCACTACCAAGGCTACCTGAAACTGGCGCACAACTACGGTGATGAGGCAGACATCGCCCGCCGGGTGGAGCTGGTGCGTGCCGCTGAGGTCGAGCTGATCCAGTCACCGGACCAGGAACTGCGCTTCCACAGCGGCATCCCGCAAGCGCTGGCCGCCTGATTCGCACCAGGCGGCCCAGCCGTTAGTTGCGCCGGCCCAGCAGCAGGCCCACCACCAGGCCAAGGCCTGCGGAAATGGCCACGGTCTGCCACGGATGGCCACCTATGTAGTCCTGGGTAGCGTCCACCACCGGTTGCGCCTTGCTGCGCATATTGCTGGCCGCCTGGCCGGCCTGGCGCAGCTTCAGGTTGACCTGCGCGCGTAACGTTTCGGCTTCTTCGCCCACCAGGGCGGCGCTGTCGTTCAGCAGTTTTTCCGATTCTTCGATCAGCGATTGCAGTTCGCTGAATACCTGGTCCTTGATCTGATCGCTGTCTGCCAGTGCGGCGTTTTTCCGGGCCATGAACTCGTCCTCGTCGATGGGGTGGTTTGAACAATGGATGCCGCCGCGTCGGGAAAGTTGCGCCGGCTTACTGATGTTGCGTTGCCTGGGTGTAAGATAGCGGCCATTTTCAAACCTGCAGGTACCTTCATGAGTTTTAATCTGGCCAACATGAGCTTCGAGGAACGGGCGCAGATCGAGGCAGAGAAGGCGCGGTTGTTCGAGCTGTGGCAGAACAACCTGGGCAAGGCCAAGGGCGAAGCGGCCCGGCTGATTGCCGAAAAACCGCGTCGCAAGGGCAAGTGGGCCGAGTGGGTACGCGCCGAGCTGGACGGCATGACGCCCCCCGAATACGCCAGCATGGTGCGCAGCGAAGTCAACAAGCTGATGGCCGCCGCCAGCGCCAGCCGCTGAACACCCCCCAGGTGCTTACCAGTAGGCGCCCTTGGGCAGGTCCAGCTTGCCCTCGTCGGTAAAGCGCACAGTCCCCAGCAGACCACCGGCCAGCTTGCCGCGCAGCTTGTAGGGCAGGCCCTGCAGCGAGTCCACCTTGCCCAGTCCATAGGCCTGGCGCAGGAAGGAAAATGCCGTGATGCTTACCGGCACCACGATCACCGCTTCGTCATAACGGCCGATGTGCCCCTGCTGGTCGCTGACCCCGGCGGCCAGCGGCTGGCCGTTCACTTCCAGGTTGAGGGCAATGCCGTTGTAGTCGATGGGCGATTCGCTGGGGTTTTGCACCCGCATTTTCACGGCCATGCGCAGTTCCAGTTCCTGGCCGGGCAACGGTTCGATGCCGATCACACTGATATTGACCGGGTCACGTGGCTGGAACAGTGCGCACGCGTTCAGGCCGTAGGCCATCAGTAGCACAAGCATTAACCGGGTAAAGCGGTACAGGCGGGCAGTCATGAGGGCGACCTTGCCAGAGTGAGCGAAGTGTCAGTGTGGCAAATGCAAGTGGGCGTTGAAAGTGCCCCACGGGATGAAAGATACTGTTTCTCATTAACGCCCGATAACTCCTCCTACTGGCTGTTCCCAAACCCATGCTGACGTCACCCGTGTCGGGGCTGCTGGCGAGTTTCCAGGAGCACTACGACGACCTGCTGCAGTTTCTGACCCGGCGCATGAGCGACCGCCAGCGCGCCGCCGACGTGGCCCAGGAAACCTACCTGAAGCTGGTCAAGATCGATGAGCAAGCGCTGCCGGTGCTGCATGCGCGCAGCTTCATCTTCCGCGTGGCCGGCAACCTGGCAATCGATGCCTTGCGCCGCGAACAGCGCCTGGCGGCCAGCCATGACGACTGTGACGGGGCAGCGGAACTGGCCTGCCCGGCGCCAGCACCCGAGGCGATGTTGCTGGCCCGGGAGCGCTTGCAAATTCTTGACGATGCGCTGCTGAAACTGCCCGACAATGCCCGCCAGGCGTTGTTGCTGAACCGCGTCGAAGGCCTGACCCAGGCGCAGATTGCACAGCGGCTGGGGGTTTCCGAGAGCATGGTGGCCAAGTACATCGGCCAAGCCTTGCGCCATTGCCGCGACTGGCTCAAACAGGCGGGTGTGGCGGCCTCCGTGGTGTTGCTGGTCGCCGCGATGGCGGCTTGGCAACAGGCGCCGATGCTGCTGGCGGATTACCACACTGCAGTGGGCGAGCGGCAGGTGATCACCCTGGCAGATGGCACGCGGGTGACATTGAACAGCGCCAGTGCGCTGAGCGTGGTGTTCAACGCGCACGAACGCCGGGTGGTGCTGGATGCCGGTGAGGCCCTGTTCGAGACCGCTGATGAGGCGCGGCCGTTTGTGGTCGAGACGGCGGGTGAGCGTGTGCAGGGTGGTGCAGCCACGTTCAGCGTGCGCCGCGATGGCCGTGTGGTGCTGGCGCGTGGTGAGGCCAAGGTTGGCGAACGTTCATTGGTGGTAGCCGCCGATGCCGGAACGCAGATGGCCTGGCAGCGCGGCAAGCTGATCTTCAACGGCAAGCCGCTGGGGCAGGTGCTGGCGGAACTTGAGCGTTACCGGCATGGGCGGATTGTGCTGTCCGATAGCAAGCTGGCAGCGATGGAGGTGAGCGGGGTGTTTGACCTTGACGAGCCGGAGGCGCTGTTGCGCACGCTGGAGCAGCGGTATGGCCTGAAGGTGACCTACCTGCCGTGGTTGGCCGTGGTTCATTGACCAGCCTGTGCCGACCTCTTCGCGGGCAAGCCCGCTCCCACAGGTACGCCACAGAATTCAAGGACTGTGATGTACTTGTGCGAGCGGGCTTGCCCGCGAAGGGGCCGGTACAGGAAAAATAATTTCCATTTGCGACTGCAAGTTCCTGCAAGCCAGATCGTCGTAGTGGGACTGATCAGCAACCCATTCTCATTTACGACTTGTCAGGAAGCTCATTCGTGCCTCTGATGCTCAAGCCCCTGCACCGCCGTCGCGGTTCACTTCACCATGCCCTGATGTCCTGCAGCGCCCTGGCCATGCTGGCCGGCCCGTTGTCGGCATGGGCGTCGACCGCTGCCGACCAGGCCCAGGTCCAGGCCCGTCAGGTTCAGCTCGACCTGCCCGCCCAGCCGCTGGACCAGGCCCTGACTGCCTTCGCCGACCAGGCCGGCCTGCACCTGTTGTACACCACGGGCGATGTTGCAGGCCTGGCCAGCCCTGCGTTGCACGGCAGCTACAACGTCGAGCAGGCCCTGCAGCAGTTGCTGGCCGGCAGCGGCATGGGCTGGCAGTTCAGCGATGCCCGCACGGTCACCCTGCGCAAGGCCGAGGCTGCGCCGCAGGCGGTCAACCTCAAGCCGATCGAAGTCAGCGTGGCCTCGCGTACCAGCACTGCAATCAGCGAAATCCCCGGCACGGTCTGGGTGGTCGACCAGCAGCAATTGCGCGAACAGATCGACAGCGGCGTCAGCCTGAAGGAAGCCATCGGCAAGCTGGTACCCGGCCTCGACCTGGGGCCGGAAGGGCGCACCAACTACGGCCAGAACATGCGCGGGCGCAACGTGCTGGTGATGATCGACGGGGTCAGCCAGAACAGCTCGCGTGGCCTGTCGCGCCAGTTCGACAGCATTTCGCCGTTCAACGTCGAGCGTGTCGAAGTGTTGTCTGGCGCCAGCGCCATCTACGGCGGCGGAGCCACCGGCGGCATTATCAACATCGTCACCAAGAAGGGCGAGCCCGGCCCGGCGCGCTTCGAAACACAGCTGGGTGCCAGCAGCGGTTTCAACAACAGCGATGACCTGGCCACCCGCTTCGCCCAGTCGATCAGCGGCGGTAACGAACGGGTCAATGCCCGCCTGGGTATCTCCGGTGAGCAGAACGAAGCCTTCTACGACGGTGCCGGCGACCAGATTTTCATCGACAACACCCAGACCGACCTGCAGTACAACCGCACCCTCGATGTGCTCGGTACCTTGGGCCTGCAATTGAACGACCAGCAGAGCCTCGACCTGCTGGCCCAGTACTACGACTCGGGCAACCACGGCAGCACGGGTATCTACTTCCCCAACCTCAACTACAACGCACCGTCCGACCTGGAAGATGCCGAACTGCGCAGCGGCTACTCGTCCGACCTGGAGCCGCGTACCCGGCGCCTGCTGCTCAACGCCAACTACCACCACACCGATGTGCTGGGCCAGGACTTCTACCTGCAGGCCTCGTACCGCAAGGAAGACGACAACTTCTATCCGTTCCCGTACTACAACCGCGCTACGCCCACCGGCTCGCGCGGGGTGTACTTCGCCGCTTCGCAGCAAAACTTCGAGGTCACCAGCCTCAAGGGCCTGTTCGCCAAGCAATGGGACACGCTGAAGCTGACCTACGGCGTCGACCTGGACCGTGAGCGTTTCAACGCCGAGCAGACCACGTTCAATGCCCTGACTTCGTCCGAGTCGGGCGGTCTGGAGATGGAGAAGGACAGCAAGGCCGCGCGCTATCCCAGCTACCGGGTTGATGGTGTGTCGGTGTACGCCCAGCTGGACTGGCATGCCACCGATAACCTGACCTTCTCCGGCGGCGCCCGCCGCCAGCAAATGGACGTGGACGTCAGCGACTTCAAGGGCGTGCCGGGCGGCAGCAACGATTACCAAGTCAACCTGTTCAACGTCGGTGCCATTTACGACTTCAAGAACGGCCATCAGGTGTGGACCAACTACGGCGAAGGCTTCGACCTGCCGGACCCGGCCAAGTACTACGGCAAGCCAGGCCTGAGTGTGGCCGACAACCCGCTGGCCGGCATCAAGAGCCGCCAGGTGGAACTGGGCTGGCGCTATGCAGATCTGGACTGGGATGCCCAGGCGGCGCTGTACTACATCTGGTCGGACAAGATCATCAACGTCGATTCGCAAACGCTGACCATCAACGTGGAAGAGCAGAAGAGCCGCGACTTTGGCTTTGAAGGTGCGCTGACCCGGCATTTCCAGACCGGCTGGGAGGCGGGTGGTACCTTGCACCTGACGCGCTCCGAGGAAGAGGCTGCCGACGGTGGCTGGATCAAGCGTGATGCCCGGTATGCCTCGTTGTCCAAGGCCACTGCATTTGTCGGCTGGAAGGGCGATGGCCGCAGTGCGCGGCTGCAGGCCAACCATGCCTTCAGCCTGAAGGACGATGCCGACCACGAGATTGACGGCTACACCACCTTCGACCTGCTGGGTAGCCAGGACACCGGCTTCGGCACCTTCAGCGCCGGCATCCAGAACCTGCTGGACAAGCAGTACAGCACGGTCTGGGGCCAGCGTGCGACGTTGTTCTATTCGCCGACTTATGGGCCGGCGTACCTGTATGACTATCAAGGGCGTGGGCGTACCTACACCTTGACCTGGAGCATGGCTTACTGATTGATGTTGTCTGTTCTGGCCTCTTCGCGGGTGAACCCGCGAAGAGGCCGGTTCAGGCAAACGCGGCCAGCAAATCCTGCGCAAACGCCTGCTGGGCCTCGCCCACCGCTTGTGCCCGGTGCCGAGCCAGGGTAAACGGCACCACAAAATCCAGCCCCGGGTCCAGCGCCCACAACAACCCTTCGGCTTCCCACCCCAGCGCACAATGGCGTGGCAGATAGCCAATATGCCGCCCCGACAAAATGAACGTCAGCACGCTCTCGATCTGCTCCGCCACGGCCATGCTGCGCCGGCTCTGAAACGGTTCGCCGCCTTTGAGAAACCGGTACGGGTGGCACACCTGATCCATGTCCAGCAGCCGCTCATGTTCAACGTCCTTAACACCAAACAGCACATGCTGCTTCCCGCAATAAAGCCGTTGTCGCTCCTCGAACAGTGGCTGGTAATCAAAGGCCGCCTGGTTGCCGGAGAAGTAGCTGATGGCATAGTCCAGCCGCTGCTCCAGCAACAGCCGTTCCAGCTCCGCTGGCGGCGCACTGATCAGTTCCAGTTGCACTGCTTCCTCTCGTGTGCGAAATGCCGAAATGGCTGCGGCCAGCTTAAGGCTCACCGCCTTGTCCTGGTTCTCCGCCATGCCGATGCGCACGGTCCCCAGCAACCGCCCGGCAACCCCATTGGCCTGCTGGCGAAACTGCTCGATGTTCAGCAGCAGCCCGCGCGCCGCCTCCAATAGCAACGTGCCTTTCTCCGTGAGGTGAAAGCCGCCCTTGCCCCGGCTGCACAGGCGATAACCCAGGCGTGCTTCCAGCTGTGCCATGCGCTGGCTGATAGTGGGCTGGCTCAGGCCGAGCACGCCTTGTGCGGCGCTGAAGCCGCCGGCCTCGACTACAGTGACGAACAGCCGCAGCAGGTGCAGGTCGGGGTCGTGCACTTGTCCGAGCATTACATTGCTCCTGTTGAATGTCAGCTTTGCAAACTTGCCATTCCTGCAATGTAACCCGGCTGGCATGCTCGCGGCATCCACCCATTTGCCGAGGTGTCCGCCATGCGTCGATCGTTGTGCCTGTTGTCCCTGGTTCTGGCCTTGCCGCTGCAAGCCGAAGAAAAGGTCGTCAACCTCTACAGCTGGGCCGACTACGTTGCCCCGCAAACCCTCAAGCGCTTCGAGCAGGAAACCGGCTACAAGGTGCGCTACGACACCTTCGACACCACCGAAGTACTGGAAACCAAGCTGCTGACCGGTGGCAGTGGCTACGACGTGGTGGTGCCATCGTCGACCGTACTGGCCCGGGCGCTGAAGGCCAACGCCCTGCAACCGCTCGACCCCCAGGCCATGCCCGGCTACAGCAACCTCGACAAGGACCTGCTGGCCAAGCTTGCCGAGGCCGACCCCGGGAACCGCCACGCTGTGCCGTACACCTGGGGCACTTTGGGCCTGGGTGTGAACGTGGAAGCGGTGCGCCAGCGCCTGGGTGATGTGCCGCTGGACAGCCTCGACCTGCTGTTCAAGCCCGAATACGCCAGCCGCCTTAAGGATTGCGGCATTGCCATGCCCGATTCACCGCAGGAGGTGATTGGCGTGGCCCTCAACTACCTGGGCAAGGACCCGTACAGCCAGAGCAAGGATGATCTGGCGGCTGCGCAGCGCCTGCTGAGCCAACTACAACCCTCGATCAGCTACGTCGCCAATGGCCGGCAGATCAGCGACCTGGCCAATGGCAGTGTGTGCCTGGCGCTGACCTACAACGGCGATGCGGCGATGGCCGCCGACCAGGCGCGCCGTGCCGGCAAGCCGTTCGAGCTGATTTACCGTATTCCCCGGGAAGGCACGCTGGTGTGGCAGGACAACCTGGTCATCCCCAAAGACGCCCCGCACCCCGAGGCAGCGCGTGCGTTCATCGCCTTCATGCTCAAGCCAGAGTCGGTGGCTGCGCTGACCAACACGCTGTTTTTTGCCAACGCCAACCGGGCGGCCACGCCGCTGGTGGACGAAGCGGTGCGCAACGACCCCGACATCTACCCGCCGGCCGAAGTGCGCCAGCGGCTGTTCGCCGACCGCAGCATGGCGCTGTCCGACCTGCGCCAGCGCAACCGCCTGTGGACGGCCTTCCGCACCCGGCAATAACGCATAACAACCCAGGAGCCCGACCGTGGACCAAGCCGCAAGCAATGACCAGGCGATGACCCGCGACAGCCTGTACGGCACTGCCGCAGAAAGTACCTACGCCGGCATTACCAGTTTCTCCCGCCGACGCTACAGCCGCGACCTGCGTGGTGTGGATGTGGTCGTCAGCGGTGTGCCGTTCGATACCGCCACCAGCAACCGCCCTGGCGCACGTTTTGGCCCGCGCGCGATCCGCGCTGCCTCGGTGCAGCAGGCCTGGGCCCGGCACTGGCCGTGGGCGTTCGACCCGTTCGACCACCTGGCAGTGATCGACTACGGCGACTGCGCCTTCGACAGCGGCACGCCGGAGTCGGTGCCGGACAGCATCGAGGCCCATGCCGAGCACATCCTTCAGGCCGGTTGCGCCATGCTCACCTTGGGCGGCGACCACTTCATCAGCTACCCGCTGCTCAAAGCTCACGCTCGCCGCCATGGCCCGCTGGCGCTGATTCACTTCGATGCCCACAGCGATACGTGGCCGGACGAGGAGGGCAAGCGAATCGACCATGGCACCATGTTCTGGCATGCCGCCCGTGAAGGCCTGGTAGACCCGGGCAGTTCGGTGCAGATCGGCCTGCGCACCACCAACGACGACAGCCAGGGCTTTGCCATCCTGGATGCCCGGCAGGTACACCGCCAGGGCACCGAGGCGATCATTGCGGCAATTCGTCAGCGGGTGGGCGACCGGCCGGTGTACCTCACGTTCGATATCGACTGCCTTGACCCGGCCTATGCGCCTGGCACGGGTACTCCGGTGTGTGGTGGGCTTACCACGGTGCAGGCGCTGGAAATTCTGGGCGGGCTGCGTGGTATCAACCTGGTGGGCATGGACCTGGTGGAGGTGGCACCGGCTTATGACCATGCCGATATCACCGCATTGGCCGGGGCGACGTTGGCGATGGAGATGCTGTGCTTGTATGCGGCGCGGCACAAGGTAGACAAAGGCCAGTAATCGGGGGCCGCGAAGCGGCCTCAAGGTCCATACTGAAATATCAGGAATCAACTCCACCCGCATTCACACTTTTGCCGCGAACCCTTCGCGCCTTAGGCTATCAAAACCCCCAAGGCGCGGCATTTTCGTACAGGAGGTGAAGCATGAACCCGTCATTGCCCATCCTGGCGCTTGGCCTGGCCTTGTGCCTGCCCGCGCACGCTGCTCCGCAGCCACCGTTGCAGCTCGCTGCCGGCAACAATAACCCCTACAACAGCCCGATCCAGCGCGCCAACCCCAACAGCCGCCAAGGCAGCATGCCTACCACGCCGCCCGTGCGTGGCCCCTCCACCGACCCGTACCAACGCACGCCCAGCCTGGACAACCGGGGCATTGGCAATGGCGACAACCTGCGCCGCCAGCAGCAAACCCCGAACCTGGAACCTACCCGGCCGCCGCGCGACAGCACGCGTGCGCCCTAAGCCCATACGAAAGGAATCCTGCATGCCCAGAGCAACCTGGCTGGTCACCGTGACCGCCGCCGCACTCATGCCCCTGTTGGCACAGGCGGCGGCCGAGCAACAGTTTCGCAGTGAAGAAGGCACCTTGACAGTCAGTACCCTGGCCGACGGCCTGCGCAACCCTTGGGCGTTGGCATTTCTGCCGGGCGGCAAGGACATGCTGGTGACCGAGCGTGCCGGCAATTTGCGGCTGGTCAACGCCGAAGGCAAGGTCGGCCCGCCGATCAGCGGTGTGCCCAAGGTCTGGGCCGAGGGGCAGGGCGGCCTGCTGGATGTGGTGTTGTCGCCGGCGTTCGACAAAGACCGTACCGTATACCTGTCCTACGCCGAGGAGGGCAGTGACGGCAAGGCCGGCACCGCGGTCGGCCGTGGCCAGCTGTCCGAAGACCGGGCCCGGCTGGAAAACTTCACCGTGATCTTCCGCCAGCAGCCCAAACTGTCGGTGGGTAACCACTTCGGCTCGCGGCTGGTGTTCGACCGCAACGGCTACCTGTTCATCGCCCTGGGCGAGAACAACCAGCGCCCCACTGCCCAGGACCTGGACAAGCTGCAAGGCAAGATCGTGCGCATCCTTCCCGATGGTGAAGTACCCAAGGACAACCCCTTTGTAGGCAACGACAACGTGCGACCGGAAATCTGGTCGTTCGGCCACCGCAACCAGCAAGGCGCCGCGCTCAACCCGTGGACCGGCAAGCTGTGGACCCACGAGCACGGCCCGCGAGGTGGCGACGAAATCAACATCCCCGAGCCCGGCAAGAACTACGGCTGGCCGATTGCGACCCACGGCATCAACTACTCGCTCCTGCCGATCCCCGAGGCCAAGGGCAAGCATGTGGACGGCATGGTCGACCCACACCATGTGTGGGAGAAGTCGCCAGGCATCAGCGGCATGGCGTTCTACGACAGCCCCACGTTCAAGGCCTGGGACCACAACCTGTTCATAGGTGCGCTGGCAACGCAGGAGCTGATTCGCTTGCAGCTGGACGGCGACAAGGTGTTGCATGAAGAGCGCCTGCTGGGGGACCTGAAGGCCCGCATCCGCGATGTGCGGGTAGGGCCGGATGGGTACCTGTATGTGCTGACCGATGACAAGGACGGCGCGTTGCTGAAGGTAGGCCTGGCCAACTGACGCTCCTACACGGATAGCGTTAGCCGTGTAGAATTCGTTATGGCCATAGATCCCCAATCCCTCTACCAGCAAGCCCTGACCACTCAGGGCTATGTCGCCGACCCTGCACAGGCCCGCGCCGTCGAGGCGCTGCAAGCGTGCTTCCTGGCCGTCGAACAGGGCCGCTCCACCCAGGGCATCTACCTTTGGGGCCCGGTCGGTCGCGGCAAGACCTGGCTGCCGGACCAGTTCCACCGCTGCCTGCGCCTGCCCAGCCTGCGCCAGCACTTCCACCACTTCATGGCCTGGGTCCATCAGCGCCTGTTCCAGCTGAACGGCACGGCCGACCCGCTGTTGGCCTTGGCCCGGGAACTGGCCGGGCAGATCCGCGTGCTGTGCTTCGACGAACTGTTCGTCAACGACATCGGTGATGCGATCATCCTGGGCCGCCTGTTCCAGGTGCTGTTCGACCAGGGCGTGGTGATCGTCGCCACCTCCAACCAGCCACCCGAGCAGCTCTACCGCGACGGCTTCAACCGCGAGCGGTTCCTGCCGGCCATCGCCGCTATCCAGCGGCATATGCAGGTGCTGCCAGTGGCGGGCGAACAGGACCACCGCCTGCACCCTGGTGCAGCGCGGCAGCGCTATTGGGTGGCCGAGGTGGGGCAGGCCAGCCGGTTGGCCGAGGTTTTCCGCCAGCTTAGCCCGGATGACGCCGGCACTGATCAGCCCTTGGTTATTGGCTCCAGGCACATTCAAGTCGTGCGGCGCAGCGAGCAGGCGATCTGGTGCCGTTTCGCCGACCTGTGTGAGCAACCGCTGGCAGCCATGGAGTTCATGGCCCTGTGCGATCATTATCCCGCCGTCCTGGTGTCGGGCATTCCTGCGCTGGGTGGCGAGCAGCGGGCCGGGCGCATTGCCCGTGGCACTGAAGATGCTGCCGCACGGGTGGTGGCCGGTGATCGCGAGCTGCCGGCACTGTCGCCCAAGGACGACGCAGTGCGCCGCTTGATTGCCCTGGTCGACGAGTGCTACGACCGCCGGGTGGCGTT
The DNA here is from genome assembly GCF_043103635.1 of Pseudomonas sp. yb_9. Taxonomy (NCBI): domain Bacteria; kingdom Pseudomonadati; phylum Pseudomonadota; class Gammaproteobacteria; order Pseudomonadales; family Pseudomonadaceae; genus Pseudomonas; species Pseudomonas sp. yb_9. The sequence continues at coordinate 36,009 of NZ_JBICKA010000039.1, read as the reverse complement.
GTACCTGGAGGCGCAGGTACCGCTTGAAGCGTTGTATACGCAGGGGTATCTGGCGTTTCCCTACCAACGAACCCTCAGCCGCCTGCGGGAGATGCAACTGCAGCGGTTTGGCTGAATGGTGCAAGGGCCGCAAAGCGGCCCCACCGCACGGGTTCAGTGTTAGCCGGCGTGAAACCAGCCCAGGGTAATCATCGCCAGCACTGCATAGCGGCCAGCCTTGGCCAGGGTGACCAGCAGCAGAAAGCGCCAGAACGGTTCGCGCATGATCCCGGCGATCAGCGTCAGCGGGTCCCCGATCACTGGCATCCAGCTGAGCAACAGCGACCACTGGCCCCAGCGCTGGTAGCGCTCCTGCGCACGCGCCAGCTGGGCTGCGCTGAACGGGAACCAGCGCTTGTCGCGCAGGTGCTCGATGGCCCGGCCCAACAGCCAGTTCACCACCGAACCCAGCACGTTGCCCAAGGTGGCCACCAGTAGTAGGGTCGCCCAGGCCTCGGGCTGGCGCAGCAACAGGCCGACCAGCACGGCCTCCGATTGCAGCGGCAGCAGGGTGGCGGCGCCAAAGGCGCTGAGAAACAGCGCCCACAGGCTGAGCATCAGTAGGTGGCGACCACGGTGTCCTGCCCATCCTGGGTCATACCAATAACCTGGTAGGCGTCCTTGTGGTCACCCATTTCCATGCCTGGCGAACCCATGGGCATGCCCGGTACGGCCAGGCCCTTGAGGTCATTGCGTTTGGCCAGCAGGCGTACCTGCTCGGCCGGAACGTGGCCTTCGACGAACTTGCCGTCGATCACCCCCGTGTGGCACGACGCCAGGCGTGGCGCCACGCCCAGGCGTTGCTTCACCGCACTCATGTTCGGCTCGACGTGGTCATTGACGGTGAACCCGTTGTCACGCAGGTGGCTGATCCAGGCCTTGCAGCAGCCGCAGTTGGGGTCACGGTAGACATCGATGGTCTCGGCGGCCTGGGCCAGGCCGGTGATGGCCAGCAGCCCCAGGGTCAGCAGGTGTTTGCGCAGCATGGTAAAGCACTCCTTCCAGCATGGGTTCAGCAGCATAGCGTAAGCGGCTGGTCGCTGAGTTGCACGTTACACTACTGTCAGCTTGCTGCCTCGTCGGCACCGAGGTCGCGCATCAGCAGAGCATGCTCGAGCGCGACCTGCTCCGGAATGGGCAGGTACACCACATGGCCATCGCCCGGCGCCACCTCGATGGCCTGCTGCTGGCGGTTGCACAGGCGGTGCAGGTCGAAGTGGTAGTTGCCGCGCGGGGTCATCAGCTCCAGGTGGTCACCCACGGCGAAGCGGTTCTTCACCTTGACCTCGGCCAGGCCATCGACACGCACGCCGGTCAGCTCGCCAACGAACTGCTGGCGCTCCGAGACCGAATTACCGCGCTGGTAGTTCTGGTACTCATCGTGTACGTGACGGCGCAGGAACCCTTCGGTGTAGCCTCGTTGCGCAAGGGACTCCAGGTTGCCCATCAAGGTGCGGTCGAACGGCCGCCCGGCCACCGCGTCGTCGATGGCCTGGCGATACGACTGCACCGCGCGGGCACAGTAGAAATGCGACTTGGTGCGCCCTTCGATCTTCAGCGAATGCACGCCCATGGTGGCCAGGCGCTCGACGTGCTGGATGGCACGCAGGTCCTTGGCGTTCATGATGTAGGTGCCGTGTTCATCCTCGAAAGCGGGCATTTCAGTGCCGGGGCGGTTGCTTTCCTGCAGCAGGAACACCTGCTCGGTCGGGGCTCCCAGGCCAAGGGTGGGCTGCACTTCGCGTACGATGTCGCCGGTGGCGTTCTCGGTGGCCGGCGTGGCGTCGTACTTCCAGCGGCAGGCGTTGGTGCAGGTACCCTGATTGGCGTCACGCTTGTTGAGGTAGCCCGACAGCAGGCAACGGCCGGAGTAGGCCATGCACAGGGCGCCGTGGACGAACACCTCCAGCTCCATGCCCGGCACCTGCTGGCGGATTTCCTCGATTTCTTCGAGCGACAGCTCGCGTGACAGGATGACCCGGCTCAGGCCCAGTTGCTGCCAGAACTGCACGCTGGCCCAGTTGACCGTATTGGCCTGCACCGACAGGTGCACCGGCATCTGCGGGAAGTGCTGGCGCACCAGCATGATCAGGCCGGGGTCGGACATGATCAGTGCATCCGGCGCCATGTCGATCACGGGCGCCAGGTCTTTGAGGAAGGTCTTGAGCTTGGCGTTGTGCGGGGCAATGTTGACCACCACGTAAAAGCGCTTGCCCAACGCATGCGCCTCCTGGATGCCCAGCGCCAGGTTGGCATGGTCGAACTCATTGTTACGCACCCGCAAACTGTAGCGCGGCTGTCCTGCATAGACTGCGTCGGCACCGTAGGCAAAGGCATAGCGCATGGTCTTGAGGGTGCCGGCGGGGGCCAGCAGTTCGGGCTTGGCGGTCGGGTTCATGTGCGCACCGGGGCAAAAGGCGCGGATGCTATAGCCGGCGGACAATACACGTATTGATTTACATCAAGGGAGTGGTGGCACTTTTACCCAAGCGGCGCGCACTAATATCCCAGAAGCCATTCGAGGACCTGCGATGAACGAAGCTGCGCTACAGAACAAAGCCCTGGCCGTACTTTTGGCGCTGGTGACCATCGCCTTTTTCTGGATATTGCTGCCTTACTACGGTGCGATCTTCTGGGCGGTGATACTGGGCATTCTGTTTGCCCCGCTGCAGCGGCACCTGCTGATCCGCTTTGGGCGCAGGCGCAACCTGGCCGCTGCCACCACGACGCTGGTGTGCCTGCTGGTGGCGATCCTGCCGGTGATCATCACCAGTGCATTGTTGGTGCAGGAGGGGGCCACGCTGTACCAGCGTATCGAAAGCGGGCAACTGGACATCGCCGGTTACATCGAGCGTGGCAAGGACATGCTCCCGGCGTTTGCCCAGCATGGCCTGGACAACATAGGCATGGGCAACCTCGACGGGTTGCGCGAAAAAATCACCAAGTGGGCAACCCAGGGTAGCCAGGTATTGGCCAGCCAGGCGTTCAGCTTCGGTCAGGGTACATTCGAGTTCGTGATCAGTTTTGGCATCATGATGTACCTGCTGTTCTTCTTCCTGAGAGAAGGCGCCGAGGTGGCCCGCCGTGTGCGCCTGGCCGTGCCACTGCCCGAACACCAGAAGCGCCGTTTGCAGCTGAAATTCAACCGGGTGGTGCGGGCGACGGTGAAAGGCAACGTGCTGGTGGCCATTACCCAAGGGGCGCTGGGCGGCTTCATCTTCTGGGCGCTGGATATCCCCAGTGCGTTGGTGTGGGCGGTGCTGATGGCGTTTCTGTCGCTGCTGCCGGCAGTGGGCGCTGGCATCGTCTGGGCGCCGGTTGCAGCGTATTTCCTACTGACCGGGGCCATATTGCCGGGGGTGATTCTGAGCGCGTTCGGTGTGCTGGTGATCGGCCTGGTGGACAACCTGCTGCGGCCGATCCTGGTGGGCAAGGACACGCGTATGCCGGACTATCTGATCCTGGTGTCGACGCTGGGTGGGCTGGCAGTGTTCGGGCTCAACGGCTTCGTAATCGGGCCATTGATTGCGGCGCTGTTCGTGTCCAGCTGGGCAATCTTTGCCTCGACCAAACCGCAAGTGCAGTTGCCGCAGTAGAACGTGCACGGGGGCTGCAAAGCAGCCCCACTGGCCGGATCAGAAAGATTGCGGCATTTCACCCTTGGCCAGGCGCCGGTTGATGTCGGCGATCACTTCGGGCAGCTCGTTGATGGTGTCGATCAGGTAGTGCGGGCGGGAGCCTGCAAACAGTGCGTGGATGCGCGTGCGCTCGCTTTCCAGCTTCTCGGCGCTCAGTGCCCGGTAGCCTTCCCAGGTCAGCCCCAGGGCATTGCCCGAGCATACCAGGGCCACGGTCCACATGCCGGCGCGTCGGCCTTCGAGAATGCCCGGCACGGTGTCGTCCACCTTCACGCAGGCCGCTACGTCGTCGATGCCAAGGGCAATCACATTGGCCAAGGCCTGGGCTGGCCATGGGCGACCGTTCGGGGTTTCATCGGTGGCTACCACATGGTCGGCCACGTAGCCATTCTGCGCGGCCAGCTCCACCACCTTGTCCATCACCACTTTCGGGTAACCCGAGCAGGAGCCGATCTTCAGGCCGTCCTGGCGCAGGCTGGTCAAGGTTTCCAGGGCGCCAGGGATCAATGCCGAGTGCACGGCGATTTTCTCGATCTGCAGCGGCATGAAGCGGTTGTAGATGGCGGTGACATCATCGTCGGTGGGGGGGCGGCCGAACACCTTGCGGTAGCGCTCGGCAATTTCCGGTACGTCGCACAGGGTGCGGATGTGGTCCCATTTGCCCATGCCCATCGGGCCTCGGGCTTCCTCGATGGTCACTTGCACGTCGAATTCGGCGAACGCCTCGACGAAGATCTGGGTCGGCGCGAAGGAGCCGAAGTCGACCACGGTGCCGGCCCAGTCGAGGATGGCGGCTTGCAGCTGGGTAGGGTTGTTGTAGTTCATGTGGCTAATTCCTGAAGTCGGGTGGGCAAAGGGGTCAGATGTCCAGCACTTCCATTTCCCGCAGCACTTGGGCCACGGCATTCACGGCGGCTTGCATGCCGTCGGCTCCGACCACGCCGATGCAACCGACACGGAAGGTTTCGACCTGGGTCAGCTTGCCTGGGTAAAGGATGAAACCCTTGGCCTTGACCCGCTCGTAGAAGTCTTTGAACTGGTAGCGGGCATCGTTGGGTGCATGGAACGTGACAATGATCGGCGCCTGGATCTCGGCCGGCAGGAAGCTGCGCAGGCCGATGGCAGCCATGCCGTCGAGCAGGGTCTTGCAGTTGTCGGCGTAGCGCTGGTGGCGCGCTGGCAGGCCGCCTTCCTCGTTGTATTGCTGCAGTGCTTCATGCAGGGCCGCGACCACGTGGGTGGGCGGTGTGAAGCGCCACTGACCGGTCTTGGCCATGTAGGCGTGCTGGTCGTGAAGGTCCATGGCCAGCGAGTGGGCATTGCCTTCGGCGGCGGCCAGGGCTGCTTTTTCGGCGAAGACGAAGCCCATGCCGGGTACGCCTTCCAGGCACTTGCCGGAGGCGGCGATGAGTGCTTCGAAGGGGATTTGGCGGGCGTCGATTGGCAAGGCGCCGAACGAGCTCATGGCATCGATGATCAGGCGTTTGCCGTGGCGTTTGATGACCTGGGCGATCTCGGGCAGCGGGTTGAGGATGCCTGTGCTGGTTTCGCAGTGAATCAATGCCACGTGGGTCACGGACGGGTCGGCAGCCAGCAGGCGGTCGACATCAGCGGCGGTAGTTGGCTGGTCTTCGGCGGTTTCGAAGGTGCTGTACGTGCGGCCCAGCACTTTGCAGATTTTTGCCAGACGCTGGCCGTAAGCGCCGTTGATCAGCACCAGAACCTTGCCATCGCGTGGCACCAGAGTGCCGATGGCCGCTTCCACGGCGAAGGTGCCGCTGCCTTGCAGGGGCACGCAGTGGTGGCTGGCGCTGCCGTCGATGATCGCCAGCAGCTGCTCGCACACGCTGGCCGTCAGTTGGTTGAAATCGCGGTCCCAGGAGCCCCAGTCCACCAGCATGGCTTGGCGGGTGCGGATTGATGTGGTCAGTGGACCTGGGGTCAGCAGAATCGGGGCGTTGCTCATTCCGTTATTCCTCACAAGCGGTGGGCTGAAACGACGGGGCCTAGGTTGCAATTCGCGCTGCTATCAATCAAATTGTTTGTTGTTATCTCAGCTATAAGTCAGGCCGATAGAAATGAACCTGTTCCAGCTCCGCGCCTTCGATGCCGTGGCCCGCGAGGGCAGCTTTACCCGTGCCGCCGAGCGGCTGTTCATCAGCCAGCCGGCCGTGACCGGGCACGTCAAGGCGCTGGAGGAGCACTACCAGATCACCTTGCTGCGGCGCACCGCACGGCGGGTGGAATTGACCGAAGAGGGCACCCGGCTGGCGGCCATCACCCGCGCCATGTTCGGCCTCGCCGAAGAAGCACAGGCCATGCTCGAAGCCAACCGGCAATTGCTGACCGGGCGGCTGGAGGTGGCGGCCGATGGCCCGCACCGGGTCATGCCCATGCTGGCGCAGCTGCGTGAGCGCTACCCCGGCATCACTGTCAACTTGCGGCTGGGCAATGCTCAGGAGACGCTGGCTGCGCTGTTGTCCGAGCATGCCGACGTGGCGGTGCTGACCGAGATCGAGCCGCGCAAGGGCCTGTACCTGCAGAACCTCTGCGAATCACGCCTGTGTGCCTTGTTGCCTGCGGGGCATGGCTGGGCCCACGGCGACGGCGATTTGCCCCTGGCCGAACTGCACCAGCAGATCATGGTGCTGCGCGAGCCCAGCTCCACCACGCGGCGCACCTTCGACAAAGCCTGCATCACGGCGGGCGTGCAGCCGCGTGTACTGCTGGAACTGGACAGCCGTGAGGCGGTGACCGAGGCGGTGGCTTCGGAGCTGGGTATTGGTGTTGTTTCTTCTACAGAAGTGGCCAATGATCCGCGGGTGGTGGCACGGCCATTGTCTGGCGAGGGCCTGGTCAACCAACACCTGATCGGTTGCCTGGAGCGCCGTCGCGAATTGCGCCTGATCCAGGCGTTCCTGGGCCTGGCGGTGGGGCTGTGATGGCTGTTTTCAGCAAGGCGGCCTAAGATGGCCGGCAACCCGCCGACAGGACCGTCGATGAGCGAAAAAGACACTATTTCCATGCAGCTGGTGCGTGAAGCGCTGTTGCAGACCTGCCCCGCCGGTGAGCCCGATAGCGCCTTGCTGGCCCGGGCGGGAATCGCCGTTGAACACTTGCAATTGCCAGAGGCGCGTGTCAGTGCAGAGTCCTATGCCCGGTTGTGGCGCCTGCTGGCACGCCGCTGCAACGACGAGTTCTTCGCCATGGACCCACGCGGCCTTCGCAGTGGCAGCCTGGCGTTCATGTGCCGTGCCAGCATGGGCCAACCGACCTTGGGCGCGGGGCTGGAAACCGCGCTGGCATTCCTTTCGCTGATGCTTCAGGACATGCAGCCCAGCCTGGTGCGCCAGGAAGGTCTGGCCGAGATTGTCATCAATGAGCCGCGTGACGAACCGCGCCGCGCGTTCACCTATTTCACGTTCTGGATGATCGTGCATGGGGTGGCGTGCTGGCTGGCTGGGCGGCGTATCCCGATCCTGAGCATTGACCTGCGTTGTGCCGAGCCACCCTTTTGTGACGACTATCGGGTGATGTTTTCGGAAAACCTGCATTTTGAGCGCCCGCGCACACGCATGATCGTTGCCTCGGCGTGCCTTGACCTGCCGCTGAAGCGCAACGAGGAGGAACTGCAGCGATTTCTTGCCGAAGCGCCGGGCAATATCTTGGTCAAGTACCGTGATCCGGCCAGCCTCGGGCGACGCATACGTACCGACCTGCTGGGCCTGGCCCCTGAACATTGGCCAGATGCCGACAGCCTGGCACGGCAGCTGTGCCTGTCGCCTTCGACTCTACGCCGGCGCCTGGCCGAAGAGGGGCAGAACTACCAGGGGTTGAAGGACAGTGTACGCAGAGAGTTGGCGATCGCCTGGCTAAGCCGGGAAGACGTGGCCATGGGCGAGCTTGCCGAGCAGTTGGGGTTTGCCGACAACAGTTCGTTCTACAAGGCGTTTCGCAAATGGTTTGGCTGCAACCCTGGGCATTATCGGGCATTGATTCAGGCGCGCGGGGCAGGGCACTGAGGGACTAACGCTTCCGGCTGTAGTGCGGCAAGCGGTAAGGGCAAGGTGGCAGGTCGAATCATGCATGATATCGCCGAGCAGTTGCCCGCCTGGCTGAGGGGTGCCGGACCAAAACCACTGGCGTTGCTGCGGGCCTGCATGACGGCACATTTTTCTGGGCGCCGTACCTGGGTGCCAGGTATCCCGAGGCGTATGCGCGTATCTCCGACGATTTCGACACGCGGATGGATACCCTGGGTCAGGAAAAGGAAGCCCGGCAGTGGTGAGTATGTGCACCGCTGTGAGCAGCTTAAACGGGAAACGGAACAGGCGTTCGAGGCGCTTGCCTTGCAGCTTACCGAGCAGGAACTGAACCTGCCGTTGCAGGGGCAGCCGCACCAAGGCGTCTGAGCTGCCCGCACCCGTTCCCTCTGCATCCTGGTCAGGCAGTTGAGCAACATGGTTGGCTTCGTCCAATAGCTGGGGAACCAACCATGACCACCAACGCGACTGGCCACGATCAATTCATGGCTGCCAGATTACCTGAGTGGCTCAAACGTGCTTCAAAGGGCCAGATCAATGCCTTGCGTACCAGCCTGAACGCGCATCATGCCAGCCAGGCGCGCCTGCGTGGGCTCACCGTCGAGCTACTGCCGCTCCAGCCGTTTGCCGAGAAACACCTGCTGGCACTGCTGGATGCACCGTTGCCTGATGGGCAGGCGTTTGCCCAGCTCGAATGGCTGAGGGTTGCTCCGCGGTTCGGCACTCTGCCAGGCACATTGCAGCAGACGTACGCGTACAGCCAGACACGTGAAAACGGGTTGCTGCGGCTGATGCGCAACTTCGCTGCGAATACAAGCTATTACATAGGTACCGGGCTGGTTCTGCCCGGCAGCGATAAGCCCTTGAATGCATCGCTGGACGCATTGATTGCGGCTTGTCGCGATCTGGACGTTGGCCAGAAATATCAGGACGAGCTGGAAAGGATCTTTCATCCGGCTACTCAAGCGATGCTGGCTGCAGACAAACGTTCGGGGTTGAAACTGGCCACCGAAATTGCAGCTTTGCAGGGAAACATAAGCGCCGATGTACAGATCGCCTTGCGTGAGGTGGTGGACCACGGTAAGTCGCACCGACAGCAAGGGTTGACGGGCGACCCCATGCTGCTGAAGGCGCTAGGGCAACCTGTGGCCGATGGGTTGCTGATTCGCCTGCGTGACAAGGCAGGGAATGAACGGGGCATCGTCCTTTACCTGGCGAGTGATCCTCGGCAAGCGCTGCGTTTTTTCGATGATGCGCCATCCATGAACAGCAGGCTGGCATCGCTGTTGAAGGAGCCATCGTATAGGCAGTACTTCACGCAGCTGATCAGCATTGAGCACCGCGCCGCGTTTGTCAGCACCCTTGGCAAGCGCCTGAAGGATGCACTACCGGACCTGGCGCTTGAAGGCACGGCACCGGGCGGGGGGATTTTCACGGAACTGGCTACCCGGCAAGTGCAAAGGGTCAAGCATGATGCCCGCTTGTTGCTGGTACCAACCGCCGATGCTGATAGCCAGGCCATAAGCGCCAGACACGCGCAATGGAAGGCTGCGGGTCTGGACCTGATAAACCTCGCCGGATTGTTCATTCCCGTCGTGGGCGCCTTGTTGTTGGGTCAGTTGGTTGCCCAGACCTGCTCGGACGTGTTCGAAGGGATAAGGGACTGGTCGAGCGGGCACCAACATGAAGCGCTGGAGCATTTGCTAGGGGTGGCCGAGACCTTGGCGGCCACGGCTGCGACAGTGGCGGCGGTCAGTTTTGTGCGCAGTGCGTTTGTCGCGCGCCTTGAGCCGGTAAGCCATTGGGAATGGGCGCGGTCGGCTATGGCATTTCGATCCCGCGAATTATCGCTCCATGCCGGGCTCTATCGGTCTGCTGGAAGAGGGACGGTATGGTGAGGATGCACGTCGCTGGGTTCGTATCGACGGGCGCTATCACGAAGTGCATCAGCCGGTCCCTGGCGGCCCCTATCGCTTGCGTCATGCCGCGGGTGAGGGTGGCTACGGGCCGGTCGTGTTGCACAACGGTGAGCGTGGCTGGCGCCTAATGCGCGAGCAACCGCTTGGCTGGCAGGACCCTGCGCGCATGCTGGATGCGTTGTGGCCACAGCATCCCGCTGTCGATGCGCATCAGGCCGAGCAGATACTGCGGGTCGCTGATATGGATGAAGATGAGTTACGCGCGGTGCTGGTGGAGAACCGAGCGGCCCCCGTGAACCTCGGGCAAACCCTGCGCGCCTTCCAGGCACATGCGCGTATTCAGACATTTTTCGAGCGCGTTCGGCTGAAGGCATTGATGCCATCCGACAGTGAGCTGTTGACCTGGAGTGAAGGCCGACCAGATGTTGGGGTGGGGCTGGAGCCGTTACTGGCGCACGAGGCCGAGTTGCGCCCGCAACTGTTTGCCCACCTGACAGACCAGCCGCTTGTGCAAGGCCCCTTGAGCCTGTTGGTCAAGCGCGACTTCCCCGGCCTGCCTGCCGCCTACATAAACGAGCTTGTCGGCCAGGCAGGTGAGCTTGAGCACGAAATGGCGCGGGTCGAGCAGCGCTTGCCTTTGTCGTGCGCGAAGCACGCCCGTTCGCTCCTGCGCCTGGCGCGGTTGAACCGGGGGCTGGCCGGGTTGTATCTGAGTACAGCCTATAGTGACGTCACCGGCGAGCTGGCCCTTGCGTTGCTGGATTCCTTCGAGCTTGACCAGCTCGACATCGACTTGCGTGACAGCGCGCTGGATGGGCGGTCTGTCAAGCACCTCGGTAGCGGCGGGCAGAGCGAGGCGGAAAGGGTACTGGTTCGCCATGAAGGCAGGTTTCAGGTCTACAACGGGTTAGGTGAGCAACAAGCGGCTCCGCCCGGCGAGCCTGGCTGTATCTTCGAGGCACTCGTTGCCGCCCTCACGTCTGAACAGCGCGCGGCGATGCAGTTGACGGGCAGTGGTTTGGCCGGCCAACTGCGTACGCTGCTTCTGGAGCGGTTACCCGGTACCCATTGGGGTATTGCACGCATGCTCGGTTGGCCGGAGCAAGGTGCCTGGTTCAATCCGGGGCGCCGCCTGGAGGACGGGCGCGTGGGTTACACGCTCAGTGGCCGCGCTTCAGCTGCGCCCCGCGATGAGCGGGCAATCGCTCGTAACCAGCTGCGATCGCTTTATCCTGGCCTGGATGAGGCCGCGCTTGACGTGGAGCTGGCGCGTTTGCAGGAAAGCGCGCAGCCCGTGCTGGAGCGCCTCGTGGCGCTGCAGGATGACCATGATCAGCTGATGCAGCACCTGAACCGCTGGGTCAGTGCCGAGTTGGGGGAGGGGCGGCAAGCCGCACGCAGGTTGACGGCCGACAGCATATTGCGCGCCTGGCGATTGCAGGGCGAGCCTGTCTCGACCGGTCAAGCGCAAACACAGGAGCAGCGCCTGTCGCTGAGCGGTTTGCACTTGCGTACGCTGCCGGCACTGCCACCACAAATCGACTTCCATCGCATTACCCTGCTCAGCGTGAACGACACCTTGGTCACTGACATTCCGGTCGATTTCCTTCGTCCTTTCACTGCACTGACGCACCTGAATCTCAACAACAACGGTTTGATGCGCATGCCGACGGGGCTTGCGTACCTCCCAGGTATTCAAGCGCTCAGATTGGCGCGTAACCAGCTACGGCTTGACGCCCAGGCAATCGGTATTCTGCATGGGCTGCCAAACCTTACGCTTCTTGATCTGAGCTACAACCGGCTGGAAGCGCTGGACATGAGCTTCTATCAACTCTCCCGACTGAAAAACCTGAACCTGCGCCATTGCCGTCTCGGCGCCTGGCCGCGACGCCTGGAGCTGTGTGGCCTGCTTGAGTGTGCTGACCTGCGCGACAACCAATTGCGTGAGGTGCCGGCGCAAATCCAGCAGATGCCTCATGCGTTTCGGCGTTCCATTCTGATAGAGCGCAACCCCTTGTCGTCCATGCAGCTCCGTAGATTTTACGCGCTCGATGTGATTGAGGAGCATCGGCACTCGCCTGAGCCGTCATGGACATTTGACCTGGCCCGGACTCGCACGCTCTTGGCCGAGCATGACGATACGGCGGTTCGGGCGACGCGAGAGGCCCTGTGGCAGCGTTTGCTGGCGCAAGCGAATAGCAGTGGGTTCTTCAGGTTGTTGGCTCGCCTGGAAATGACGGCTGACTACACGGGCGCTGGCGACGGACGTGTTGCGCTGGTTGACGGAGTATGGGTGCTGCTGGGCGCGCTGGACAACGATCCCGTGCTCTGCCGGCGAATATTTGAACGGGCTGACGCGCCGCTGTCGTGTTCGGATGCTGTCGCCAGCCGGTTCAGTGAATTGAGGGTACAGGCCAGCCAGGCGCAGGCTGAGGCAAACGCGGTCAATCCTGAAAGCGGCAACCAGCTGCTGGAACTGGGCCGGCAACTGTTCCGGCTGGATCAGGTGGAAGGAATTGCCCGCCAGGATTACCGGCAGCGTCTGGCCGCCGGTGAGCCCGTTGATGAACTGGCATTGGGACTTGCCTACAGGATCCGCCTTCGCAGCCGTTTGCAGCTGCCTGGTCAGCCGTACGCCATGCGCTATCCCGACGCTGTCACGCTTGCACAGGCCCGGATAGAGGATGCATTTCGGCGGGTTAACCACGCGCAGACCCTCGAGAATTTGGCCGATAGCCTGAGTCAGCGCGCGTTCTGGAACCGTTACCTGCGCCAGCAGCATGGCCGCATGTTTGATGCCATCCGTGCAGACTATTCGCAGCGCCTGCTTCGGCTGCAGGCTCAGCGGCCTGCCTTGTCGGCGACGGCCCTTGAGCAGCAGCAAACGCGACTACGAGAGCAACAGGGCGTCGATATCGAGCGCCTGGTCGTGGCGCTCACCCAGTCCTACCTGCGTGCAGCCGAGCGCGGGCAAGGGTAACGAGTGGCGGCCAAACCGGTCATCCAGATTGACAACTTTGGCCATTGCCGCCGCGCTTGAGCGGCGCGAACATCGTTGGACCGATGGTTTAACTCCAAAAACAAGAAGCCAGGAGTCTGACGATGCGCGATTACGCCGAGGCCGCCCGTGCGTTCGACCATGCCAATGCTGTTACGGCGGCATTGCATGGCAACCTCGAAGCCCTCAATGCCTGTGTCGAATGTTGTGATCGGCATGCCGGAAACGGCAAGCTGGCGCTGATTTACGAAGACCGCGATGGCAACAGCGCGCGCTACAGCTTCGATCAGCTCAAGGCGCAGGCAGCCCGCTTTGCAAATGTGCTCAAGGCGCAGGGGGTGGGGGCCGGAGACCGGGTGGCCGGGTTGATGCCGCGCACGCCCGAACTGCTGGTCACCATTCTCGCCACTTGGCGCCTGGGGGCGGTTTACCAGCCCTTGTTCACGGCGTTCGGCCCCAAGGCTATCGAGCACCGGCTTGAGCAATCCCATGCCCGAGTGGTCGTCACCGACAGCCAGAACCGCGCCAAGCTGGACGATGTGCAGGCCTGTCCGACCATCATCACCGTCAGGGCCCGCAGCGGTGAGCTGGACTTCCAGCAATGCCTGGAGCGCGCAGCGGATGCCTGCGAGCCGGTGATGCGCTCGGGCAACGATCCGTTCCTGCTGATGTTCACCTCCGGAACCACCGGCCCGGCGAAACCATTGGAAGTGCCACTGCGGGCGATTGTCGCGTTCCAGGGCTACATGCGCGATGCCATCGAACTGCGTCCAGAGGACAACTTCTGGAACCTGGCCGACCCGGGTTGGGCGTATGGCCTGTACTACGCCGTTACCGGCCCGTTGTCACTGGGGCACGCCACCACCTTCTACGATGGCCCGTTCAGTGTTGAAAGCTGTGCCCGGGTGATCGACAAGCTGGGCATCACCAACCTGGCCGGCTCTCCCACCGCTTACCGTTTGCTGATTGCGGCGGGCAATGAATTCTCGGCGCCGATCAAGGGCCGCCTGCGGGTGGTCAGCAGTGCTGGCGAACCGCTTAACCCGGAGGTGATCCGCTGGTTCTCCGACGAACTGGGCGTGACCATTCACGATCACTACGGCCAGACCGAGTTGGGCATGGTGCTGTGCAACCACCATGGTTTGAAGCACCCGGTGCACCTGGGCTCGGCCGGCTTTGCCATCCCTGGCCACCGCATTGTGGTGGTGGACGAGCAGGGTAACGAACTGCCGGCCGGCCAGCCGGGCATCCTTGCTGTCGACCGTGAGCAATCGCCGTTGTGCTGGTTCGGTGGCTACCACGGGTTGCCGACCAAGTCCTTCATTGGCAAGTACTACCTCAGCGGTGACACCGTCGAGCTGAACCAGGACGGCAGCATCAGCTTCGTTGGCCGCAGCGATGATGTGATCACCACCTCCGGTTACCGGGTTGGCCCGTTCGATGTGGAAAGCGCGCTGATCGAGCACCCGGCGGTGATCGAGGCGGCGGTGATCGGCAAGCCCGACCCGGAGCGTACCGAGCTGATCAAAGCGTTCGTGGTATTGGCCAGTGGCTACAACGGCAGTGCCGAGCTGGAAGAAACCTTGCGTCAGCACGTACGCCAGCGGCTGTACGCGCATGCCTACCCCCGAGAAATCGAATTCGTCAGCGAGCTGCCCAAAACCCCGAGCGGCAAGCTGCAACGCTTCATCCTGCGTAACCAGGAAGTCGCCAAACAAAACGCGCAACAGGCCACCCCTGCCAGCGCCTGAAAGGAAACCGATCATGCAGATAGCCAACAAACACTTCATCGTCAGCGGCGCCGCCTCCGGGCTGGGTGCCGCGACTGCGCAGATGCTGGTCGAGGCCGGCGCCAAGGTCATGCTGGTCGACCTCAATGCCCAGGCTGTCGAGGCCAAGGCCCGGGAGCTGGGTGACAACGCCCGTTTCGCCGTGGCTGACATCAGTGATGAGCAGGCGGCCCAAGCGGCTGTCGATGCGGCTGTCAGCAGCTTTGGCAGCCTGCATGGGCTGGTTAACTGCGCTGGCATCGTCGGTGCGCAGAAGGTGCTGGGCAAGCAGGGGCCTCATGGCCTGGCCAGCTTCGCCAAGGTCATCAACGTCAACCTGGTCGGCAGTTTCAACCTGCTGCGACTGGCTGCGGCGGCCATGGCCGAAGGGTCTGCCGATGAGGGTGGGGAGCGTGGCGTGATCATCAACACGGCGTCGATTGCCGCCTATGACGGGCAGATTGGCCAGGCTGCCTACGCGGCATCCAAGGGCGCCATCGCCAGCCTGACCTTGCCGGCCGCCCGTGAACTGGCGCGCTTTGGCATCCGCGTGATGACCATTGCCCCGGGCATTTTCGAAACACCGATGATGGCCGGCATGACCGAAGAGGTGCGTGCTTCGCTGGCGGCCGGTGTGCCATTCCCGCCACGCCTGGGCCGCCCACAGGAATACGCTGCACTGGCCCGTCACATCATCGAGAACAGCATGCTCAACGGCGAGGTGATCCGCCTCGACGGCGCACTGCGCATGGCAGCCAAGTAAGGAGAGCGAACATGACCCTCGCCAATGACCCAATCGTAATCGTCAGCGCCGTGCGCACGCCCATGGGCGGCCTGCAGGGCGACCTTAAAAGCCTGACCGCGCCACAACTGGGCAGTGCGGCCATTCGCGGCGCCGTGGAGCGCGCCGGCATCGACGCTGCCAGCGTCGAGCAGGTGCTGTTCGGCTGCGTGCTGCCTGCCGGCCAGGGCCAGGCACCGGCGCGTCAGGCGGCGCTGGGCGCCGGGCTGGACAAGCACACCACCTGCACCACCCTGAACAAGATGTGTGGCTCGGGCATGCAAGCCGCGATCATGGCCCATGACTTGCTGCTGGCCGGTACCGCAGACGTGGTGGTAGCGGGTGGCATGGAGAGCATGACCAACGCCCCCTATCTGCTGGACAAAGCCCGTGGCGGATACCGCATGGGCCACGGCAAGATCATCGACCACATGTTCATGGACGGCCTGGAAGATGCCTACGACAAAGGCCGCCTGATGGGCACCTTCGCCGAGGACTGCGCCCAAGCCAATGCCTTCAGCCGCGAAGCCCAGGACCGGTTCGCCATCGCCTCGCTGACCCGTGCCCAGGACGCGATCAAGAGCGGCCGCTTTGCCGCCGAGATCGTGCCGGTGGAAGTCACCGAGGGTAAGGAAAAACGCGTCATCAAGGATGACGAGCAGCCGCCCAAGGCGCGCCTGGACAAGATCCCGCAGCTCAAGCCTGCCTTCCGCGAAGGCGGCACGGTGACGGCAGCCAACGCCAGCTCGATTTCCGATGGTGCTGCCGCGCTGGTGCTGATGCGCCGCTCCGAAGCCGAGAAACGTGGCCTCAAGCCGCTGGCGGTGATCCATGGCCACGCCGCATTCGCCGACACCCCGGCGCTGTTCCCGACCGCGCCGATCGGGGCCATCGACAAACTGATGAAACGCACCGGCTGGAACCTGGCCGAGGTCGACCTGTTCGAAATCAACGAGGCCTTCGCGGTGGTCACCCTGGCGGCCATGAAGCACCTCGACCTGCCCCACGACAAGGTCAACATTCACGGCGGCGCCTGCGCCCTGGGTCACCCGATCGGTGCTTCTGGCGCGCGCATTCTGGTCACCCTGCTGTCAGCCCTGCGCCAGAACAACCTGCGTCGGGGTGTAGCGGCCATCTGCATTGGCGGCGGCGAAGCGACGGCCATGGCTGTCGAATGCCTGTACTGAGGTGAACCATGCTGGTAACTGACGAGCAACAACAGATCGCCGACGCCGTGCGCGCTTTCGCCCAGGAGCGCCTGAAACCGTTTGCCGAACAATGGGACAAGGAACACCGCTTTCCGAAAGAGGCCATCGACGAGATGGCCGAGCTTGGCCTGTTCGGCATGCTGGTGCCGGAGCAGTGGGGTGGCAGCGATACCGGTTATGTGGCCTATGCCATGGCCCTGGAAGAGATCGCTGCCGGTGATGGCGCCTGCTCGACCATCATGAGCGTGCACAATTCGGTAGGTTGCGTGCCGATTCTGCGTTTTGGCAGCGAGCAGCAAAAAGAGCAGTTTCTCACCCCCCTGGCCACGGGCGCGATGCTCGGTGCCTTCGCCCTGACCGAACCGCAGGCAGGCTCTGATGCCAGCAGCCTGAAAGCCCGTGCAAAGCTTGATGGCGACCACTACGTGCTCAACGGCAGCAAGCAGTTCATCACCTCTGGGCAAAACGCCGGGGTAGTGATCGTGTTTGCCGTGACCGACCCGGACGCCGGCAAGCGTGGCATTAGCGCCTTCATCGTGCCGACCGATTCGCCGGGCTACCAGGTGGCACGGGTCGAGGACAAACTCGGCCAGCATGCCTCCGACACGTGCCAGATCGTTTTCGACAATGTGCGTGTGCCCGTGGCCAACCGCCTGGGCGCGGAGGGCGAAGGCTACAAGATCGCCCTGGCCAACCTTGAGGGTGGTCGCATCGGTATTGCTTCGCAGGCTGTGGGTATGGCCCGCGCCGCATTCGAAGTGGCCCGCGACTATGCCAACGAACGGCAAAGCTTCGGCAAGGCGCTGATCGAGCATCAGGCCGTGGCGTTCCGCCTGGCCGACATGGCCACGAAAATTGCCGTAGCCAGGCAGATGGTGCTGCACGCTGCCGCACTGCGTGATGCCGGGCGCCCAGCGCTGGTGGAAGCGTCGATGGCCAAGCTGTTTGCCTCGGAAATGGCCGAAAAGGTCTGTTCGGATGCCTTGCAGACCCTGGGCGGTTATGGCTATCTGAGTGACTTCCCGCTGGAGCGGATTTACCGAGACGTTCGGGTTTGCCAGATCTACGAAGGCACCAGCGACATTCAGCGCATGGTTATTGCGCGCAATCTTTGAAGGAGCAGACTGCATGGCATTCGAAACCATCCTGTTGGACATCCACGGCAAGGTCGGCCTGATCACCCTCAACCGCCCGCAGGCGCTCAATGCGCTGAACGCGCAGATTGTCGGTGAAATCAACCAGGCCCTGGACCAGCTGGAGCGTGACCCGAATATCGGCTGCGTGGTGCTGACAGGTTCGGCCAAGGCCTTTGCCGCTGGCGCCGACATCAAGGAAATGGCCGGGCTGCAATACCCGCAGATCTACGTTGACGACCTGTTCAGCGATGCCGACCGCATTGCCAACCGCCGCAAGCCGATCATTGCTGCGGTGTCTGGCTTTGCCCTGGGCGGTGGCTGCGAGCTGGCGATGATGTGTGATTTTATCCTGGCCGCCGACAACGCCAGGTTCGGCCAGCCGGAAATCAACCTCGGCGTGTTGCCGGGCATGGGCGGTACCCAACGCCTGACCCGTGCGGTGGGCAAGGCCAAGGCCATGGAACTGTGCCTGACTGGCCGCCTGATGGGTGCCGAAGAGGCCGAGCGTGCTGGCCTGGTGGCGCGGATTGTGCCGCAGGCTGAGCTGGTGGAAGAGGCGCTGAAGGTGGCAGCGACCATTGCCAGCAAATCGATCCCGGTGAGCATGATGGTCAAGGAAAGCGTCAACCGGGCGTTCGAAGTTACCCTTAGCGAGGGTGTGCGCTTTGAGCGTCGAGTGTTCCATGCGGCGTTCTCCACTGAAGACCAGAAAGAAGGCATGGCCGCGTTCATCGCCAAGCGCGAGGCGCAGTTCAAGGACCGTTAATACTGGCAGGGGATTTTAGCCGGGCCTCCAGGTGCATGCCTGGAGAAGCCCGGCGCCAGGCCAGCACGGCCTTTCCCAACGCTACCTCCCTGGCACCGACCAGCGGATTGTAAGCACCTGAGGCAAATTCAGCCCCATTTGCAGTTGCTCCACGCGACGTGGCGCCTTAGACTGCCGCCCCCTGTAAAAGAGTGCCGGTTGGCGCTTGAAGAATTCCGCTGCCGAGGCCAAGGCGTCGGCGGCACATGAATCGCCCAAATGCACATTTTTTCATAGAGAAATCGATGACCAAGGAACAGTTGCTGGCCATGTCGGCCGATGACTACATGAACGCCGACCAGCTAGCCTTCTTCACTGAGCTGCTGCAGGCGATGAAAGTCGAAACCCATGAGCGCATCGAGCTCAGCCGCACCACCATCGAAGGCCTGGACACACCGTCGGACCCTGCCGACGTGGCTTCGGTCGAAGAAGAGCGTAGCTGGCTGGTCAATGCCATCGACCGCGACCAGCGCCTGCTGCCACAGCTGGAAATGGCCCTGGACCGTATTGCCGACGAAAGCTTCGGCTGGTGCGATGACAGCGGTGAGCCGATTGGCCTGAAGCGACTGCTGATCAGCCCGACCACCAAGTATTGCATCGAAGCCCAGGAGCGCCACGAGCAGCTCGACCGCCACCAGCGCCAGGTATAACCCCGCGCGCGGTGCCAAGCCCCACGGAGCAATCCCTGGGGCTTTTTGCGTTTCTCGTTGGCGCCGTTTTTGTTGCCCCGTGCGTAACACTGCTGTACCGGCATGCGCTGTTTCCTCGCCACGAGCAGGCGTATCATGGCTATATCGTTAGGTTGCTAATTAAGTTCCGGAGGGAATGATGAATAGCCGAGTCGATGTAGCCGTGATGATTGGTTCGGGGGTGCCGGCCACCCTGCAAGCGCTGGGCAAACGCATCTGCTGGGTGGTGCTGGTCAATGGCGAACGCCGTGGTACTGCATTTGCCACCCGTGAAGAGGCGTTGGAATGTCAGGCCGCCTGGCAGCAACAACTGAAGAAAGGGCTGGCTGCCTGAAAATGTTTATTGCCTCTCGACGGGTTTCGGTGTTTTCGGGCATATTTGTCCTACAGTAATGCGCATCGGGATGGCAAGCCTTGTGTTCTCGCAGGCCCGCTTCCTTGGTTGCGCTTTCTGGCGAGTGATCTCAGGCATCACGCTTCCCACGCCGGGAATGAGCCAAACGCCTTCGGTTGAGGGCGAATCTGGCAAACCAGAGTAAAGATTCCTGCACGCTGCATCGCCAGCGGGCACAGACATTTCGTATATCGCTTTATTACTCTTTTCGCCTATCGATAAGAAATGGCCGTGCCTCCCCGAGCTTGGGTGAGGGCGGGTTGTAACCGGTTGAGGATTACTTCATTGGCAGTCAGCACTCTTGATACCCATGCATTGTTCGCCCTGGGCGACTTGCGCGGTAAATTGGCCCAACTGTTCCAGGGCCGCTTCATCTATGTCACCGAACAGAATCCAGAAGGCCTTTACATGGCCGAAATCGACACCGAAAGTGCACTGGTGGTCGATGACAAGCAACGTCTGGAGCTAAAAGTAGGCGACCACTTCCGCGCTGCTGTATTGCCCAGCCGTGAGGGTGGCAAGCTGGAAATGCGCTTTCGCGAAATCAAGTTGAATGTGTATGGCGTGGGCGATTACGCCTTCGTTTCGGTGCCGGAAGGCGAGGGCATCGTGTTTCGTGAGGGCCAGGGCGTGATGCTGGTGTTCGCCGCACAGCAGCAAGTGCAGGAAGGCCTGGGCAAGTTGCTCAAGGCGGTGACCGGCAAGGTTGCCAAATGGCGCAAGGGTGAACTGACCACCTTCAAGGCCAGTGAGTGACCGGCGCTGACGGTGCACCTGCCTCGCGGGCTGAATTTCATCGGCAGCATCAGGCGGATGCCGTGGCCGAGGCCGAACGTTTGCTGGCCAGGCGCGAGGAACTGCAAAGCACCTGGTTGAGCTGGGTGGCGGGTGAGCTCTACCGGCTCGGCCCACCGCCTTATGTCGCCATGGTCCGGCGGGAGCTGCAGCGCCTCAGCCAAACGTGAGACGCAACCTTCAGTTACCGCAGTCGCGACCGCTGCTGACCTCTTCGGGCACTGGCTCTTTTGACATGCGCTTACGGAACAGCGCCGCCCGTGCCAGCAAGAGCGTGGTGACCGGCACGGTGATCGACAGCAGGATCGGAATCAGCCAGGCGTGCAGCACAGGCGCGTCCTTGAGCCAGGAAAAGTAGATGATCGAGGCCAGCGCCACGCACCAGGCGCCAATGGTCGAGGCCAGTGCCGGTGGGTGCATCCGCTGGAAGTAGTCTTTCAGGCGTACCAGGCCTATGGCACCCACCAGGGCGAACAGGCTGCCGGTCAGCAGTAGCACGGCAGTGACCACCTCCAGCCAGAAGGGCAGTACCAAGGTTTCGGTCATTCGATCACCTCTCCGCGCAGCAGGAACTTGGCCAAGGCAAACGAGCCGACGAAGCCGAACAGCGCAATCAGCAGGGCACCTTCGAAGTAGGTGTCACTGGCGTAACGGATCCCCAGCACCAGCATGGTCAGCATGGCCAGGATATACAGGTAGTCCAGCGCCAGCACCCGGTCCTGGGCGGACGGGCCACGGAACAGCCGGATCAGCGCCAGGCCCATGGCCAGGGCGAAGATGAACAGGCTGGCGAGGACAGCATTGGCGAGCAGGCCTGTCATTGGAAGATCTCCATCAGCGGGCGTTCGTAGGTGTCCTTGAAGTGCTCGATGAAGGCCGCTTCATCGTCCAGGTTGAACACATGCAGCAGCAAGACACTGCGGTCCAGCGCCAGCTCGGACCAGACGGTGCCGGGCACCACCGTGGTGATCATCGAAAGTGCCGCCAGGCCGTGCGGGTCGCGCAATGCCAGCGGTATGTGCACGAACGCCGAGCGTGGCGGCTGCTTGCCGGCACGCAGTACGCCGCGAGCCACCAGCAGGTTGGAGACGATCACATCAATGCCGACCCGGCCGATCAGCCGGGCAATGACCAGCGGCCGACGTACGTGGGCATGCTGCGGACGCAGCGGTGCCATCAGCAGCGGTGCCAGCACACCCAGTGCGGCACCCAGCAGCAGGTTGCCGGGGCTGACCGAGAGGTTCAGCAACAGCCAGAGGCCGAACAGCGAAACCGATAGCAGCGGGGCGGGGAACAGTCGGCTCATGGCTGCACCTGTACGTCGAGCGAGGTGGGGCCAGGAATCGGCCGGGCGGCCATCACGGCTTCGATGTAGGCGTCCGGTGCCTGCAGGCTGGCGGCGGTGTCCTGGGTGTAGCGCAGCAAAGGCTCGGCCTTGAGGCTGAGGACCATGCACAGGCCGAGCAGGATGACGATGGGCAGGCACTCATAGCGGCGCAGCACGGGTGACGGGCGCTCTTCGGGCTTCCAGAAGCGCTGTATGCCCACGCGGCCAAAGGCGATCAGCGACGCCATGCCGGACAGAATCAGCAGTGCCACCAGGCCCCAGCCTGCCGGGCTCAACGGCTGTTCGGCCGGCACACCCAGGCCCTGCGGGTTGAACAGCGCGCTGATCAGGTTGAGCTTGCCGACAAAGCCCGACAGTGGCGGCATACCGATGATGAGCAGCGCGCAGGCGATGAAGCTCAGGCCCAGGAAGGCCATGGTCCACGGGATGATCTGGCCGATCACCGCCTTTTGCTCGTCGTCGAGGTTGATACCCTTGGGCGGGTGCAGCGACTCCAGCGGGGGCGGCATCATGTCTTCTTCTTCGTCCAGGGGCGCCTCATTGGCCGAGCGTGAGCGTTCGACCAGTTCGGCGAGCAGGAACAGCGCGCACAGGGCCAGGGTGGAGTTGACCAGATAGAACAACGCCGCGCCGGTCAGCGGCGCCTGGGCAAAGCCAACCGCGCCGAGCAGGGTGCCAGCCGAGACCAGGATACTGAGGGCCGCCATGCGCTCCAGGCGCTGTGCAGCCAGGATCGATACCGCAGCCACCGCCAGGGTGGCCAGGCCGCCGTATACCAGCCATTCGCCGCCGAAATGCGCCGAGGCCCCGGCCTGCCCGGAGAACAACAATGTCCACAGGCGCAGCACGGCATACAGGCCGACCTTGGTCATGATGGCGAACAGCGCAGCCACGGGTGCGCTGGCCGAAGCGTAGGCGGGCACCAGCCAGAAGTTCAGCGGCCAGATACCGGCCTTGACCAGGAACGCCATCGCCAGGATCGCCGCACCGGCGTGCAGCAGGCCACGGTCGGCCTCTGGTACCAGGGGAATCTTCAGGGCCAGGTCGGCCATGTTCAGGGTGCCAGTCACGCCATACAGCATGGCGGCGCCGATCAGGAACAGCGACGAGGCGAACAGGTTGATGGCGATGTAGTGCAGGCCGGCCCGCACCCGGGCGCGGCCCGAGCCATGCAGCAGCAGGCCATAGGACGCGGCCAGCAGCACCTCGAAGAACACGAACAGGTTGAACAGGTCGGCCGTGAGGAAGGCGCCGTAGAGGCCCATCAGCTGGATCTGGAACAGCGCATGGAAGCTTGCCCCGGCACCGTCCCACCGGGCGCGGGCGAACAGTAGCGCACTGAAGCCGATAACCCCGGTCAGGGTCAGCAGCAGGGCCGACAAGTGGTCCACGACAAGCACGATGCCGAACGGTGCCGGCCAGTTGCCCGGCAGGTAAACGCCGATCGACGCTGCATGCCCCTGGGTGCGCACCCACAGCAGCAGGCTGACGGCGATTGCCAGGCCGGCGAAGGTTGACAGCAGGTTTAGGCGGGCCTTGATCTGCCGGTGCTTTTCACCCAGCAACAACATGACTGCGGCAGTGACCAGCGGCAGCAGGATAGGTGCAACGATCAGTTGACTCATTCCATTCATTCGTCACGCTCCCGGCCATCCACGTGGTCGGTACCGGTCAGGCCGCGTGAGGCCAGCAACACCACCAGAAACAGCGCGGTCATGGCAAAGCTGATGACGATGGCGGTAAGCACCAGCGCCTGCGGCAGCGGGTCGGTGTAGTGCAGCAGGTCCTGTGTGACGCCGTCCTTGATGATTGGCTCTTTGCCGATGAAGAGGCTGCCCATGCTGAAAATGAACAGGTTGACCCCGTACGACAGCAGGCACAGGCCCATGATGACCTGGTAGGTACGGGGGCGCAGGATCAGCCACACCCCCGAGGCGGCGAGCACGCCGATGGCGACTGCAATCACTTCTTCCATCAGGCGGCTCCTGCTTGGCTGGTTTTCGCCGGGTTGCCCGGGCGGTAAGCGCGCACCGACTGGTGCGCCAGGGCCGTGAGGATCAGCAAGGTCGAGCCGACCACCACGGTGTATACGCCGACATCGAAGAACAGCGCGCTGGCCACATGCACATCACCCAGCAGTGGCAGGTGCAGGTGGGCAGTATGGGTAGTGAGGAACGGATAACCCAGCAGTATGGCGCCGACCCCGGTCAGGGTCGCGCACAGCAGTCCGGTGCCCATCCAGCGCAGCGGGCGCAGGCTCATCTGCGCTTCGACCCACTGGGTACCGGCCACCATGTACTGCAGGATGAACGCCACCGACATTACCAGGCCGGCGACAAAGCCGCCGCCCGGCTGGTTGTGACCCCGCATGAACAGGTACATCGAGACCAGTAGCGCGACGGGCAGCAGCAGGCGCACCAGCACGGCAGGCACCATCATGAAGCCCAGGGCGGTGTCGGTGGCATGCCGTGGGTTGATCAGGTCGGTGACCACGTCGGGTGCCAGCTGGCGCTGCTGCGCCGGCAGTTGCATGCTCTCTTTGGGTGGGCGGAAGCGGCGCAGCAGGGCGAACACGGTCAGCGCCACGGCCACCAGCACGGTGATTTCACCGAGGGTGTCGAAGCCGCGGAAGTCCACCAGCATCACGTTGACCACGTTGGTGCCGCCGCCTTGGGGCAGCGCACGGCTTAGGTAGAACGACGAGATGTCGTTGGGCGTTGGCCGGGTCAGCATGGCGTAGGACAGCACGGCCATGCCGCCACCCACCAGCACGGCCAGCAGCAGGTCGCGCAGGCGGCGCATGCGCGCGCGCTCCAGGCTACCCGGCAGTGGCGATACGCCTTCGATACGCCGTGGCAGCCAGCGCAGGCCCAGCAGGATCAGCACAGTCGTGACCACTTCCACCACCAGCTGGGTCAGGGCCAGGTCAGGCGCGGAGAACCAGACAAAGGTGATGCAGGTCATCAGGCCGCAGACACTGACCATGATCAGTGCCGCCAGGCGGTGGTACTTGGCCTGGTAGGCGGCGCCGATGGCGCAGGCAATGGCGATCAGCCACAGTGCGACGAACACGCCCGAGCCCGGAATTTTCGGCCGGTCGCCCCAGCTCAGCCCGCTGTAGAGCATGGGCGTGAGGCCTGCGAGAAAGGCGGCGACCACCAGCATGAACAGCTGCGATTGCAGGCGGCGAGAGGTGAACAGGCGCTCGACGCGACGCGCCAGCACCATCAGGTGAACCTGCCCGTGCTCGAACAGGCGCTTGCCGTTGAAGCGCTCGATCACCGGCGGGTAGGGGAAGCGGCCCAGGCGCAGCTGCTTGCGCAGCAACAGGTACAGCACGATACCGCCGCTCATGGCTACCAGGCTCATGATCAGCGGTGCGTTCCAGCCATGCCAGATCGCCAGGCTGTACTCCGGCAGGGTGCCGCCTACCACCGGTAGCGCCGCAGCGGCCAGCAGTGGGCCGACCGACTGGGCAGGGAAGATCCCCACCACCAGGCAGGTGAGCACCAGCAGTTCGACCGGCGCACGCATCCAGCGTGGCGGCTCGTGCGGGGTGTGGGGCAGGTCCTGGGCGGTCGGCCCGAAGAACACATCGACGGTAAAGCGCAGGGCATACGCCACGCTGAAGGTGCCAGCCAGGGTGGCGATCACGGGCAGGGTGGCTTCGACCCACGCGGTGGAACTGATGAATACGGTTTCGGCGAAGAACATTTCCTTGGACAGGAAGCCGTTCATCAGCGGCACGCCAGCCATCGAGGCGCTGGCCACCATGGCCAGGGTCGCGGTGTAGGGCACCAGGCGGATCAGGCCGCTGAGGCGGCGGATGTCGCGTGTACCGCTTTCGTGGTCGATGATGCCGGCGGCCATGAATAGCGAGGCCTTGAACGTGGCATGGTTGAGAATGTGGAACACCGCTGCAACGGCAGCCAGTGGGCTGTTCAGGCCCAGCAGCAGGGTAATCAGGCCCAGGTGGCTGATGGTCGAATAGGCCAGCAGGCCCTTGAGGTCGTTCTGGAACATGGCGGCGAACGCGCCGAGCAGCAGGGTGAGGGCACCGGCACCGCCGACGATCCAGAACCATTCTTCGCTGCCGGAAAGCACCGGCCACAGCCGCGCCAGCAGGAAAACCCCGGCCTTGACCATGGTGGCAGAGTGCAAATAGGCCGATACCGGCGTGGGCGCTGCCATGGCGTGGGGCAGCCAGAACTGGAAGGGGAACTGTGCGCTCTTGCTCAGGGCGCCGATGAGAATCAGGGGCAGCAGCACCGGGTACAGCGCATGCTGGCGGATGGTATCGCCGGCAGCCAGGACCTTGTCCAGGTCGTAGCTGCCGACCACATGGCCGAGCAGCAGGGCCCCGACCAGCAGGCACAAGCCGCCTGCACCGGTCACCATCAGCGCCATGTAGGCACCACGACGGGCGTCGGCGCGGTGGTGCCAGTAGCCAATCAGCAGGAAGGAGAACAGGCTGGTGAGCTCCCAGAAGAACACCAGCTGAATCAGGTTGCCGGAGATCACCAGGCCAAGCATGGCGCCCATGAAGGCCAGGAAGAAGGCGAAGAAGCGCGGTACCGGGTCTTGCGGTGACATGTAGTAGCGCGCGTACAGCGACACCAGCGTGCCGATGCCCAGTACCAGCAGCGAGAACAGCCAGGCGAAGCCGTCCATGCGCAGTACCAGGTTGAGCCCCAGGCTGGGCAGCCACAGGAACTCTTCGCGAATCACACCGCCATGGGCAACCTGGGGGTACAGCAGTGCTACCTGGACGGTACCGACCAGGGCTACGAGCCCGGCAAGAATGGACTCGGCGTTACGTGCGTTGTGCGGCAGCACGGCTGCCAGGCAACTGCCCACGAACGGCAGAAGCAATAGCACTATCAATGACATAGCGGCCTATTCTGGAGAAGTTTGCAAAGATCATACGTGCCAAGGGGGTGATCACCAACACGCAAGCTGTCGCAGAATCCTACAAACAGGCTGTGACAAGCTGTTTTTTTATAACATTTGTTTACAAAGCATAGCTGCTGTTAGCGACTTCACAGCTCCGCCTGGCGTTCGCCTTCATTCTGTACATCGCGTGCCTCGGTGGCGCGTGCTCGACGTACTTTGAGCTCGCTCACCACCACCGCGATCACGATCAGCAGGCCACCGAGCAGTGCCACGCCCGGCAGGCGTTCGCCCGCCAGGCGCCCGACGATTCCGGCCCACACTGGCTCACCGGCGTAGATGAGCGTGGCCCGGGTGGGGGAAACCGACTTTTGTGCCCAGTTCATCGCCACCTGGATGACTGCGCTCATGGCGCCCAGGCCTACGGCGCTGCCCAGCAGCAGCCAGGAGAAGTCGGGGATACGCTCCTGGGTGGGCACGATCATCAGAAATGCCAGCAACGACGCGGTCGCCAGTTGCACCACGGTAACCCGGCGCACGTCGACCTGGCCGGCGTAGCGGCTGATCAGGATGATTTCGCCGGCGATGGCCACTGCGCTGACCAAGGTGACCACCTCGCCCTCGCTGAAATGCAGGCTGCCGCCTTCCGGCCCGGCCAGCAGCATCAGGCCGATGAACGCCAGGCAAATGCCGATGCTGGGCATCAGGCCTGGCCGTCGGCCCAGTACCAGCCACTGCAGCAGTGGCACGAACGGCACGTACAGTGCAGTGATGAACGCCGATTGGCTGCTGCTGATGGTTTGCAGGCCCATGGTTTGCAAGCCATAGCCGAGCATGATCGATACGCCGATCAGCATGCCGGCCTTGAGCTCGGTGAAGGTCAGCCCTGGCAACGCCCGCGCCGAGACCACGCCCACGAACAGTGCAGCTGCAGCAAAGCGCAAGCCGACGAAGAACATCGGGCCACTGACGGTCATCACGTTGTGCACCAGCAGGAAGGTGCCGCCCCACAGCATGGTGATGAACACCAGTACCAGTTCAGCCTTGCTGAGTCGAAAAGTGACGGTGGGGGTCGGTTTGTTGCTGGCCTGGCTCATGGTCTTGCGCACTCGAAGGGGGCGGCGCACAATCGCCGCAAAGTGGGCAGTATACTGCGCAATCTCGACCAGTGAGCAATATAGTGCACAAAGATTCCGCGCACCGCGCATCGGTGCTTCAACATGTCAGCCTCAATGTGCGCAGCCTGCGCAACGCGGCCGGCATGAGCCAGACGACGTTGGCCGAGCGCTCCGGGGTTAGCCGGCGCATGCTGGTGGCGATCGAGGCGGGGGAAAAGAACGTCAGCCTGACCACGCTGGACTTGATCGCCGAAGCCTTTGGGGTGGCATTCAGTACCTTGATCCAGGCGCCTGATCGGCGTGATCCCGGGCGTATCGAAGAGCTGGCCTGGGCGGGTGAGCATCCGCAGAGTCGCGCAGTGTTGCTTGGCACCAGCCCGGCGCGGCGTGAGGTGGAGCTGTGGGAGTGGACCTTGGCGCCTGGCGAGTGCTATTCCAGCGAGGCCGATGCCGAAGGCTGGAGCGAGCAGATTTATGTGGCGCAAGGGCAGCTGACGTTGATCATCGAAGGGGTCGAGCGTCGTTTGCTGGTTGGGCAGTTCCATGTGTTTCCCAGCAACTGCCGGTATGCATACCGCAATGATGGGGCGGTGGCGGTGCGGTTCGTGCGTAATGTGGTGATTTGAGCCTGCAAGCTTTGGGGCTGATGCATAGCCCCAAAGCTTTCGAGCCGATCAGCCTTCAAGCAACTCATCGGTCTTCACGACCTTTGCATAGGCAAATGCCAGCGCCGCCATCGCCGAATCATGAACCTGCGCCGCCGGTACCTGTCTGCCGTCGAACGCCAGCGGCAGGGTCGCACAGGCATCGTGCGCCACGGTCACCTCGTAACCCAGGTCGGCCGCAGCACGGGTGGCGGCATCGATGCACATATGGCTCATGCTGCCGACGATGGTCAGGGCCTCGACGCCATGCCGGTCCAGCGTGTGCTCAAGGTCGGTACCGAGGAAGGCGTTGACCTTGTGCTTGAGCACCACCGGCTCGCCTGCTGCCGGTTCGACCTTGGCGTGAATGGCCGCGCCCTGCGAGCCCGGTGCAAAGAAGGGTGCATCTGCACTGTCGAACTCATGGCGTACATGCACCACCAGGTCGCCGCGCTGGCGCGCGGCTGCCAGCAACCGGGCAGCGTTGTCGGCCGCCTCGTCGGCGCCATCGAGGGTCCATTTGCCGCCCGGGAAATAGTCGTTCTGGATGTCGATGATGATCAGCGCCTGCTTGCTCATGCTGCCTCCTGTGGCAGTAGTCGTTGGTAGGCGTTAGTTATAGGCTGTGTGCACGAACCTGAGGATTGGCGCGAACGACACTATGCGGGCAAAAACTGACATCCCCGCCAGCCTGGACATCGGTCTGCTGCTGTACCCCGGCGTGCAGCGCGCGGCCGTATACGGCCTGGCCGACCTGTTCCTGGTGGCCAACCGGGTTGCGGCCGAACTGGGGGCTGTCGAGCTGCCGCACATTCGGGTCAGCTTCTGGCAGGCCGATGAAGCAGGGCAGTTGCTGCCAACCCCGGATAGCTCAGCGACCGCTGCACCGGGCCTGGGTGTATTGATCATTCCACCAAGCCTTGAGTCGGCCCCGCAAGCCGAGCTGCTTGACCGTCACCGCGCGTCGCTGTGCCAGTTGCACGGGCGCGGTACGGTGCTGGCTTCGGTTTGCATCGGGGTGTTTTTCATTGCCGCCAGTGGGCTACTCGACGGGCGCCCGGCCTGCACCCACTGGAACTACGTACATGCCCTGGCCCAGCGCTTCCCCAAGGTGCGGGTAGAGGCCCGGCAGCCGTTGCTGGACGACGGCGATATCGTGACCTCGGCAGGGTTGATGGCCTGGACTGACCTGGGCTTGCGTCTGCTGGAGCGATTTCTTGGGGCGACGGTGGCGCGAGAGACCGCTCGCTACCTGGCAGTCGAGCCGACGACAGTGCCCTTGCCCGGAGCACTCTTCAGCCCGCGCCTGGACCACGGCGACGAGGCCGTGTTAAAGGTGCAACATTGGTTGCAGGGCAATGGCGGGCAGGATGCTGACCTTGCGGCGATGGCTGCGTGCGCGGGGCTGGAAGCGCGCACCTTCCTGCGGCGCTTTCGTGCCGCCACCGGGCTGCGGCCGACCGAGTATTGCCAGCAGGTGAGGGTAGGGCGAGCCTGCCGTTTGCTGGAGTTCACCCGGCGCAACGTCGAACAGATTGCCTGGGGTGTCGGTTACCAGGACCCGGGTGCGTTTCGCAAGGTGTTCCAGCGCATTACCGGCCTGACGCCGAGTGACTACCGGCGGCGTTTTGCGGTATCAGGTGAGGGGACGCATAAACCACTTGACCTTGACTTTACTTGAGGTTTTACCCTGCTCGGCATCGCGCTGCATGCGTCCGTTACCAGGAGACCGCCGATGTCGGCAATCCCTCATGCCCTTTGGTTCACCCAGATGATCGAGTACGAAGTGCCTAGCATGTGCCAACAAGCATTGGCTCAGGCCTTGGTGGCGCGCAGCGAAGCGCTTGCTGCGCGCTGTGAAGGGCTGCAGGGTGTCAGTGTCCAGGCCAGTGACGATGGCAGCCGGGTGCTGCAATACCTGCAATGGCGGTCACGCCAGGCCTGGTCGGCGGCGGCCGTGTACTTCGTTGAGGAGCCCTTCCTTGAGCTGCTGGGGCAGCATCAGGCGCGCGGGGTGAACTTTGCAGCCTACCAGACGCTGCGCAGTCTGGTGCGCGGCGCCGATGGCGGCCTGCATTGTCAGGTAGGCGAGCTTCAGGCATACCAAGGCGCGTAATGCGGGTAGCGGTCCAGTCGGGCACCGATGACCATTTCGCTGATCCAGGCTGCCAGGATTGAGCTGTAGGCTTTCTGGCTCTGTTCGCTGGACAGCGCGTGGTCGGCCCCGTCGACGATGCGATGGGTGAGTGAATGGGCGCTGATGAATGCCGAGCGGTAGCTCATCAGTGTGCTGTGCGGTACATAGTCGTCCTGTTCGGACTCTACCAGCAAAACGTCCCCGTCGAACTCGGCGCACGCTGCCAGTGCACGGTTGTCCGCCGGGCCAAGCGATTGCTGCCGGTAGGCGTTCAGGCGTTGGCGGTCGAGGGTTTGCTTAGGGGTGTTCCATTCGTCGTCCCAATACATGGCGGGTACCCGCAGGGCCAGCCATTTGACTGGCCGTTGGCGGGTCAGCAGCGTTGCTAGGTAGCCACCATAACTGCTGCCGATGATGGCGATGGCGCTACTGTCCACGGCTGGATGGCTCAGCAGCCGGTCGTAGGCCACCATCAGGTCATGCAGGTTTTGTTCACGCGTGACTGTCAGGCGTTGGCTTTCGGTCTTTTCGTGCCCGCGAAGGTCGAAGGTCATGCACACGCAGCCCAGCCCGGTGATGTGCCGGGCCCGGGCCAGATCACGCTGCTGGCTTCCGCCCCAACCGTGCACGAAGAGGATGCCCGGCATCTTGCTGCCGGGGCTGACCAGGGTGCCGACAATGCTGTCGTTGTCGACTTGCAGTTCAACGGTTTCACTCTGAACGGCCATGTTCGCGAATCCGTGCAAATTTGCTGAATTGTCCGAGTTCACTGTCGTTTCCTTGGTAGAAGAGGGTGGCATCAGCGGGCAGGTCGGGCGTGCCGAACACTTCGTGAGTGGAGGCATGCACCTGCTGCAATGCCGGGTCATCGGCAAATGCCTGCAGGGCCAGCAACTCGGCACTGCTGGCACCGCCCAAGCGCCAGGATTGCTCGAGCACACCGCTACGCAGGTGGCCCTGAGGGCTCATGCCGCGAGCGATGTCGTAGTTGCGCCGTGAGGCGATGAAGCCAGGGAAGTGCTGCTCGGCAGCCTGCTCGTAGGTCATGGCCTGGTTGATCGCCAGGCGCAGGTGGTCTTCCAGGGGGAGTTCCAGCAGCGCTTGATAGTCGCCACGTACCACCACAAGGTCGGAGCCGCCATACACCTCGATGCCCTGGTGGTCATGGGTCAGCTGTTGGGTACCGTGATAGCTGCATGTCAGCCCCGCGACGCGCACTTGGCCGACGCTGAAGGTTTTTACGTCGTTCAGGTCTTCTTCGAGTACCAGCCCCCACACGGCCAGCGCCTGTTCGTCCATATCGTCCAGTAGGGGTTCCAGTGCGTCCGCTGTGCTGATGACATGTTGTCCGCGGCCTGCGCTCGCCAGTACCGGCTTGACCCGTAGCGGGCCGTCGAGCAGCAGCAACTGTGCGGCAGTGCGCGCATCGGCTTTGCTGAACACGGTGTAGCCGCGCAGCAGTGCATCACAAGCCTGTTGGGCGAAGGCATCGGTCCAGCCCGGTGGGAAGCTGGCCTTGGCCGGCAGCGGGTGGGAGATTGCCTTGGTCGCCATGTGGGGGTAGGACACCAGGCCGCCAAACAGATCCTGTTCGCCAAGAATACCCAGGGCGGCATAGCGCCTGTGGTCGATCAGGGTCTCGGTGGGCACGAAGTAGTAGTTATCGTTGGTGTTGGCCTGCTGCCTGAGCACATGTGGGCAACCCAGCAGGCGGGCGAGGCCGTCGGCAAGCTTGAGGTGCACGGCGTGCTCATGCTCGGGCGTTTTCTCGCGGGTGTCGAGCAGCACCACGCCGGTTTTCGAATGCCAGGCACTGGGCATGGTCATTTGCCTGTGGGCAGTGAGTGTACTGTGTGTGAAGCCGCCCTTTTGCGGAAGTTCAGCGGGACTTGATCGGTGGTCCTGAGCGCCTTGTATGAAGTGTCTGATCAGTGCAAGGCGTGGCGGGCAATGCATGCCGTGTCTTGGTCGTCGCGATTGCAGGGTTCTGGCGGCTGTTCCATTATCGGCACATTGGATCAACCGTGATGTTGCCGCAGGAGAGCGCATGAACGTCCAGACCACCCTTGAGCAAAGCGTGCCACAGCGCCTGGCACGCGTGCGCCAGGCCATGGCGGCAGAGGGCATCGATGCCTTGCTGGTGCCTTCGGCCGACCCCCACCTTTCCGAATACCTGCCCGGTTACTGGCAGGGGCGTCAGTGGCTCTCGGGTTTCCACGGCTCGGTCGGCACAATGGTAGTTACCCCGGGGTTTGCCGGCTTGTGGGTAGATAGCCGCTACTGGGAGCAGGCGGAACATGAGTTGGCTGGCAGCGGTATTGAGCTGATGAAGCTTTTGCCGGGCAAACCCGGGGCACTGGAGTGGCTGGGTGAAAACGTCGAGCTCAACGGCAGTGTCGCGGTGGATGGTGCGGTCATGGCGTTGGCTTCGGCACGCCAGTTGGTCGAACGGTTGAAAGTGCGTGGTGCGCGGTTGGTGACTGACAAGGACTTGCTGGAGCAGGTCTGGGATGGGCGCCCGGCGTTGCCCGGCAACCCGGTGTACCAGCACTTGCCACCTCATGCCACGGTGAGCCGGGCGGAAAAACTCACGCAGTTGCGCCAAGGCATGCAAGCCAAGGGCGCGGACTGGCATTTCATTGCGACCCTCGATGACATCGCCTGGCTGTTCAACCTGCGTGGCAGCGATGTTTCCTACAACCCGGTGTTCCTGGCCTTTGCCTTGATCAATCAGCAGCAGGCCATCCTGTTCGTTGGCCAGGACAAGATGGATGCGCATTTGCGCCAAGTGCTGGCAGTCGACGGCATCGAGGTGCGCGACTACAGCGAGGCTGGCAAGGCTTTAGGTGCCGTACCGGCCGGTAGCAGGTTGCTGGTGGACCCGGCACGGGTCACCTGTGGCCTGCTGGAAAACCGTTCGGCAGAGGTTGTGCTGATCGAGGGGATCAACCCCACCACCCTGAGCAAGTCATGCAAAGGTGATGAAGACCTTGTTCACATCCGTCAGGTCATGGAGCAGGACGGTGCGGCCTTGTGCGAATTCTTCGCCTGGTTCGAGGCCAGCCTGGGGAAAGAGACTATCACCGAGCTGACGATTGACGAGCGACTGAGTGCCGCCCGTGCTCGGCGCCCGGGTTTCGTATCGCTGAGTTTCTCGACCATTGCTGCCTTCAATGGCAACGGTGCCATGCCGCATTACCGCGCTACCGAGCAGTCGCACGCGGTCATCGAGGGCGACGGGCTTTTGCTGATCGATTCGGGCGGGCAGTACCTGGGCGGCACCACCGACATCACACGCATGGTGCCGGTGGGCAACCCCAGCCACCCGCAGAAGCAGGATTGTACCCGGGTACTCAAGGGCATGATTGCCCTGTCGCGTGCCACCTTTCCGCGTGGGGTGCTGTCGCCGTTGCTCGACGCCATTGCTCGTGCACCGATCTGGGCAGACCAGGTGGATTACGGCCACGGTACCGGGCATGGGGTAGGTTACTTCATGAATGTGCATGAAGGGCCACAGGTCATTGCCTACCAGGCGGCACCTGCACCGCAGACGGCGATGCAGGCGGGCATGATCAGCTCGATCGAGCCAGGTACGTATCGCCCGGGGCAATGGGGTGTACGCATCGAGAACCTGGTGGTCAATCGCGAAGCCGGCAACAGTGCATTTGGCGGCTTCCTGAACTTCGAGACGTTGACATTGTGCCCGATCGACACCCGCTGCCTGCTAGCCGAACAGCTGTCAAAAGAAGAGGTGGAGTGGTTGAACCGCTATCACACCACGGTGCGTGAGCGCCTGGCGCCGTTGCTCAAGGGTGACGCCTTGGCCTGGCTAGAGACGCGTACCGCGCCGCTGTAACGGCAAATGAAAAGGGCAGCTTGTGAGCTGCCCTTTTTTCTACTTGCAGATGACGATCATGCTGCGGCTGGTGTAAC
Organism: Pseudomonas sp. yb_9; assembly: GCF_043103635.1. Classification (NCBI taxonomy): domain Bacteria; kingdom Pseudomonadati; phylum Pseudomonadota; class Gammaproteobacteria; order Pseudomonadales; family Pseudomonadaceae; genus Pseudomonas; species Pseudomonas sp. yb_9. The sequence continues at coordinate 1,725 of NZ_JBICKA010000039.1, read as the reverse complement.
CCGCCGGGTTGATGCCGAACAAGTAATCGCCGGCTTCTTCATCGCTGTCGCCCGAGCGTGCGATGACCCGGTAGCCGCGTGTGCTGCAAGAGCTCGCGGCTTTGCTGTAGCAGTTGTCCCACGAAGAGGAGAGGCCGGAGCAGTTGATATGCAGGCCCTTCTTGCCCCTCTTGACCTCAGTCTTGGCCGTGGCGGCACATCCAGCAATAGCCAAGATGGCCAGGATGAGAAAAATACGTTTCATTCCTGTCCTTAAATGCAGGGCCGATCAGCTGTCGTCTGGCCCTGTCGTTATCGCTTCGGTTCTTCCTGAAATTTCCCCAGCGTCCCTGTTCGGTTCAGTAGATAGCGTAAAGATGATGATTCTGTGACAGCTTAATCAGCGAGACGGATCGCTACAATCTTTAATCCTGTCTCAAATGAAAATATTTCTCATGTCAGTCTGCTGCGACGGCTGGGGCGGGCTCCTTGCGCATGGAGAGCGTGGTGCCGACAGAGGCCGTAATAATTGCCAGAATCGCCAGCCATTGGGTAACCGTCAGCACTTCGCCCAGGAAGAGCAGGCCGGACAACGCCCCGAATGCCGGTTCGATGCTCATGAGGGTGCCGAAGGTCCGAGCCGGAATGCGCGTGAGGGCAACCATCTCCAGGCTGTAGGGCAGTGCGGTGGACAGTATCGCCACGCCCAACGCCATGGGGATGACAGCGGGCGTGAGCAGCGCACTGCCCGCGTGGACAATGCCGATGGGGGCGACGAACAGTGCAGCGACCACCACGCCGAGCGCGGCGCTCTGGATGCCGTGTTCGGCCCCGGCACGCTGGCCGAACAGAATGTACAGGGCCCAGCACACGCCAGCCCCCAGCGCGTAGATAGCACCGGCCGGGTCGAGTGCCTGGCCACTGTGCCCTGCTGGCAGCAACAGCAGCAGGCCGGCGATGGCCAGGGCAATCCACAGAAAGTCGATTGGCCGGCGTGAAGAGAAGATCGCCACGGCGAGCGGCCCGGTGAACTCCAGTGCAACGGCAATGCCGATGGGCACCGTTTGCAGCGCCATATAGAAGAGGAAGTTCATGCCACCCAGGGCCATGCCATAGATGACCACGTTACGCAGGGTGTTGGCGGTCATGCGTACCCGCCACGGGCGCAATATAAGCAGCATGATGATGCTGGCGAATATCAGGCGCAGGGCGGTGGTGCCTTGTGCGCCGATAATGGGGAACATGCTTTTGGCCAGGGAGGCACCCGATTGAATCGATGCCATGGCGATAAGCAGCAGCCCAATCGGGAAGAAGGTGGCGGCCAGGCTGCGGGGCTGGGTTTTCATTTCTGCGCGGCGATCCTTGGGCGGGGTGGGTGATGAGCAATATAGTGCGCAATTGATGGGGCGCGTGGTAGCCCTGAAGCGCCTTCGGCATAAATATTTCAAAACATTGAAATTAAGGGTTGACCTCCTTGAAGGCGGCCCTATAATGCGCACCACTCCAACGCGGTAGCGAAGCAAAGCTAGCGACCCTGTTGAGTCAAGTGTTTGAAGCTAAACGAGTTTCTCGCAAAAAACTTCAAAATAAACGCTTGACAGGCTCTGAGGAAAGCGTAGAATGCGCGCCTCGGTTGAGACGAAAAGCTCTTAACCAAACGCTCTTTAACAAATCGAATCAAGCAATTCGTGTGGGTGCTTGTGAGTACGGACTGATAGTCAAAAAGATTATCAGCATCACAAGTGG
>NZ_JBICKA010000038.1:0-448 GCF_043103635.1 Pseudomonas sp. yb_9 | reverse complement strand
ATCCGGACTCATATGGATACCGACCAGGGCGTTCAGCCAAACAGGCCATAGCGATCACACGCGAGCGCTGCTGGCGATACGACTGGGTGGTGGAGTTTGATATCAAGGCGGCTTTTGATCACATTGATCATGAACTGCTGATGAAAGCGGTGCGAACCCATATCAAAGAGGACTGGATACTGCTGTACATCGAACGATGGCTGGTTGCTCCGTTCGAGGCAGCAGATGGCGTTCGCATTCAACGCGAACGTGGCACCCCGCAAGGCGGCGTGATCAGTCCCATGCTGATGAATCTGTTCATGCATTACACCTTTGACGCTTGGATGCAACGAAACAGCCCAAACTGTCCTTTTGCCCGGTACGCCGATGATGCGGTAGTGCATTGTCGTAGCGAGAGGCAGGCAGAACACGTGATGCGTTCAATCGCTTCACGTCTAGCAGTTTGTGG
>NZ_JBICKA010000037.1:0-2355 GCF_043103635.1 Pseudomonas sp. yb_9 | reverse complement strand
GGGTTTACCCGCGAAGAGGCCAGTACAGGCAGCACATCACTAACAGGCAAACCTCAAATCCAGCCCGACACATTGGCAGCATGAAATTTACCTGCTAAGTTTTCATGAAAATAATCACAATAATTTTCATGAGGTCTATGCATGTTCAAGCAGTCCGCCCAGCACGTCGCCAGCTACTACGCCCAGACCTACCCCGCCAACATCCCCCTACGCCCAACGCTACAAGGCCCCCACGACACCGATGTGCTTATCGTCGGCGCCGGTTTCAGCGGCCTGCACACCGCCCTGCGCCTTACCCAGGCGGGCAAGCGCGTCACACTGCTGGAAGCAAGCCGCGTGGCCTGGGCCGCCTCCGGGCGCAACGGCGGCCAGGCACTATTGGGCTGGTCGTGCGATATGCCGCCGCTGGAAAAGGCCTTGGGCATCGAACGCACCCAACGGCTGTGGGCCAGCATGTGCTGGGCCGCTGACGAAATGCGCGACCTCCCCCAGCGCCACGGCTTCGATGTCGATTACCGGCTGGGCAGCCTATGGACCGCCGTGCTACCGCGCCGGGTGAAACTGCTTGAGGAAGCCCAGCACGAGGCTGAACACAAATGGGGCTACGACGCCCTGCGCCTGATCGGCCGTGAAGAGCTGCCGCAATGGATCGACAGCCCGCGCTATCAGGCCGCGCTGTATGACGCCAAAGGCGCCCACCTCAACCCGCTGAAGCTGGCACAAGGCCTGGCCAGCACCATTGAAGCCGCTGGCGGCCATATCTACGAACAAAGCCAGGTACTCCGCTACCAGGAGGCAGGCGATGGCTACGTTGCCCGAACCGACAAAGGCGAAGTGCGCTGCAACGTGTTGGTGCTGGCCTGCAACGCCTACATCGACCGCCTCGACCGCAGCCTGTCGCGCCGCCTGTTACCCGTCGGCTCCTACCAGGTGGCCACCGCGCCACTGGACGCCGACTTCGCCCGTTCGCTGCTACCGCGCAACAGCTGCGTGATCGACAACCAGTTCGTACCCGACTACTTCCGCCTTACGCCGGACCACCGCCTGCTGTTCGGTGGCGGCTGTACCTACCTGGGCGGCATCCCCAAGGACGTCGCCAGCGCCACCCGGCCCTACCTGGAGCGCGTCTTCCCGCAACTGGCCGGGGTGGCCATCGACTATGCCTGGGGCGGCCATATCGACTGCAGTATCCAGCGTACCCCGGACGTCGGCCGCGAGGGCCAACGCTACTGGCTGCAAGGTTTCTCCGGCCATGGCGTGCTGCCAACCCTGGCAGCGGCACGGGCAGTCAGTGATGCAATTCTCGGTGACGACGACCTGCTGGCACTGTACCAAGGCATCGACAACGGCCGCTTCCCCGGCGGCGACCTGCTGGCAGCACCGCTGGAGGCGGCCGCCAAGGCTTGGTACAGAATGCGCGACCGTGCCTGAAGACGGCCGGTGCTTGCTGCCCGGAAATCTCTCCTATTCTCAACAGCTCCATTCGGTTCCTGCAAACAGGAGACACGACCATGAGCTATGTAACCACGAAGGACGGGGTGCAGATTTTCTATAAGGATTGGGGCCCACGCGACGCACCGGTCATCCACTTCCACCACGGCTGGCCGCTCAGCGCCGATGACTGGGACGCGCAGATGCTGTTCTTCCTGGCCCAGGGTTTCCGCGTGGTCGCCCACGACCGCCGAGGCCATGGGCGTTCCAGCCAGGTATGGGACGGCCATGACATGGACCACTATGCCGATGATACGGCTGCCGTGGTTACTCACCTGGGCACCCAGGGCGCCGTGCATGTCGGCCACTCGACCGGTGGTGGCGAGGTGGTGCGCTACATAGCGCGGCACCCGGAAGACAAGGTGGCGAAGGCCGTGCTGATCGCCGCTGTACCACCACTGATGGTGCAAACACCCGCCAACCCCGGCGGCCTGCCCAAGTCGGTGTTTGACGGGTTTCAGGCCCAGGTGGCCAGTAACCGGGCGCAGTTCTACCGGGATGTGCCGGCCGGGCCGTTCTATGGCTACAACCGCCCTGGTGTCGAAGCCAGCGAAGGCATCATCGGCAACTGGTGGCGCCAAGGCATGATCGGCAGTGCCAAGGCCCATTACGATGGCATCGTGGCGTTTTCCCAGACGGACTTCACCGAGGATTTGAAGGGCATTCAGCAGCCGGTGCTGGTGATGCATGGGGACGATGACCAGATCGTGCCGTATGAGAATTCCGGGGTGTTGTCGGCGAAGCTGCTGCCCAATGGCACACTGAAGACTTACAAGGGCTACCCGCATGGCATGCCGACTACCCATGCCGATGTGATCAATGCGGATTTGCTGGCGTTCATCCGTAGTTGATGTCGTTAGCCTG
>NZ_JBICKA010000036.1:0-1071 GCF_043103635.1 Pseudomonas sp. yb_9 | reverse complement strand
CAACACGGTTATTGATTTGAAGCTGGAGCATGATGCCGCATAGCCATGGCTTCCTGCATCACCTCGCCCATGACTTCGATCGGGCACTTGAAATCGAAGCGTTTACGGGGGCGCATATTCAGCTCCAAGGCGATGGCATTCAATTGCTCTTGACTGTGTACCGACAAGTCAGTCCCCTTGGGCAGGTACTGGCGGATCAGGCCGTTGATGTTTTCGTTGCTACCGCGCTGCCAGGGGCTGTGCGGGTCGCAGAAGTAAATAGCGACCCCTGTCTGCTGGGTGATTTCAGCATGCCGCGCCATCTCCCGGCCCTGGTCGTAGGTCATGCTCTTGCGCATCGCCAGCGGCATGCTGTTGAGCGCTGCACTGAAGCCCTCCATCGCCGAGGTCGCCGTTGCGTCGTTCATCTTCATCAGCATCAGGTAGCCACTGGTGCGCTCCACCAACGTGCCTACCGACGAGGCGTTGGCCTTACCCTTGATCAGGTCGCCCTCCCAATGCCCCGGCATCAGCCGGTCTTCGATCTCTGGCGGGCGAACATGAATGCTGACCATCTCAGGGATCTGGCCGCGCCGATCCACGCCACCAGAGCGCGGCCGGCGCGTCGTCTTGCCTTGGCGCAGGCAGACGATCAGCTCCTTGCGCAACTCGCCGACCGGCAAGGCATAGATCGCGTTATAGATCGTCTCACGACAGACGTAGGCATCTCTGAGGTTGGGTATGGTCATGCTGCGCAGCTTGCCGGCAATCTGCTCGGGAGACAAACGCTTACGCAGCATGTGGGCCACCAGTTCGAAGCGCTCGCTGCCCGGCAGAAGCTTGCGCTTGGGGCGACAAACCTGGCGCCGAATGTTCATCTGTTGCTGGGCGCAGCGGGCCGAGTAAGCACCACTACTGCCTCGATTGCGCTTCAGCTCTCGGCTGATGGTCGAGGGCGACCTGTCAATCAGGCGAGCAATGCCGCGCAGGCTGAAGCCTTGAGCTTGACTGAGTTGAATGATGGCGCGCTCTTCGACGCTGAGTTCGGAATAGGACATAGGGGCAGCACCGTACCGGAAAGGTCAGGTGTTG
>NZ_JBICKA010000035.1:0-28271 GCF_043103635.1 Pseudomonas sp. yb_9 | reverse complement strand
ACCCTGAACTCTCCGGCTATCGTTAATGTTTCCTTAATGGGAAGGTTACAGAATAACTATCGGATTTCTCGATAATCCGAAGCAATTTTTTCCGCTTTTCTTCGATACATTTCGCGTTAGTCTGTGTACAGCTTTCACGGGGAAACACGCCAACATGCAACTGCGCAATTCATCTTCTCGCTACGGCGTGGTCAGCATCATCTTGCACTGGGGTGTGGCGCTGGCAGTCTTCGGCCTGTTTGGCCTGGGCTTGTGGATGGTCGGCCTCGACTATTACAGCCCTTGGCGCAAAGCCGGCCCGGACCTGCACAAGAGCATCGGCCTGGTGCTGTTGGCGGTGATGTTGCTGCGCGTAGTCTGGCGCTTCGTCAGCCCGCCACCTCCGGCGCCGGCCAACCATGGCGCCTTCACCCGCCTGGCGGCCAAGCTGGGGCACCTGGCCCTGTACCTTGGGCTGTTTGCGGTGATGGCGGCCGGTTATCTGATTTCCACCGCCGACGGGGTCGGCATTCCGGTGTTCGGCCTGTTCGAAGTGCCGGCATTGATCAGCGACTTGCCCGATCAGGCAGACGTGGCGGGTGTGATTCACCTGTGGCTGGCCTGGGGCCTGGTCATTTTTGCCGTGCTGCATGCCTTGGCAGCGCTCAAGCACCATTTCATCGACCGTGATGCGACCCTGACCCGCATGCTGGGCCGCAAAGCTTGACCCTCAACCTCAATTGCATAGGAAGGAACAGGATGTTGAAAAAGACTTTTGCCGCTCTGGCGCTCGGTACCGCACTGCTCTCCGCTGGCCAGGCCATGGCCGCCGAGTACAAGATCGACAAGGAAGGCCAGCACGCGTTCGTTGACTGGAAAATCAGCCACCTGGGCTACAGCTTCATCCACGGTACCTTCAAGGACTTCGACGGTAACTTCACTTGGGACAGCGCCAAGCCTGAAGCCAGCAAGATCAACGTCGACCTGAAAACCGCCAGCCTGTGGTCGAACCACGCCGAGCGTGACAAGCACATCGCCAGTGCCGATTTCCTCGACGTGAAGAAGTACCCGGAAGCCAAGTTCGTCTCCACCAGCGTCAAGTCGACTGGCGACAAGACGGCTGACGTGACTGGCGACCTGACCATGCACGGCGTGACCAAGCCGGTCACCTTCAAGGCTACCTTCAATGGCGAAGGCAAGGACCCATGGGGCGGCGAGCGTGCTGGCTTTAACGCCACCACCACGCTGAACCTGAACGACTTCGGCATCAAGGGCCCAGGCCCGACTTCGCAGACCCTGGACCTGGACATCAGTGTTGAAGGCGTGAAGCAGAAGTAAGTGATGCTTCGGCAATAAAAAACGCCGCCCGTTGGGCGGCGTTTTCGTTTCTTAGCCTTTTCGGGTCAACAAGGCTGGGCGTTCACCGCGCGGGCGGCTTGGCAGGTCATCCAGCTGCTCAGGCGTTGGGTAACGGTCGAGCTTGGATTCCTTGCGGATGATCACCGGCTGTTTTTCCGGCTGGCGCGGGTTGCGCACGGCCGGCTCTTGCCGGGCGGCATCGTCACGGGCAGGGCGGCCACGGCCTGCGCCGCCGCCATCGCGACGGGCACCGCCACCGTTGTTGGCGCGAGGTGGGCGTTTTTCGCCGCCGCCGCCACTGCGCTGTTGGCCACCACTGCGGGCCTGGCCCTGGCCACCGGCATTGCTGCGCTGGCCATTGCCCTGGCCCTGACCGGCACCACCTGGGCGGCGGTTGCGGCCCTGGTTCTTGCCCTGGTAGGGGCTGACGTAGTCAGCGCGGTTACCGAAGTTGTCGATATCGTCGTCCAGGAACTCTTCTGGGTCACGGTCGGCTGGCGCTTTCGGCACGCTGCTGTTGCTGGCCTGCTGCTGTTGCTGCTGGCGCGGCTTCTTGTCACGCGGCTTGCGCGGCTGCTGTTGCTTGTCGCCGCTCTTTTCCTTGTCAGCCGGCTTGTCCGCAGCCTGCTGCTTGGCCTTGCCTTTATCCTTGCCTTTGTCCTTGCGGCCGCCGTTGGCGTCTTTGCCGCCTTCGCCACGGGCCTGCTGGTTACGACCACCGCGTCCGTTGTTTTGCGGGCGCTCGCGCACTTCAGGCTTTTCGGCTTCTACCTGGCTGGCGTCAAAGCCCATCAGGTCGCCATCCGGGATGCGCTGCTTGGTCACCCGTTCGATGCTCTTGAGCAGCTTCTCTTCATCTGGCGCGACCATGGAAATTGCCTCGCCCGAACGACCGGCACGGCCGGTACGGCCAATGCGGTGAACGTAATCTTCCTCGACATTGGGCAGCTCGAAGTTGACCACATGAGGCAGTTGGTCGATGTCCAGACCGCGAGCGGCGATGTCGGTGGCGACCAGCACGCGCACGCTGTTGGCCTTGAAGTCGGCCAGCGCCTTGGTGCGGGCGTTCTGGCTCTTGTTGCCGTGGATCGCAGCGGCGGTCAGGCCGTGCTTTTCCAGGTACTCGGCCAGGCGGTTGGCGCCGTGCTTGGTACGGGTGAACACCAGCACCTGTTCCCAGGCACCCAGGGTAATCAGGTGTGCCAGCAGCGCGCGCTTGTGGCTGGCAGGCAGGCGGTAGACGCGTTGCTCGATACGCTCGACCGTGGTGTTCGGCGGGGTGACCTCGATACGCTCCGGGTTATGCAGAAGCTTGTCGGCGAGGTCGGTGATGTCCTTGGAGAAGGTGGCCGAGAACAGCAGGTTCTGGCGCTTGGCCGGCAGGCGGGCCAGTACTTTCTTGACGTCGTGGATGAAGCCCATGTCGAGCATGCGGTCGGCTTCGTCGAGCACCAGGATTTCCACGTGGGCCAGGTCGACCTTGCCTTGGCCGGCCAGGTCGAGCAGGCGGCCCGGGCAGGCAACCAGCACGTCAACGCCTTTGGCGATGGCCTGGATCTGCGGGTTCATGCCAACGCCGCCGAAGATGCAGGCGCTGACCAGTGGCAGGTCGCGGGCATACACCTTGAAGCTGTCGTGCACCTGGGCTGCCAGTTCGCGGGTCGGGGTCAGGACCAGCACGCGTGGCTGGCGCGGGCCGTGACGTTGCGACTTGTCGGGGTGGCCGGCCGGGAACAGGCGCTCGAGAATCGGCAGGGCGAAACCGCCGGTTTTACCAGTACCTGTCTGTGCGGCAACCATCAGGTCACGGCCTTGCAACACGGCGGGAATGGCCCGCTGTTGCACGGGGGTCGGCTGGGTATAGCCCGCAGCCTCGATAGCGCGGACAAGAGCCTCGGAGAGACCGAGGGAAGCAAAGGACATGGGCGATCCTGTTCTCGTGTGGGCTGGGCCCGTTGGGATGTTCTGCCTGGCGCGACGGGCATCGGCGGGATGCGATCGCGTCCGGTCCAGCTGGGCTTTCACTGCACATCCGGGAAACGGAGGGTGGACGCGAAGGGGCGTCGGTGCCGATCGGGATGCCTGTTGCGAGGCCGAGCGTCCGGGCGTGAGCCGGGCGGGAAGGCCCGAGTATAACAGAGCTAACGCGCTGTGCTGCTTTCCTGCTGCTCAACGGCGTTGAGAATGTTTCCGATGTCGCCGGTGTAGCGCTGGTTGATGGCGGCGAAGGCCGGTTCCTGTTTGAAGCGCTGCAGTGCTTCGGCAAAGGCCTGGGCCAATGCCTCACGCCCGGGTTTGCGTACCAGCCCCAGGTACTGGGCCTGGCGGTTGATCACCAGCGGCAGCGCCTCGACTTGCTGTTCCAGGCCCAGTTGCCGGAGCAGGTAATGACCAACCGTGCGATCGGTGATTGCCAGGTCGATACGGCCCAGCAGCAGCTTGCCGAAGTTGGCTTCCTGGGTGGGGGCGGCTTCCCGACGGAAATCTGTAGCCTCGTTGAACGCGGCGCCGTAGGCATAGCCGGGCGAGGTGCCGATGGTGAGGCCTGCGAGGTCGTCTGGGCCGGTCACAGGGTGGCGGCGTGCGCGCGCCTGGAACAACACGAATTCGACTTGCGACAAGGGCTCGGGGGCATAGACCAGGTAGGGGCGCCGGGCTTCGGTCTGGAAGATGTCCATAATCCCGTCAGCCAGGCCTTGCTCGATCATTGCCAGGCAGCGCTTCCATGGAAGGAACTGCCATTCCACCTGGACGCCGAGGCGTTTGAACACCTCGGTGGTGACTTCGTAGTCGATGCCGTGGGGTTGGCCATTCTGCTGGTAGATGTAGGGTGCCCAGTCATCGGACACCAGGCGCAGACGCTCGCCCAAGGCCGACGGGCTCAGGCAGGCGAGCAGCAGGGTGCAGAACAGGCGGGCGACGAGAGGCATGGCCGGAGATTACGCGCTCGGCCTGTTCTAGGCCAGAGGGGGCTGGCGTTCTCCTGTGCCGGCCCACTCAAATGTGGGAGGACCTCAGCAAATGTGTCTCGATTTCCTTGCGCCGCTCACCCAGCGACAGCCGCAGCCCCGGGTGGCGCAAGCACTGGCGCAGTTGCTCGGGCTGCAGCCGGCCGTAGCGGGCGTTGAGGTTTTCCAGGGCCTTGTCCCACCAGGCCGGCGCGCAAGCACGGTCGAACTCATTGGGGTAGGGGTAGCAGCCATAGAGCAACTCGCGGGCGAACTGGCGCTCGTGCCTGGGCAGGGTCATGCTCAACGCCTTGTAGCCCAGGCGGTGCAGCGCGGGTGGCCGGGGTAGCTGGTCGTTGACCAGCTTGACGTCAGCCAGCGCCGCCTGGCTCAGCGGGTCGTGGCCGTGCTTGCGCAGCCAGGCCTGGATCTTGGCACGGAATTGCGCCTTGCGGCTCCAGTAGTGGTGGATGACATCGGTGCACTCGGCCACCGCCATCCTACGGTATGCCGCCACCGCCAGGCAGAACTCTTCTAGCGTGTAGGCCTCGCGCGCCAGCGGGTAGAACTCGTCCATCATGGCGATGGAACTGTCGAGTGTGCTGGCGTCCTCGGCCGTAAGGCCGATCACGCCGGAGTTGATCAGTGGCATCTGGCAGTCGGCCAGGCCCCGGCCTTGCAAAATGGTCAGCAGGTTCTTGTACAGCAGGCACTTCTGGTTCGCGCCGTAGCGCGGGCCGATGGCATTGCACAGCAGCTTGCCCGGTGCCACGCGGGCGAACAGCTGCAGTGGCGAGGCCCGGAAAAAGGTGTCGGTGTCGATCAGCACCGCCAGCGGGTGTTGCTGCAGCACCTGGCGCAACAGCACGTGCTTGCTGCGAAAGTGATAACCGTGGGGGTCGTTCCATGCCTGGCGCGTGGCTTCGTCCAGCAGTTGGATGCTGACAGGCAGTTCGGCATAGGGCTGCGGGTTGTCGGTGTACACCTGGATGTCCATGGCTTCACGTGCCGCACCCAGGTGGGCAATGGCGCTGACGATGCTGAAGCAGGCTTCCTGGTGATAGGTTGCCGGGCCAAAAGCCAGGTAGACAAGCTGTGGACGCGGTGGCTGGGGATGCTGCATGGCAGGCAAGACCTGTGTAACCCGAAAATGAATAAGGCTTTAGTCTATGACCAAAGCCTTAATCATTTCTTAAGCAGACTTTGCCAAAAGATTTCAGCGCGGCAGCTTGAGGTTGTTCCAGATCGCCAGGCTCGGTTCGGCCTGGTTCAAGGTGTAGAAGTGCAGACCCGGTGCGCCGCCTTGCAGCAGCTGTTCGCACATGCGGGTGATCACTTCTTCGCCGAAGGCCTGGATGCTGGCGGTGTCGTCGGCATAGGCTTCCAGCTGCTTGCGGATCCAGCGCGGGATCTCGGCGCCACAGGCGTCGGAGAAGCGGGCCAGCTTGCTGTAGTTGGTGATTGGCATGATGCCAGGCACCACCGGGATGTCCACGCCCAGCTTCTGTGCACGCTCGACGAAGTAGAAGTAGCTGTCGGCGTTGAAGAAGTACTGGGTAATGGCGCTGTCGGCACCGGCCTTGACCTTGTGCACGAAGTTGGCCAGGTCGGCCTCGAAGTTGCGCGCCTGTGGGTGCATCTCAGGGTAGGCGGCCACTTCCAGGTGGAAGTGATCGGCGGTTTCCTGGCGGATGAACTCGACCAGGTCGCTGGCGTAGCGCAGTTCGCCACTGGCCATGCCCATGCCCGACGGCAGGTCGCCACGCAGGGCGACGATGCGTTTGATGCCGGCGGCCTTGTACTCGGCCAGCAGGGCGCGCAGGTCATCCTTGGAGTCGCCCACGCACGACAGGTGCGGCGCGGCAGGTACCTTCACTTCGCTTTCCAGCTGCAGCACGGTGTTCAGCGTGCGGTCGCGGGTGGAGCCGCCGGCACCGTAGGTGCAGGAGAAGAAGTCCGGGTTGTAGGTGGCCAGCTGGCGGGCAACGCCCATCAGCTTTTCGTGACCGGCGTCGGTCTTGGTTGGGAAGAACTCGAAACTGTAGCGGCGTTCTTGTGACATCACTCGTTCCTCAAGCAGCCTGCTTCACGCGGCAGGCTGCAAGTAAAAGCCAGGGCGGTGTGGGCCGGCCTGGCTTGGGCATCGTTGCGAAGCGTTGCCTACGAACGCTTAGTAGCGGTAGGCGTGCGGCTTGAACGGGCCTTCGACGGTCACACCGATGTAGTCGGCTTGTTGCTGAGTCAGCTTGGTGACCACACCGCCGAAGCCGCGAACCATTTCCAGGGCCACTTCTTCGTCGAGTTTCTTCGGCAGCACTTCTACGGTCAGGCGCTCGGCCTTCTTCTCGGCCGACAGGTCGGCGAACTTCTGCTTGAACAGGAAGATCTGGGCCAGTACCTGGTTGGCGAACGAACCGTCCATGATGCGGCTTGGGTGGCCAGTGGCGTTACCCAGGTTGACCAGGCGGCCTTCGGCCAGCAGGATCAGGTAGTCGTCGTTCTGTGGGTCGAAGCTGCCAGCGCCGGTACGGTGAATCTTGTGCACCTGCGGCTTGACCTCTTCCCAGGCCCAGTTCTTGCGCATGAAGGCAGTGTCGATCTCGTTGTCGAAGTGGCCGATGTTGCAGACCACGGCACGCTTCTTCAGGGCCTTGAGCATGTTGGCGTCGCAGACGTTGACGTTACCGGTGGTGGTCACGATCAGGTCGATCTTGCCCAGCAGGGCCTTGTCGATGCTGGCTTCGGTGCCATTGTTGATACCGTCGATGAACGGCGAGACCAGCTCGAAGCCGTCCATGCAGGCCTGCATGGCGCAGATCGGGTCAACTTCGGTGACCTTGACGATCATGCCTTCCTGACGCAGGGATTGGGCCGAGCCCTTGCCCACGTCACCGTAGCCGATCACCAGGGCTTGCTTGCCCGACAGCAGGTGGTCGGTGCCGCGCTTGATGGCGTCGCTCAGGCTGTGACGGCAGCCGTACTTGTTGTCGTTCTTGCTCTTGGTGACCGAGTCGTTGACGTTGATGGCCGGCACTTTCAGCTCGCCCTTGGCCAGCATGTCCAGCAGGCGGTGTACGCCGGTGGTGGTCTCTTCGGTCACACCGTGCACGCGGTCCAGTACCTGTGGGTACTTCTTGTGCAGCAGCTCGGTCAGGTCGCCGCCGTCGTCGAGGACCATGTTGGCGTCCCAAGGCTGGCCATCTTTCAGGATGGTCTGCTCCAGGCACCACTCGTACTCTTCTTCGGTTTCACCTTTCCAGGCGAATACCGGAATACCGGCGGCGGCGATGGATGCGGCGGCCTGGTCTTGAGTGGAGAAGATGTTGCAGGACGACCAGCGCACTTCGGCACCCAGGGCTACCAGGGTTTCGATCAGCACGGCGGTCTGGATGGTCATGTGGATGCAGCCCAGGATCTTCGCACCCTTGAGCGGCTGCTCGGCCAGGTACTTGCGACGCAGGCCCATCAGCGCAGGCATTTCCGATTCGGCAATGATGGTTTCGCGACGGCCCCAGGCGGCCAGGGAGATGTCGGCGACTTTGTAATCGGTAAAACCAGCAGGCATGTTTGCAGCGCTCATGAGAGCCTCCATTCGTAGTGTGCGAATGGGCGCCGTTGTGCGTTAAGCGCCCGCAAGCGCGAGCAACGCCCCATCCGAGCCTGACAGGCCTAGCCTGCTGCAGCGCCCCTCGGACAGGTGGCGGGCATGGCACCGCTGTGGGCAACCATGTGAAGCGGCGCAGATTATAGCCGCCCCCGCCCGCTTGCCCAAGGTTTTCTGTCGATTAATCGCGACGATAGTCGATGTTCAATGGAGCGATGGCGGCCGCTCTGCCATCATTGCTCTACGTTAGCCAAGCAGGTCAGGAGTACAGATGAACTTTCACACCCGCAAGTGGGTTAAACCCGAAGACCTCAACCCCAATGGCACCCTGTTCGGTGGCAGCCTGTTGCGCTGGATCGATGAAGAGGCGGCGATCTACGCCATCGTCCAGCTGGGCAACCAGCGCGTGGTGACCAAGTACATTTCGGAAATCAACTTCGTCAGCGCTTCGCGCCAGGGCGACATCATCGAGCTGGGCATCACCGCCACCGAGTTTGGTCGCACCTCGATCACCCTCAAGTGCGAAGTGCGCAACAAGATCAGCCGCAAGGCCATCCTCACGGTCGACAAGATGGTCTTCGTCAACCTGGGTGAAGACGGCCTGCCGGCGCCGCATGGGCGCACCGAGATCAAGTACATCCAGGACCAGTTCCCGGATTCTGCGGTGGAGTAAATAGACGCCGCAAGCCTTAAGCTGCAAGCTACAAGAAAAAGCAGACCGCACGCGGTTCGCTTGTAGCTTGTAGCTACTGAGGCTGGGCGCTGACCTTGCGCACCACCCGCCCGATGCTCAACCCCTGCACCAGAATCGACGACAGCACCACGATGTAGGTGATCGACAGCAGCAGGTCACGCTCCTCGCCCAGCGGCAATGACAGCGCCAGGGCCACCGACACCCCACCCCGCAAGCCACCCCAGGTCAGCACCCGCACCGTGCCTTTCGGCACCGGGCGCCAGCGCCGCAGCAGCACAATGGCCGGGGCCACGGTCAGCAACCGCGACAGCAGCACCGCCAGCGCCAGCACGCCGCCGGCCGCCAGGTGCATCCAGTTGAACGGCAGCAGCAACAACTCCAGGCCGATCAACGCGAACAACAAGGCGTTGAGCATGTCATCGATCAACTCCCAGAAACCGTCCATGTAGCGACGGGTCATGTCATTCATCGCCAGGTTGCGGCCCAGGTTACCGATGATCAGGCCGGCCACCACCATGGCGATCGGCGCCGAGACGTGCAGCTCGTAGCACATGGCCGAGCCACCAATGACCAGTGCCAGGGTCAGCATGACCTCGACCTGGTACTGCTCGACACTTTTGATCATGCGGTAGGTGGCGTAGCCGATCAGCCCGCCAAACACCACGCCGCCGATGGCCTCCCGGGCGAACAGGATGGCGGTGTCGGTCATGCTCGGTGTTTCACCCAGCTGGATGATGCCCAGCAGCACGGTGAACACCACTACCGCCGTGCCATCGTTGAACAGCGACTCGCCAACGATAGTGGTTTTCAGCGGTTTGGAGGCGTTGGCGGTGCGCAGCGCGCCCAGCACGGCAATCGGGTCGGTGGGCGAAATCAGCGCACCGAACAGCAGGCAGTAAATCAACGGCACCTGCCAGCCGAACAGGGCGAATACCCAGTGCGACAAGTAGCCGATAACCACGGTGGCGATCAGCACGCCCAATGTCGCCAGCAGGCCAATGGGCCAACGGTAACTGCGCAGGTCGCTGAGGTTGACGTGCAGTGCGCCGGCAAACAGCAGGAAGGCCAGCATCCAGTGCATCAGCAGGTCGTTGAAATCGATCTGGTTCATCAAGCCTTCGACGCGTTCTTCCAGGCCAGGGAAGCCGATCAGGCTCAGGCCCTGCAGCATCAGGGAGAACAGCAATGCCGTGACCATCACGCCGATGGCGGGGGGCAGGCCGATGAAGCGGTAATTGACGTAGGTAAGAAGGGTGGTGAGGCAGATAAACGCGGCAACTAATTCAAGCATCCCGAATCCTGTAACAGTGGCTTCCAAGTCGTTACCCGAATAGCTCGGGCAGTTCTTTGATGACCTGGCGCGGGGTTCGGGACACAGGGTTTGACCGGATTCCCTGAAATCGTTCCCATGCCGGGGGCGCAGCGGCCCCCGGAATGCCCTATATTCGACGCCTTACAACCCTGCAAGGATAAGAAGGCGTGTTGGCAACATCCCTGGTGCTGGTCGCCGCCCTGCTGCATGCGACCTGGAACACCCTGATCAAATTCAGCGGCGAGCGCCTGCTGGTAATCGCCAGCATGGACACGGTTGCACTCGCTTTCGCGGTGCTGGCCGTGGCGTTCGTCGATGTGCCGCCTGCTGAAATCTGGCCTTGGTTGATCGCTTCGGCACTCGCCGAGCAGTTGTACCGCTACTTGCTGATCCAGGCGTATCGCGTGGGCGACCTGGGGCTGGTCTATCCTCTGATGCGCGGGTTGTCACCATTGGTGGTGCTGGGGCTGACCCTGGCCTTCGCCGGGGAATCGCTGAGCCAGCAGCAAATCATCGGCATCCTGTTGATCCCGTGTGGCATGGCCTGCCTGTTGTGGCAGGGCGGTGGCGGCGACCGGCTGCCTTGGTCGATGCTGCCGGTGGTTGCCCTGATTGGCCTGTGCATCGGCTGCTATACCTGGTTCGATGGCCAGGCCGTGCGCTTATGGGGCAAGCCTTGGGACTACCTGGTGTGGTTGACCCTGCTCAGCGCCTGGCAATTTCCGCTGCTGGCCAGCGTGGCTCGGCGCGCACCGTTCATGCTGTTCTGGCGAACACAATGGCGCCTGGGGCTGGCGGTGGGCTTTTGTGTATTGTTCAGCTACGCCCTGGTGCTCTGGGCCATGCATCTGGGGTCGGTGGCCGAGGCAGCTGCGTTGCGGGAGTTAAGCGTGATCCTGGTGGTGCTGCTGGGCATGCGCTACCTCAAAGAACCTTTTGGCGGGCCAAGACTCCTAGCTTGCGGGCTGGTCCTGGCAGGCATGCTGGTGATGAAGCTCTAACCCATTTTCGAACAAGGAGTCCTGAGCATGACCGTTGCCCTCTGGTGCATTTTGATCGCGCTGCTGTTGAATCCGCTGTGTGCCTTGATCGCCAAGGTGAGCAGTGGCCGCTTTGGTCTCAAGGACAACCATGACCCGCGCGCCTTCCTCGATACCTTGTCGGGCTTGCCACGGCGTGCCCATGCTGCGCAGCAGAATGGCTACGAGGCGTTTCCGGCGTTTGCCGCAGCGGTCCTGGTGGCGGATATCGTCGGCAATGCCGAGCAGGTGACGCAGGATGTGCTGGGAGTGATGTATATCACCAGCCGCCTGCTTTACATCATCTGCTATCTGGCGGATTGGGCTGCCTTAAGGTCGCTGGTGTGGTTTGCCGGGTTGGCGCTGATTGTGGCGTTCTTTGTGGTTTCCATCTGAGACCGGGTTGCCTTCTTCGCGGGCTTGCCCGCTCCCACATGTACAACACAGCCCTTGAATACTTTGGTGTACCTGTGGGAGCGGGCGAGCCCGCGAAGAACCCAGCGCCGATCAAGGCACCTTAGGGACTTCTGGCAGTGGTTGCCCCTTAGGCCACAGCATCCAGATCTGCCCTTGCTGCTTCATGTTCCCGGCCAGCTCACCGGCTTGCGGCCCGGTACCCCAGAACAGGTCCGCACGCACTTCACCAGCAATCGCCCCGCCAGTGTCTTGCGCTCCCACCGGGCGCACCACTGGCGAGCCATCCGGGCGAGTCGTGGACAGCCACAACAAGCTGCCCAGCGGTATCACCTTGCGGTCGATGGCCACGCTGTAGCCGGCAGTCAGTGGCACGTTTAGCGACCCGCGCGGGCCTTCGTTGCTGTCTGGGCGGGTGCTGAAGAACACGTAGCTGGGGTTGCTGGCCAGCAGTTCCGGAACGCGCTGCGGGTTGGCCTGGGCCCAGGCATGAATGGCGCCCATGCTCACCTCTTCTTTTTTCAGCTGGCCCTGTTCCACCAGCCAGCGGCCGATTGGCCGGTAGGGGTGGCCGTTCTGGTCGGCGTAGCCCAGGCGCAGTTGCCGGCCGTCCTCCAGCTGGACGCGGCCAGAGCCCTGGATCTGCAGGAATTGCAGGTCCATCGGGTCGGTCAGCCAGGCCAGCACCGGCGCCTTGACGCCGTCACGGTTGATCACCTCGGCAGTGTCGTAAGGCTTGAGCACCCGACCATCGAGGCGACCGCGCAGGCGTTTGCCCTTCAGCTCGGGGTACACGCTGGCCAGGTCGACCACGATCATGTCTTCAGGAATGCCATAAACCGCCACATGGTTGGTCGACGACTGCTTCAGGCTACCGGGGTAGACCGGCTCGTAGTAGCCGGTGATCAGGCCGTTGGGGTTGTTCTCGGCAGAGCGCAGGCCGTACACCTCCAGGTTCTGCTCCAGAAAGGTGCGCACTTGCGCGGCGCTTGCCGTGGCGCTTCCGGCTGCTTCGCAGGTGGCGGCCCAAACCGGGTCGCGCTTGAGCTTCTCGCAGCCACTGCGCCAGGCGTAGAAACCGGCCAGCAGGTCTTCATCGCTGACCGCCGGCAGGTCTTTCCAGGTGGCCGGGGCATAGGTGGCGATGGCGTGGGGCTCGGGCTTTGCGTTCTCGCCGCCATTGCAGCCGGCCAACAACGCCAGTACAGGGAGTGTCCAGGCCAGGTGGCGCAGGGCAGAGTTCATGAGTGCATTCCTGTCATGGGCGAACATGAATATTCGCCCCTGTATTTTATGTGGCTATTGGTCTTTGGCCTGTTGGCAGCGATACTGGCCACCCATTTGCGTAGGCCGAAGTGACCGTGATGTTGAAGCGATTGACCGTTGTTCTGCTGGCAGCACTGGCCCTGGGGGGGTGTGACGGGGTTGACCCGAACTCGCCACTGGGCAAGCGCAAAGTGATTTTCAAGGACATGCTCAAGACCAGCGAGGATCTGGGGGGCATGCTGCGTGGCCGGTTGCCGTTCGACGGGATCAAGTTTGCTGACGGTGCGCTGAAGCTGGACAGCCTTGCACATCAGCCCTGGCAGCATTTTCCAAAGGTACGCGATGGCGGCGACAGCGCCGCCCGCGCCGAAGTATGGGAGCGCCAGGCGCGTTTTCATGACCTGGCCCGGCAGCTGGAGGGCGTTACCGGCGAACTGGTCGGCGTCACCCGCAGCCAACCGCTGGATGCCGCGCAGTTGAAGGCGCCGATGGACAAGGTCGAAGCGGCGTGCAAGGCCTGTCATACCGAATTCCGCAATCACTGAACACTGCATCGCTTTTACATACCAGCGCATAACCGTCTGATCTGGCAGGAACCCTGTGGGAGCGGTGCTTGATCAAGCTATGTTCGTCTTATCAGCGATCCAGGTCGTCCACGGCTTCCTGCAATTCTTTACGCGACTCGGCCAGCTTGTCTTTACGCTTGTTGATCTTCTCGGCGTCGCCTTTTTTCTCGGCCTTCTTCAAGTCTTTTTCCCGCTGCGCCACTTCATGGCGGGCGTCGAGCACCTTCTGCTCACGTTCCTTGCGCAGGCTGGCGTCGGTGCAGTTGTCCACCCCGCGCAGGGCTTCTTCCAGTCCGGCAACCTGGTCGCTGTTGCCATGGTCACGGGCAATTTTCAGCTGGTTTTCGATGGCACTGCGCTTGGCGGCGCAGCCGGTCAGGCCGGCATCCGGCTGGGCAGCCTGTGCGGTGCCTGCGGCCAGGCCAAGTGTCGCAAGCAGCAAAAGGGTCGAAATACGTTTCATGAAAAGCCTCCTGGACGGGGCGGGGCAGCAAAAGTTGGTGGAAATCCTGCCTTGGTTTTGCCCATTTAGAAACCCTTGTCGGTCTTTTCTGGTGCGATCTCAGGGTTTCCCTGCAAGTAAATTGGTAAAAAATCATTGCTCGATGGGTTCGCTGCCGTTCTGGAACCCGTTGATCCCTGCCAGGGCCAGCTCTGCGGCAAGGGCTTTGACCTCATCGGCAGCAATAAACGCCGCCAGTTGCTGCCCACGCTTTTCGCCAATCCCGGCCAAGGCTTGCCATTCACGGCTGCTGCGCTTTTCCAGCCCCGGCCAGTCGTCTGCCAGCTGCAGGCTCGACGGTAGGGGTGTACCCAGCCCGCGCAACCATTGGGCAAAAGGCCTTGAGCGGGCCGCATCGAAGCTGCTCGCCAACTGCGCAGATGTCGCATCACTGATGCCTGCCACCTGGCCCAGGCGCTCGGCATCCAGGTACAACCAGTCGGCCATCGATGTCACTAGCCCGGCGTCCACCAGCCGGCGCCAGGTGCCAGGCCCCGTGCGTGGCAGGGCCAGCCCGTGTTTGCCGCTGAGCCACGTCAGGCGGGCAATGAATTGCTCCTCGCAGCCCTCGCTGGCCTGCCAGCAACTGTGGGCGTGGTAACGGTCGGGCGCCGGTGCGCTGACCGCCTGGCGTTCGACTGCGCGATGCACCACCTGCTCCAGACGCGGAATGGTCAACCCGGCCAGGCTGATGGCCACTTGGTCACCGGGGCGGATGTCGAGGCTGTGCCAGCGCGCCAGCGAGCCCAGGCTCACCTGGGTAATGCGCCGGTCGTCCAGGGTAACCGGTAGCAATTGCAAAACTGGCGTGACCTTGCCGGTGCGACCGACCCGGAAGCGTACGTCACGCACTTCGGCCAAGGCCTGCGCGTAGGGGTATTTCCAGGCCGCAATCCAGTAAGGCGCCTTGGCCTGCCAGCGCGCTGCGGGCGGCCGACTGCCCTGGCGCAGCACCACACCATCGGTGGCGAAGGGCAGGGCAGAGCGGTACCAGTGGTCGCGCCAATGGGCTGCCTCGTCCGTGGTGCGAATGGCAATGCTGTAGCGCAGGCTTTCCGGAAAGCCCAGTTGCGCCAGTTGCTTGAGGCGCTCAGCCTGCTGGCTGGGGCCGTGCGGCCAGTCCCAGACGAACAGGCCGATGCCGGCGCCTTGTTCAGTTGTCAGCTGTTTGCGTGCGAGCAGCCCGGCCACGGTGCCCCGGGCGTTGGCGCTGCCTGCCCGGGCTTGCACATGCTGGTCCAGGCGCAGATACAGCTCACCCTGCAATTGCAGGTCGATTGCCTGAGGCAACTGCCGGGTGAGGGTGCCCAGCTGGGGAATGTGCCGGCTCCAGTCGTGCCCCTGCACGCCGTCTCCGCGACTGACCAACTGCACCAGCTGGCCTTGCCGATAGGTGAGCGAGACGGCAACACCGTCGATCTTGGGCTGCACCCATACACCGGTTTTGCCGACCAGCCAACGTGCGACGGCCTGGCGGTCGGCCAGCTTGTCGATGC
Source organism: Pseudomonas sp. yb_9 (assembly GCF_043103635.1). Classification (NCBI taxonomy): domain Bacteria; kingdom Pseudomonadati; phylum Pseudomonadota; class Gammaproteobacteria; order Pseudomonadales; family Pseudomonadaceae; genus Pseudomonas; species Pseudomonas sp. yb_9. The sequence continues at coordinate 13,112 of NZ_JBICKA010000035.1, read as the reverse complement.
CGGTGTGCGGTACCGCGTGGGGGATTGGGCCTCGCGCGCTGGCCAGGGGGGATGAAGCGGTGGCCAGGCCAAAGCATTGCTGCAAATGCTCCAGGCGTTGGCGGCTCTGGTCGTAAAGCGCGTCGGCCACCAGCGCAACGCCTTGTCGGTGGTAGTGATCGTCCCAGCGGGCAAGTGTGGCCCGCAGTTGCGCTACTTCGGCGTCGACGTGTTGTGCAGACCAGTCGGGGCACTGCTCGGCCCGGGCCAATGGGGCCTGCAGCAACAGCAGCAGGGTAAGCAACAGAGGGTAACGCATGGCCAGCATCCTTGCGTGGCGTGTAGGAGCCCCCAGCCTAGGCGGGTTCACTGGTGCTTGCCGCAGCGCGATTGTCAGCCGATATGTCACAAAAAAGCCCCTGCCGATCACTCGGCAGGGGCTTTCGCCAGCCTCTGTAGGAAACTTACAGGCCGGCAGCGTCACGCAGCGACTGGGCGCGGTCGGTGCGCTCCCAGGTGAAGGTGGTGAAGGTGTCGTCGCCGACAGTCTTCTGCTGCGGGGTGCGACCGAAGTGGCCGTAGGCCGCGGTTTCCTGGTACATCGGGTGCAGCAGGTCGAGCATGGTGGTGATGGCGTACGGACGCAGGTCGAAGCACTCGCGCACCAGCTGGATGATCTTGTCGTCGGAAACCTTGCCGGTACCGAAGGTGTTGATCGAGATGGAGGTCGGCTGGGCCACGCCAATGGCGTACGACACCTGGATCTCGCAACGCTCGGCCAGGCCGGCGGCGACGATGTTCTTGGCCACGTAGCGGCCAGCGTAGGCAGCGGAGCGGTCGACCTTGGACGGGTCCTTGCCGGAGAACGCGCCACCACCGTGGCGGGCCATGCCGCCGTAGGAGTCGACGATGATCTTGCGGCCGGTCAGGCCGCAGTCACCCACCGGGCCACCGATGATGAAGTTGCCGGTCGGGTTGATGTGGTACTGGGTGCCCTTGTGCAGCAGCTCGGCAGGCAGGGTGTGCTTGACGATCAGTTCCATCACGGCTTCTTGCAGGTCTTTCTGCGAAACCTCAGGGTTGTGCTGGGTCGACAGCACCACGGCGTCGATACCGACCACCTTGCCGTCTTCATAGCGGCAGGTGACTTGCGACTTGGCGTCCGGGCGCAGCCATGGCAGCAGGCCGGATTTGCGCGCTTCGGCCTGGCGCTCGACCAGGCGGTGCGAGAAGCAGATCGGTGCCGGCATCAGCACTTCGGTTTCGTTGCTGGCGTAGCCGAACATCAGGCCTTGGTCACCGGCGCCCTGGTCTTCAGGCTTGGAGCGGTCCACGCCTTGGGCGATGTCCACCGACTGCTTGCCGATGATGTTCATCACGGCGCAGGTGGCGCCGTCGAAGCCAACATCGGAGCTGTTGTAGCCGATGTCGATGATGACTTTACGCACCAGGTCTTCCAGGTCGACCCAGGCCGAAGTGGTGACTTCGCCGGCGATGATGGCAACACCGGTCTTGACCAGGGTTTCGCAAGCTACGCGGGCGTATTTGTCCTGGGCGATGATGGCATCGAGGACTGCGTCCGAAATCTGGTCGGCGATCTTGTCCGGATGCCCTTCGGACACGGACTCGGAGGTGAAAAGGGAGTATTCGCTCATCTCGAAGGTTCCTGAAATTTACCGATGGTGTATGTCGCCAGCCGTCCGCTGGAAATGGCGGACCTGGATCTGGAAACCGTTACGCAAGCCTACGTACAGGCTGTCCCTGTGGGCCAGCCCGGCAGCGTTGGCCCAGCGGGCCAGGTCGTCCTGTTCGAAGCCAAGCCACAGGTCGCCGCAGGCTTCGCGCGCCCACCCCTGGTCATGGCTGCACAGTTCGGTGACCAGCAGGCTGCCGCCTGCCTTTACCCGTTTGGCCAGCTGGCGCAAGGCCAGGGCCGGGTCGCTGAAATGGTGCAGCACCATGTTCAGCACTACGCAGTCGGCGGCCACATCCGTTGCACCCAGTGCATCGGCCAACTGCAGGTTGACGTTGTGAAGCCCTTCGCGCTGGCACACCTGGCGCGCCAGCTCAAGCATGGTCGGGCTGTTGTCCAGGGCGGTGACCTGGGCAAAGCGCCGGGCCAGGTCTGGCAGGAAGCCGCCGTCGCCGGGGCCAACCTCCAAGGCGCTGGCGGCCGGGTCGAAATTGAGTTTGTCGAGCAGTGTCAGCAGGCTTTCGCGGTATTGCGGCAGGCCGGCGATCAGGTCTTGCTGGGCGCGGAATTTCTCTTCCACACGCAGGAAGAAGTCCTGGCTGGTGGCCGCGCGGCGCTGTTGCACCTGGGCGATCCGCGCTTGCACATCAGGCGGCAGGGCCATGTCATCCACTTCTTCAAGCAACGCCGCGTGCAGCCGGCCACCCAGGCGCAGCCCGTCGGGCAGGGCGCGGCGGTAGAAGATGGCGTTGCCTTCGCGACGGGTTGCCACCAGCTCGGCCTGGGCCAGCACCTTCAGGTGGTGGCTCATGCCCGACTGGCCGATGTCGAAGATCTGCGCCAGTTCCAGCACACCGAACGAGTCGTTGGCCAGGGCGCGCAATACGTTCAGGCGCAGCGCGTCGCCACTGGCCTTGCACAGGGCGGCCAATGCTTCGCGTTGCTCGGTGATCGATTGCGCACGGAGGTTCATGGGGCGGCAGTCTAGACAGGCATCAATGCCCTAGCAAGGCCAATATCAAAAAGTTTTGATATTGAGTGATGGGCGGGGCGGTTATCCCGGTTTTGCCCCGAATTGAAGGCCAATCACAGGAAAATCCCCCGACTGCGACCATACGTCATTGCCCCAAGCCCCCCCAGTGGGCGAAAATGGCCGCCTTTTTTCGTGACACCACCTATTCAAGCCCCCCAGGAGATCAGCGATGCCCAGCCGTCGTGAACGTGCCAACGCCATTCGTGCCCTCAGCATGGATGCCGTGCAAAAGGCCAACAGCGGCCACCCAGGTGCCCCTATGGGCATGGCGGATATCGCCGAAGTGCTTTGGCGCGACTATCTGAAGCACAACCCGAGCAACCCGAGCTTCGCCGACCGTGACCGCTTCGTGCTGTCCAACGGCCACGGCTCGATGCTGATCTACTCGCTGCTGCACCTGACCGGCTACGACGTCACCCTCGATGACATCAAAGGCTTCCGCCAGCTGCACAGCCGCACCCCGGGCCACCCGGAATACGGCTACACCCCAGGCGTCGAGACCACCACCGGCCCACTGGGCCAGGGTATCGCCAACGCCGTGGGCTTCGCCCTGGCCGAAAAAGTACTGGCTGCCCAGTTCAACCGTGAAGGCCACACCATCGTCGACCACAACACCTACGTGTTCCTGGGCGATGGCTGCATGATGGAAGGTATCTCCCACGAAGTCGCCTCGCTGGCCGGCACCCTGGGCCTGAACAAGCTGATCGCCTTCTACGACGACAACGGCATCTCCATCGACGGTGAAGTGCACGGCTGGTTCACCGACAACACCCCGGCGCGCTTCGAAGCGTACAACTGGCAGGTGATTCGCAACGTCGACGGCCACGATGCCGAAGAAATCAAGATGGCCATCGAGACGGCGCGCAAGAGCGACCGCCCGACCCTGATCTGCTGCAAGACCATCATCGGTTTCGGTTCGCCGAACAAGCAGGGCAAGGAAGATTGCCACGGTGCCCCGCTGGGCAACGACGAAATCGCCCTGGCCCGCAAGGAACTGAACTGGAACCACGGCCCGTTCGAAATCCCGGCCGACATCTATGCCGAGTGGGACGCCAAGGCCGCCGGTGCCAAGGCCGAAGCCGACTGGAACCAGCGTTTCGACGCCTACGCCAAGGCCTTCCCGGAACTGGCTGCCGAATTCAAGCGCCGTGACAGCGGCGAGCTGCCGGCCGACTTCAGCGAGAAGGCCCAGGCCTACATCAACGAAGTGGCCGCCAAGGGCGAAACCATTGCCAGCCGCAAGGCCAGCCAGAACGCCCTGAACGCCTTTGGCCCACTGCTGCCCGAGTTCCTGGGTGGTTCGGCTGACCTGGCAGGCTCCAACCTGACCCTGTGGAAGGGCTGCAAGGGCGTCGAAGCCAATGACGCCAGCGGCAACTACGTGTTCTACGGCGTGCGCGAGTTCGGCATGACCGCCATCATGAACGGCGTTGCCCTGCACGGTGGCCTGGTGCCTTACGGCGCGACCTTCCTGATGTTCATGGAATACGCCCGCAACGCCGTGCGCATGTCGGCACTGATGAAGCAGCGTGTGATCCACGTCTACACCCACGACTCCATCGGCCTGGGTGAAGACGGCCCGACTCACCAGCCAATCGAGCAACTGACCAGCCTGCGCAGCACGCCGAACCTGGACACTTGGCGCCCGGCCGACGCGGTGGAATCCGCCGTGTCCTGGAAACACGCCCTGGAGCGCAAGGACGGCCCTTCGGCGCTGATCTTCTCGCGCCAGAACCTGCAGCACCAGGCACGCGACGCTCAGCAGATCGCCGACATCAGCCGTGGTGGCTACGTGCTCAAGGACTGCGCTGGCGAGCCGGAGCTGATCCTGATCGCCACCGGTTCCGAAGTGGGCCTGGCCGTTCAGGCGTTCGACAAGCTGACCGAGCAAGGCCGCAAGGTGCGTGTGGTTTCCATGCCGTGCACCAGCGTGTTCGATGCCCAGGACGCTGCCTACAAGCAGTCGGTGCTGCCGCTGGAAGTGGGTGCGCGTATCGCCATCGAAGCGGCCCACGCCGACTTCTGGTACAAGTACGTCGGCCTGGAAGGCCGTATCATTGGCATGACCACCTACGGTGAGTCGGCGCCGGCTTCGGCACTCTTCGAAGAATTCGGCTTCACCCTGGAAAACATCCTGGGTACTGCCGAAGAGCTGTTGGAAGACTGATGTAAAGATCTGCGGGCGGTGTCGCCTGCATTCGCGGGCAAGCCCGCTCCCACAGGGTTACATGCGACCCCTGTGGGAGCGGGCTTGCCCGCGAATGCCACACAGCAATTCCCGCAGGCTGACGAAAATAATATTGTCTCGTGAGCCCCGAATGCCCCACCTGCGTCCCTACAAAGTTGCACTCAACGGTTATGGCCGTATCGGCCGCTGTGTCCTGCGCGCGCTGTTCGAGCGGGGGGCAAAGGCCGGTTTCGAGATCGTCGCGCTGAACGACCTGGCCGACCAGGCCAGCCTGGAATACCTGACACGCTTCGACTCCACCCACGGGCGTTTCCCCGGTGAGGTGAAGGTCGATGGCGATTGTCTGCATATCAATGGCGATTGCGTGAAAGTCATGCGCAGTGCTACCCCTGAAGGCATCGACTGGGCAGCGCTTGGCATCGACCTGGTGCTGGAATGCTCCGGCGCCTACAACACCCGCGCCGATGGCCAGCGTTTCCTCGACGCCGGTGCGCCCCGGGTACTGTTCTCGCAGCCCATGGCCAGCGAAGCCGACGTTGACGCCACGGTGGTCTACGGCATCAACCAGGCCTGCCTGACGGGTAGCGAACGCCTGGTGTCCAACGCCTCGTGCACCACCAACTGCGGTGTGCCGCTGCTGCGTGTGCTGGACCAGGCGTTCGGCATCGAATACGTGCAGATCACCACCATTCACTCGGCGATGAACGACCAGCCGGTGATCGACGCCTACCACCACGAAGACCTGCGCCGCACGCGTTCGGCCTTCCAGTCGGTGATCCCGGTGTCCACTGGTCTGGCGCGTGGCATCGAGCGCCTGCTGCCGGAACTTGCCGGGCGAATCCAGGCCAAAGCGGTACGTGTGCCCACCGTCAACGTCTCGTGCCTGGACATCACCCTGCAGACCGCCCGCGACACCAGCGCGGCCGAGGTCAACCGGGTACTGCGCGAGGCGGCACTGGAAGGGCCGCTCAAAGGCTTGCTGGCCTACACCGAGCTGCCGCACGCCAGCTGTGATTTCAATCATGACCCGCATTCGGCGATCGTCGATGCCAGCCAGACTCGCGTTTCCGGCCCCCGCCTGGTGAACCTGCTGGCCTGGTTCGACAACGAATGGGGTTTTGCCAACCGAATGCTCGACGTTGCCGAACACTTTCTGCACGTCGTTCACCCAACCCGCAACAAACAGCCCTGAAGGACTGCATTCATGACCGTGTTGAAGATGACCGACCTCGACCTGCAAGGTAAGCGCGTACTGATCCGCGAAGACCTCAACGTACCTGTGAAGGACGGTGTGGTAGCCAGCGATGCGCGTATCCTGGCAGCGCTGCCGACCATCAAGCTGGCCCTGGAGAAAGGCGCAGCGGTAATGGTCTGCTCGCACCTGGGCCGCCCGACCGAAGGCGAGTTCTCTGCCGAGAACAGCCTCAAGCCGGTTGCCGACTACCTGATCAAGGCCCTGGGCCGCGACGTGCCGCTGGTTGCCGACTACCTGGACGGTGTCGCGGTACAGGCCGGTGACCTGGTGCTGTTCGAGAACGTGCGCTTCAACAAAGGCGAGAAAAAGAACGCTGACGAACTGGCGCAGAAGTACGCTGCCCTGTGCGACGTGTTCGTCATGGACGCATTCGGCACTGCTCACCGCGCCGAAGGTTCGACCCATGGTGTGGCCAAGTTCGCCAAGGTCGCTGCTGCCGGCCCGCTGCTGGCTGCCGAGCTGGACGCGCTGGGCAAAGCCCTGAAGGCGCCTGCCAAGCCGATGGCGGCCATCGTTGCCGGTTCCAAGGTGTCCACCAAACTGGACGTGCTGAACAGCCTGAGCGCCGTGTGCGACCAGCTGATCGTCGGTGGCGGCATCGCCAACACCTTCCTGGCTGCTGCTGGCCACCCGGTGGGCAAGTCGCTGTACGAGCCTGACCTGGTCGACACCGCCAAGGCCATCGCCGCCAAGGTCAGCGTGCCACTGCCGGTGGACGTGGTGGTTGCCAAGGAATTCGCTGAAACGGCCGAAGCTACCGTCAAGGCCATTGCCGACGTGGCAGCCGATGACATGATCCTGGACATCGGCCCGCAAACCGCGGCCAACTTCGCCGAGCTGCTGAAGTCGTCGAAGACCATCCTGTGGAACGGCCCGGTCGGCGTGTTCGAGTTCGACCAGTTCGGCAACGGCACCCAGGTACTGGCCAAGGCCATCGCCGACAGCGCTGCATTCTCCATCGCCGGTGGCGGTGACACCCTGGCAGCCATCGACAAATATGGCGTCAGCAAGGATATCTCCTACATTTCTACCGGTGGTGGTGCCTTCCTCGAGTTCGTCGAGGGCAAGGTCCTGCCCGCCGTGGCAATTCTGGAAGAGCGGGCCAAGGCCTGATGACGTCGGCGCTTGGCAAAGGGAGTGGCCTGATGGTCAAGCAATTGCCTGTGATGATGCTGGCCGGCCTGCTGAGCGCCTGCTCTGGCAGCCCGGCTTCTGATGCCGATCCGGCGCATTCACCCAAGGGCGGCTGCTATCAGTCCGAATGGCAGGCCGAAACCGTGCCGGTCATCAGCAAGCGCGTGGGCCCGGAAGGCCTGGAAAAGTACGACGAAGACCACCAGCGCAAGGCGCCGGGTTGCCCTTGAGCCCGGCGTTTCGTCGGCTCAGGCAACCAAGCGACCGCTGTGCGGTCATCTAGAGGATAGGTAATGAAAGCGCTTTTGGCCGTGACGGCCCTGGCGACACTGGCAGGATGCTCACTGCTGCAGCCGGCGCAACCCGCCCCGGCAGACAACTGGACCCGTTGGGTCTGCGACACCCAGGCCGAAGTGCTGTGGCGCTTCGCCGATGCACAACACGACCAGGTCGACGTGCGCCTGGGTGGCGGCGACCAGGTCTACCGGCTCAAGTCCGAGCCGGGTGCCTCGGGGGCGCTGTACAGCGATGGCATGCTGGCCTTCCACACCAAGGGCGAAGAAGGCCTGGTGTACTGGGTGGCAACCAACGATCTGATTGGGCGGGGCTGCAAGGCACCGTGACTGGCCGGGCCGCGACGGTGGCCCACACTACTTGAACAGCAACCGCCCCTGCGGCAGGCTTGCACGAAACAAACGACGCTTGTCGGGAGAGAGATACACAATGGCACTCATTAGCATGCGCCAGATGCTGGACCACGCCGCCGAGTTCGGTTACGGCGTACCAGCTTTCAACGTCAACAACCTCGAGCAGATGCGCGCCATCATGGAAGCGGCCGACAAGACCGACTCCCCGGTGATCGTCCAGGCTTCGGCCGGTGCCCGCAAATACGCTGGCGCCCCGTTCCTGCGCCACCTGATTCTGGCGGCCATCGAAGAATTCCCGCACATCCCGGTGTGCATGCACCAGGACCACGGCACCAGCCCTGACGTCTGCCAGCGCTCGATCCAGCTGGGCTTCAGCTCGGTGATGATGGACGGCTCGCTGGGTGAAGACGGCAAGACCCCGACCGACTACGAGTACAACGTCCGCGTTACCCAGCAGACCGTTGCTATGGCACACGCCTGTGGCGTTTCGGTAGAAGGCGAGCTGGGCTGCCTGGGTTCGCTGGAAACCGGCATGGCCGGTGAAGAAGACGGCATCGGCGCCGAAGGCGTGCTGGACCACAGCCAGATGCTGACCGACCCGGAAGAGGCTGCCGACTTCGTCAAGAAGACCCAGGTCGACGCCCTGGCGATTGCCATCGGTACCAGCCACGGTGCCTACAAGTTCACCAAGCCACCTACCGGTGACGTGCTGGCCATCGACCGCATCAAGGAAATCCACAAGCGCATCCCCAACACCCACCTGGTGATGCACGGTTCTTCCTCGGTACCGCAAGAGTGGCTGGCGATCATCAATCAGTACGGCGGCGACATCAAGGAAACCTACGGTGTACCGGTTGAAGAGATCGTCGAAGGCATCAAGTACGGCGTACGCAAGGTCAACATCGACACCGACCTGCGTCTGGCCTCTACCGGTGCCATGCGCCGCCTGATGGCGACCAACCCGAGCGAGTTCGACCCACGCAAGTTCTTCGGTGAAACCGTCAAGGCCATGCGCGACGTGTGCATCGCCCGTTACGAAGCCTTCGGCACCGCCGGCAATGCCTCCAAGATCAAGCCGATCTCCCTGGAAGGCATGTACCAGCGCTACCTGAAAGGTGAGCTGGCCGCCAAGGTCAACTGATCGACCGGCAGCATGAAAACCCGCAGCGATGCGGGTTTTTTTATGGGCGACAGAACCTGCACATAATCCCGGCAGACTTACCGTTAGTCGGCTACGGTACAGTTGAGCCACTGATAGCGTTCTGATTGCATTGCGCGTTACGGCCTTGGGTCTAGAGTATTAATGGATCCAACCGTATTTTGAAGTCGGTCACATAACAGAGAAGCAGCATGGATGGCGCTCAAGCTCAAGCTCAACCGCAGCCACTGGATGGCAGCTCGGTTCTTCTGGTGGTAGACGACTACCCCGAGAACCTCATCAGCATGCGGGCCTTGCTGGCCCGGCAGGATTGGCAAGTGTTGACGGCAAGCTCAGGGATGGAAGCCTTGAGCGCGTTGCTCGAGCACGATGTCGACCTGGTCCTGCTGGATGTGCAAATGCCGGAAATGGACGGTTTCGAAGTCGCCCGGTTAATGCGTGGCAGCCAACGCACCCGGCTGACCCCGATTATCTTCCTCACCGCCAACGAACAGTCCGAAGCCGCCGTACTCAAAGGCTACGCCAGCGGCGCCGTCGACTACATGTTCAAGCCGTTCGACCCGCAAATCCTCAAGCCCAAGGTTCAGGCCTTGCTCGAACAGCAGCGCAACCGGCGCATGCTGCAACGTCTGAGCCGAGAGCTGGAAGCCGCGCGGGCATTCAACGCATCGATCCTGGAGAATGCTGCCGAGGGCATCCTGGTGGTAGATGCCCAAGGTGTCATCAGTTTTGCCAACCCGGCCATTTCGCGCTTGCTGGCGGCACCGGTGCAGCAATTGCAGGGCGCTCACCTGCTTGACCTGGTGCAACTGGCCAATGCCAGCCTGTGGGGTGAGTCCGACTTCTACCAGGCCTACCTGGGGCGGCGCATTTTCCGCGTACACGATGCCCAGTTGCGCACTTTGGGGGGCGAGCTGGTGCCGGTGGCGCTGTCCTGTGCACCGCTGCCGGCCGACCAGCAGGCCATGGTGGTGACGGTGCTGGACATGTCGGTGGTGCGCAACCTGCACCAGCAGCTGGAGTACCAGGCGGTTACCGACCCGCTCACCGGGTTGCTCAACCGGCGGGGTTTCTACCAGGCCGCCGAAGGTGCGCTGCTGCGTAACGAGCGCTCGGACAAGGCGCAGGCGCTGATGTACATGGACCTGGATGGCTTCAAGCGCATCAACGACTCGCTGGGCCACGAAACCGGTGATCGCGTGCTGCGCTGGGTAGGCGAGCAACTCAAGGACTGCCTGGGTAGCGAGGCGTTGCTGGCGCGGATGGGCGGTGATGAATTTACCGCGCTGTTTGATAGCCTGCCTTACCCCGAGCAGGCGGGCCGTTACGCCGAGAAACTGCTTGAGCGTATTTCGATCAGTCACCAGATCGAAGGGCTCGATGTGAGCCTTGGGGTGAGCATCGGCATCGCCACCTACCCGGACTGCGGCGCCAATGTGGAAGGCCTGTTGCGTGCAGCCGATGCGGCGATGTACGCCGCGAAGCAGGCCGGGCGCCAGCAGTACCGCTTCTATGACCAGGAACTCAACGGCCGGGCACGTTCGCGCCTGATGCTTGAAGACAGCGTGCGCGCCGCCATCGAGCAGCAGGACTTCACCTTGGTCTATCAGCCGCAGGTGTCGTTCATCGATGGCCGTCTGCGTGGTTTCGAAGCATTGTTGCGCTGGCAGCACCCTAGCGTTGGCGATGTGCCGCCGGGGCTGTTCATTCCGTTGCTGGAGGAAGCACGGCTGATCAACCGGCTGGCCAGCTGGATTTATCGGCAGGGGGCCGCTCAGCGCCAGGCCTGGTATGAACGCTTCCCCGCAGACCTGGTACTCGGCATCAGTTTGAGCCGTGCGCAGTTCGTCATGCCCAGCCTGGTTGAAGAGTTGCAGCGGGTCATCCAGCTTTACCAACTGGACCCGGCGCAGCTGGAGGTGGAAGTGGCGGAAACCTCGTTGATGTACAACATCGATGCGGCCGTGAAACAGATACACCGCCTCCGCGAGTTGGGGGTGCGGGTAGCGCTGGATGACTTTGGGGCGGGTGACTGTTCATTGCGCATGCTGCGCGACCTGCCAATCGACACCCTCAAGCTTGACCGCCACCTGGTGGCACGCCTGCCCGACTCGGCGGTGGATGCGGCCTTGGTCCGCAGTGTGATTGGCCTGTGTGCCGACTACCGCATCACGGTGATTGCCGAAGGGGTGGAGACCCCGGCTCAGGCGGCCTGGCTCAAGGCCAATGGTTGTGAATATGTGCAGGGCTTCCTGGTGGCTTACCCAATGATCGCAGCGGACGCCAGCGGCTTTCCGGCAATTTTCTCGTGGCCTGGGCCATGATTGGCTAGAATCGGCATTCGTTACGCCGAATGCAGCGCCATGACCGTATTACGTTACTTGCAAGCCTATCCCCCGCACCTGCAAGCGCAGGTGCGGCAGATGATCGACAGCGGCCGCCTGGGCGAGTACCTGCAGCGACGCTACCCCGACCGCCATGACGTGCAAAGCGACAAGGCGCTGTACGGCTATGCCCAGGACCTGCGCCAGCAGTACCTGCGCACCGCGCCGGGCCTGGACAAGGTATTGTTCGACAACCGCCTCGACCTGACCCATCGGGCCTTGGGCCTCAATACGGCGGTGTCGCGGGTGCAGGGCGGCAAGCTCAAGGCGAAAAAGGAAATCCGCATTGCCTCGTTGTTCAAGGAGGCCGCGCCACAGTTCTTGCGCATGATCGTGGTGCACGAACTGGCGCACCTGCGCGAGCGCGATCACAACAAGGCGTTCTACCAGCTCTGCCAGCACATGGAGCCGGACTACCACCAACTGGAATTCGACCTGCGCGTCTACCTGACTTATCGGGAGCTGCCGGGCAACGTTTAAGGACCACGCAGCATGGAAGTGAGCAAGACCAAGAGCAGCTTCTACCGCCGTTTGTACGTGGCCTGGCTGATCGACAGCCAGACCGCGACCAGCGTACCCGCGTTGATGGAGGCCACCGGGATGCCACGGCGCACGGCCCAGGACACCATCGCCGCCCTGGCCGACCTGGACATCGTCTGCGAGTTCGAACAGCAAGAGGGCGCACGCAACCACGCCGGGCATTACCGCATTCATGACTGGGGCGCCATCGACAAGCAGTGGATCATCCAGCATCTGCGGCAGATCCGGGAAGTGCTCGGGTATCCCTGAACGGCCAAAATAGAGGCAAATTGACACTATTGGCCGCTGCTCCCGGCAACAGGTTTGTGTAATCTCATCGCCAGTGTGTCCCCCCATTGCGAAAGGACGTGAGCATGCGGCCACTGCTTTGTGTTCTGGGTTTACTGGCAATGATGCTGGCAACACCCGCACCGGGTCACGCCAAGCTACGCCTGGTGGCCGACAACTGGCCACCGTTCACTGATGCCAGCATGCCGGGTGGTGGCTTGGCGACCAGTATCGTCACTACGGCGCTGACCCGAGCCGGTTATGCCAGTGCAGTCGAAGAGGCACCATGGGCCCGGGCGTTGCTGGGGATAAGCGAAGGGCGTTACGACGTGCTGATCAATGCCTGGCAGAGCGATTCGCGCGCCCGCATCGGGCAGTTCTCCAGCGCCTACCTGACTAACCGCATTCGCTTGCTACAACGCACGGGCGATGAGTTCCGCTATCAGCGTCAATCGGACTTGTACCCTTATAGCATTGCTGTGGTGCGTGATTACGCCTACTCACCTGAGTTCGACGGCGATACCCGGTTGAACAAGGTGGCGGTGCGCAACTTTTCGTCGGCGGTGCGCATGCTGGCGGCCGGGCGGGTGAACCTGGCGGTGGAGGACGAGTATGTGGCGCGTTACAACTTGCAGCGTGAACCGCAGGAGGTGCGCGATGGGGTGATGCTGGTGGAGCCGCCGCTGGGGGAGAACACCTTGCATATACTGGTTAGCCTGAAGCATCCGGAGCATGCGCGGATTGTCGAGCGGTTCGAACGGGCGGTTGTGGCGATGAAGGCGGATGGCAGTTATGCCCGGCTGCTGCGTGAACATGGCTTCTGATCTCTTTTG
>NZ_JBICKA010000034.1:0-2095 GCF_043103635.1 Pseudomonas sp. yb_9 | reverse complement strand
AGGCCAGTAATGACGATGCAGAACTTTCAGGTTGCCGGTTTTTTTCGAGGCTGACGCGGCTTGCTAGCGGCCGACTTGCTGCCAGCTGTTTTACTTTTCCCCCCACCACGCCGCTTTTTCTTCCAAGGCGGCGGCGCACCTGCGGCCGGCCCGCTGATGGTCATGCGCATGCCGCTACACCGCTCGACCAGCTTGCCCATCCACGCCGATTGCCGGGCAACGAACTCTTCCAGGCTCATCTCGCCGCTCTGCACCATGTCCAGCGCCTGCTCCCAGATGGCCGTGGTGCCAGGGTCAGCAATGGCTTTCGGCACCGCATCGATCAGGCTGAACGCCGCCGGTGTGGCCGACAGTGCCTTGCCATTCTTCACCAGGTAGCCACGGTCAAGCAGGCCCTGAATGATGCTGGCGCGCGTGGCTTCGGTGCCGATACCGGTGGTTTCCTTCAGCTTCTGTTTCAACCGCGGGTCGTCCACCAGCTTGGCCACGTTTTTCATGGCCTTGATCAGGTCGCCTTCGGTGAACGGCTTGGGGGGGTGAGTCCACAGGTCTTTCAGTTGCAGACCTTGTACGTTGCAGTCCTGGCCTTCGCGCAGTGCTGGCAGCACCTGGGCGGGTGGTGCCTCGCGGCCCTTGGCCGGGGTCAATGCCTCAGGCAGGGCGCGGCGCCAGCCCGGCTCGACAATCTGCTTGCCCACCGCACGCAGGGCATGTCCGGCACAGTCGAAGTCGGCCTGGGTGCGGTCGTACTCATGGTTGGGCAGGAACTGCGCCAGGTAGCGGGCGCGGATCAGGGTATACACCGCCTTGTGCTTGGCCGGCAGGCGCGACGGGTCGCTGGCGGCGGCGGTGGGGATGATGCCGTGGTGGGCGCTGACCTTGGCGTCGTTCCATGCCCGCGAGCGTCGCTGTGGCTCCAGGTAGGGCTGTAGAGGCGCCAGGCTGGCATCGGCCCGTTGCAAGGCAGCGAGGATGGCCGGCGCTTCGGCGTGCTGGCTTTGCGGCAGGTAACCGCAGTCGCTGCGCGGGTAGGTGATCAGCTTGTGGGTTTCGTACAGGGCCTGGGCGATGTCGAGGGTTTCCTGGGCGCCGAGGCCGAACTTTTTCGAGCACAGCTCCTGCAGGGTGCCGAGGTCGAAGGGGAGTGGTGCGGCTTCACGCACGCGCTCGGTGGCAACCTTGACGGCGCGGGCTGTGCCGGCATTGCCGATGTCGGTGGCCGCTTGTTGTGCCAAGGTTTGCTTCAGGCAGCGGCCTTGGTCGTCGCAGGCGTCCTCGGGGGCGCGCCATTGGGCATTGAAGTGTTGGCCGGCGAGTTCCAGTTGCACATCGATGGCCCAGAACGGCACGGGTACGAAGTCGGCGATGCTGCGGTCGCGGTCGACCACCAGGCGCAAGGTGGGCGTTTGCACCCGGCCCACCGGCAACACGCCCTGGTAGCCGGATTGGCGGCCCAGCAGGGTGAACAGCCGGCTCATGTTCATGCCAATCAGCCAGTCGGCGCGCGAGCGGCCCAGTGCCGAGTGGTACAGGTTGAAGGTTTCGTGGCCGGGCAGCAGGCGGGCCAAGGCCTTGCGGATGGACGCGTCGTCCAGTGCCGACAGCCACAGGCGTTGCACCGGGCCGCGATAGCGGCAATGTTCGACCAGTTCGCGGGCGATCATTTCGCCTTCGCGGTCGGCGTCGGTGGCGATCACCAGCTCCCGCGCTTCGCCAAGCAGGCGTTTGACGGCCTTGAACTGGCTGGCGGTCTTGGGCTTGACCAGCATCTTCCACTTGTCCGGGATGATCGGCAGGTCGGCCAGGTTCCAGCGCTTGTAGCGTTCGTCGTAGCTGTCGGGCGGGGCGGTTTCCAGCAGGTGGCCGATGCACCAGGTGACGCAGACGTCGGTGCCTTGCCAGCAGCCGTCGCCCTTGCGGTTGGCGCCGAGCACTTTGGCGATGTCTTTTGCCTGAGAGGGTTTTTCGCAGAGGAACAGGCGCATGGCCGGGAACGCTTCATCGGGGGTAATGAGCACTAGGATGCGCAAGCGGGGGCGCAGAGGCAAGTTTTATCTGGATGGATGTACAGGTTTTTGTCAGTGGAAGTGTTTTG
>NZ_JBICKA010000033.1:0-43804 GCF_043103635.1 Pseudomonas sp. yb_9 | reverse complement strand
TTGAAGCTTGTAGCTTGCCGCTCAGGAAGCCTTTCAGGCTTCCTGCATGAACTGTTGCCGATACTGGTTCGGCGACAACTCGGTGTGCTGACGGAACAGCCGCGCAAAGAAACTGGCATCGTCATAACCGACCTCATAGCTGATGGTCTTGATGCTCTTGCGCGTACTCGACAGCAACCCCTTGGCTGTTTCGATCCGTAGCCGTTGCAGGTAGTGCAGCGGCTTGTCGCCCGTCGCGCCCTGGAAGCGGCGCATGAAGTTGCGGATGCTCATGCCGTGGTTGCGGGCCACATCCTCGAAGCGGAACTTGTCGGCGAAGTGCTCTTCCAGCCAGTGCTGGATCTGCAGGATGATCAGGTCCTGGTGCAGCTTCTGCCCGCCAAAGCCCATACGCCCCGGGGTGTAGTTGCGCTGGACTTCGTAGAGGATGTCGCGGGCCACGGCGCGGGCCACGTTGGCGCCGCAGAAGCGTTCGATCAGGTAGATGTACAGGTCGCAGGCCGAGGTAGCGCCGCCCGCGCAATAGATATTGTCGGCGTCGGTCAGGTGCTTGTCCTGGTTCAGCCGGATCTTCGGAAAGCGCTCGGCAAAGCTGTTGAAGAAGCGCCAGTAGGTCGTCGCCTCCTTGCCATCGAGCAGGCCGGACTCGGCCAGCCAGAACACGCCACTGGCCTCGGCGCACAGCACCGCGCCGCGCGCATGCTGGTCACGCAGCCACGGTAGCACCTGTGGGTAGCGCTGCAGCAGGTTGTCGAAGTCGTCCCAATAGGCCGGGAGGATGATCACATCGGCATCGTCCAGGCCACCGTCGACCGGTAACTGCACATTGCTGAAACTGTCCACAGGCTGGCCGTCGGGGCTCACCAGGCGGATTTCGAACATGGGCTGCAGGCCCAGGCCCAGCTGCTTGCTGTAGCGCAGGCTGGCGAGGTGGAAGAAATCCTTGGCTTGCATCAAGGTCGAAGCGAACACCTTGTCAATGGCCAGGATGCTGACGCGCCGCAGCGACGCGGAGGGTTGGGTAAACATCATTGTCATTGTTCTTATAGGGTAGAGTGGTCAATCACCGGCTGGATCGTCTTATGTTTTTTGCCCAGCTGCAAGCTTCGAGCTACAAGCTGCAAGAAAAAAGCAGGTCGGTACTCGCCCGCTCTGTCTTGCAACTTGAAGCTTGCCGCTTGTGGCTTTGATCAAGGGGCAGGGTTGGGCTGCTCCTGGTGAATCGCCTCGATCCCTACCAGCAGCTCGTCGCTCAGGCTCAGCTCAATGCTGGCCAGGTTGCTCTCCAGTTGCTCGAGGCTGGTCGCGCCAATGATGTTGCTAGTCACGAAAGGCTGCCGGGTCACGAATGCCAGGGCCATCTGCGCCGGGTCCAGGCCATGCTCGCGGGCCAGTTGCACGTAGCGGCTGCAGGCCGCCACGGTCTGCGGGTTGGAGTAGCGGGCAAAGCGGCTGAAGAGGGTCAGTCGGGCATTTTCCGGCCGTGCACCGTTCTCGTACTTGCCCGAGAGCATGCCGAAGGCCAGCGGCGAGTAGGCCAGCAGGCCGCACTGCTCACGGATGGCCACTTCCGCCAGGCCTACCTCGAAACTGCGGTTGAGCAGGTTGTAGGGGTTCTGGATCGATACCGCCCGCGGCCAGCCACGGCTCTCGGCCAGTTGCAGAAACTTCATGGTGCCCCACGGCGTTTCGTTGGACAGGCCGACGTGACGGATCTTGCCCGCACGCACCTGTTCGTCGAGTACTTCGAGGGTTTCTTCCAGCGGGGTGAAGTGGTCCTGTGGCAGGTGCTGGTAGCCCAGCTTGCCGAAGAAGTTGGTGCTGCGCTCCGGCCAGTGCAACTGGTACAAGTCGATGCGGTCGGTCTGCAGGCGCTTCAGGCTCTCGTCCAGTGCCGCGACGATGTGCTGACGGTTGTGTTTGAGCTGGCCGTCGCGAATGTGGCTGATGCCGTTGCCGGGGCCTGCGACCTTGCTGGCCAGTACCCAGTGGTCACGGTCGCCATGTTCACGGAACCAGTTGCCGATGATGCGCTCGGTGGCCGCGTAGGTTTCGGGGCGGGGCGGTACCGGGTACATCTCGGCGGTGTCGATGAAGTTGATCCCGGCGGCCTTGGCCCGGGCGATCTGTTCGAAGGCTTCGGCCTGAACGTTCTGTTCGCCCCAGGTCATGGTGCCCAGGCACAGGGCGCTGACGTTGAGGTCGGTACGGCCGAGCTGGCGGTATTCCATCAGGTAGACACTCCTTGGCAAAGAAGCCCATCAAAGCAGGTTGAAATTTTTCGCGCAATCTGGATAATTCGGCCCCTCTCCGTGTGGCGGAAGTGATGCACCACCACGCAGGAAGAACCCCGTCGAACATTGGCGTGCCCGACCCGAGCCCCCAAAAGCGTCAGCGTTCGGCTGCGCGTTTGCCCTTGGCAAGCTGTGCACTATCCAGTAAGATTCGCCGTCTATTTTTCGCTGGGCGGCCTCTGAGGCTTTAGAGAATGAAAACTTTTACTGCTAAACCGGAAACAGTAAAGCGCGAGTGGTTCGTAGTTGACGCCGCTGGCCAGACCCTGGGTCGTCTGGCTACCGAAATCGCTACCCGTCTGCGTGGCAAACACAAACCAGAATACACCCCTCACGTTGACACCGGTGACTACATCGTCGTTATCAACGCCGAGCAGGTTCGTGTGACTGGTGCCAAGTCTTCCGACAAAATGTACTACTCCCACTCCGGCTTCCCGGGCGGTATCAAGGAAATCAACTTCGAGAAGTTGATCGCCAAGGCCCCTGAGCGTGTTATCGAAACCGCGGTCAAAGGCATGCTGCCTAAGAATCCGCTGGGTCGCGACATGTACCGCAAGCTGAAAGTGTACGCGGGTGCTGCTCACCCACACACTGCTCAGCAGCCTCAAGAACTGAAGATCTAACGGGAAGGTTCATTATGTCGGCGACTCAAAACTACGGCACTGGCCGTCGCAAGACCGCAACCGCTCGCGTATTCCTGCGTCCGGGTACTGGTAACATTTCCATCAACAACCGTTCTCTGGACGTGTTCTTCGGTCGCGAAACCGCTCGCATGGTTGTTCGCCAGCCACTCGAGCTGACCGAAACCGTTGAGAAGTTCGACATCTACGTCACCGTTTCCGGTGGTGGTGTCAGCGGTCAGGCCGGTGCGATCCGTCACGGTATCACCCGCGCCCTGATGGAATACGACGAAACCCTGCGTGGCGCTCTGCGTCGTGCTGGCTACGTCACCCGCGATGCTCGTGAAGTCGAGCGTAAGAAAGTGGGTCTGCGTAAAGCGCGTAAGCGTCCTCAGTACTCCAAGCGTTAATACCGCTTCGGCAGTCGAGAAAAGCCCGGTTCCTTGGAACCGGGCTTTTTTTTTGGCTTGAACTAACCTGTCAGCATGTCAGTGGCCACTTGTCGCATAGACGCAGATCAAGCAAAGCGCGGGTTGTCGCCCCTTGCCGGGGTAATCACCTTGTCAGTGTGTGGATTTGTTTCTTACCATGGCGGCCAATTTTTAGTGCCATTGACACAACCTAAGTACAAGCCTGGTTCAACAGGCCAAGCAAGCTGATGGGAGAGGACTGAATGAGCAATGACGGCGTCAACGCAGGCCGGCGCCGCTTCCTCGTAGCCGCGACATCCGTGGTCGGGGCAGCGGGAGCAGTGGGGGCTGCGGTACCGTTCGTGGGGTCATGGTTTCCCAGTGCCAAGGCGAAAGCCGCGGGTGCACCGGTGAAGGTCAATATCGCCAAGGTCGAGGCCGGGCAGCAGATGGTGGCCGAGTGGCGTGGCCAGCCGGTGTTCATTGTGCGGCGAACGGAGGAAATCCTCGGTAACCTGAAAAAAATCACCGGCGACCTGTCTGATCCAGAGTCCAAGGCCTCGGTGCAGCCGGCCTACGTCGACCCTGAGGTTCGCTCGATCAAGCCGGAAATCCTCATTCTCGTCGGCCTGTGCACGCACCTGGGGTGTTCGCCCACCTTCCGCCCGGAAGTGGCGCCTGCCGATCTCGGTCCAAAGTGGGTGGGTGGCTACTTCTGCCCGTGCCACGGCTCCCACTACGACCTCGCTGGTCGCGTCTACAAGTCGCAGCCGGCACCTCTCAACCTGCCAGTGCCACCGCACTCTTACGAGTCGGACGAGATCATCGTCATCGGCGTCGACCAGGAGAACGCATGATGAGCAAGTTCATGGACTGGATTGATGCTCGCTTCCCCGCCACCAAGATGTGGGAAGACCACCTTAGCAAGTATTACGCGCCCAAGAACTTCAACTTCCTGTACTTCTTCGGCTCCCTGGCGCTGCTGGTGCTGGTCAACCAGATCGTCACCGGCGTATGGCTGACCATGAGCTTTACGCCCTCGGCGGAAGAGGCATTCGCCTCGGTCGAGTACATCATGCGTGACGTGGAATACGGCTGGATCCTGCGCTATTTGCACTCCACCGGTGCGTCGGCGTTCTTTATCGTGGTCTACCTGCACATGTTCCGTGGCCTGCTGTACGGCTCCTACCAGAAGCCGCGCGAACTGGTCTGGCTGTTCGGCATGCTGATCTACCTGGCGCTGATGGCTGAAGCCTTCATGGGCTATCTGCTGCCGTGGGGGCAGATGTCGTACTGGGGGGCCCAGGTGATCATCTCGCTGTTTGGCGCCATTCCGGTGATTGGCGACGACCTCACTCAGTGGATCCGCGGCGACTACCTGATCTCGGGTATCACCCTGAACCGCTTCTTCGCCTTGCATGTGGTCGCACTGCCCATCGTCATCCTCGGCCTGGTGGTGCTGCACATCCTTGCCCTGCACGAAGTGGGTTCGAACAACCCCGATGGCGTCGACATCAAGAAGAAAAAGGACGAAAACGGCATTCCGCTGGACGGCATTCCGTTCCACCCGTACTACACCGTCAAGGACATCGTCGGCGTGGTGGTGTTCCTGTTCGTGTTCTGCGCGGTGGTGTTCTTCTTCCCTGAAATGGGTGGCTACTTCCTGGAGAAACCGAACTTCGAGCAGGCCAACGCCTTCAAGACGCCTGAGCACATTGCGCCTGTGTGGTACTTCACACCGTTCTACGCCATTTTGCGTGCGGTGCCTGACAAGCTGATGGGCGTCATCGCCATGGGTGCGGCCATCGCCGTGCTGTTCGTACTGCCCTGGCTCGACCGAAGCCCGGTGCGTTCCATGCGTTACAAGGGCTGGATCAGCAAGGTCTTCCTGCTGGTGTTCTGCGTGGCCTTCGTCATTCTCGGCGTGCTGGGCGTACTGGCGCCGACACCTGGGCGCACCTTGCTGTCGCAGGTATGCACGGTGTTGTACTTCGCCTACTTCCTGCTGATGCCGTTCTACACAAGGCTCGAGAAGACCAAACCGGTTCCGGAAAGGGTGACTGGCTGATGAAAAAGTTGATTGCAGTATTTTTGCTGGCAGTGATGCCTGCCTTTTCCTTCGCTGCTGAACACGGCCTGGAGCTGGACAAGGTCGATATCGACCTGACCGACAAGGCCGCCATGCAGGATGGTGCGCGCACCTTTGCCAACTATTGCATGGGTTGCCACAGTGCCAAGTTCCAGCGTTACGAGCGTGTGGCCGATGACCTCGGCATCCCTCACGAACTGATGCTGGAGAAGCTGGTGTTCACCGGTGCCAAGATTGGCGACCACATGCAGATTGGCATGAAGCCCAGTGACGCCAAGACCTGGTTTGGCGCCGCGCCGCCAGACCTGACGCTGGTGGCTCGGGTGCGCGGTACCGACTGGCTGTACACCTACCTGCGTAGCTTCTATGAGGACCCGTCGCGGCCTTACGGGGTGAACAACAAGGTGTTCCCGAACGTCGGCATGCCCAACGTGCTGGTCGGCCTGCAAGGCAATCAGGTGGTCGGTTGCAAGCAGGTGCAGACCGTGACCGATGGCAAGAAGCAGTTCGACCCATTGACCGGTAGCCCGATCACCCATGAAGCCTGCGACCAGCTGACCATTACGCCGAAATCCGGTACCCTGACGACCGAGCAGTTCGACGAGAAGGTCAAGAACCTGGTGACCTTCCTGGCCTATTCGGCCAACCCGGTCAAACTGGAAAGCCAGCGCATCGGTACCTATGTGTTGCTGTACCTGGCTTTCTTCTTCGTATTCGCCTACTTGCTCAAGCGTGAATACTGGAAGGACGTGCACTGATCACGCAGTAGTTTCTGGTTGTTGAACGCGCCCGGGGCGCCCCAGCAGAAATGCCGGGGGCGCCCCGGGCGCGTTTTCATTTAAAGTTGCACAAGCATCCCGTGCGAGGAGCCGCTACATGGGCGCAACCAACAGGTTAGCCTGCTATTCCGATCCCGCTGATCACTATTGTCATCGGGTACGCCTGGTGTTGGCCGAGAAGGGCGTTGCCGTACAGGTCATCGATGTCGACCCCGCCCGCCTGCCGCCCAAGCTGGCCGAGGTGAACCCTTACGGCAGTGTGCCGACCCTGGTCGACCGTGACCTGGCGTTGTATGAGTCGACCGTGGTGATGGAATACCTGGAGGAGCGTTACCCGCACCCGCCGCTGATGCCGGTATACCCGGTTGCGCGTGGCAACAGCCGTTTGCTGATGCACCGCATTCAGCGCGACTGGTGTGCCCTGGCCGATACCGTGCTCGATTCACGCAGCAGCGAGGCTGCCAGAACCGAAGCGCGCAAGGCCTTGCGCGAAAGCCTGACCGGCGTTTCGCCGCTGTTCAATGAATTCGCCTGTTTCATGAGCGATGAGCAAAGCCTGGTCGATTGCTGTCTACTGCCCATACTCTGGCGTTTGCCGGTGTTGGGTATCGAGTTGCCGCGGCAAGCCAAGCCGCTGCTGGATTACATGGAACGTCAGTTCGCCCGCGAGCCTTTCCAGGCGAGCCTGTCCTCCGTAGAACGTGAAATGCGCAAGCTTTAAGGAGCCGTTGATGAACTCCAGTCGCCCCTATCTGGTTCGAGCACTGTACGAGTGGATCGTCGACAACGATTGCACGCCCCATATGCTGGTCAATGCCGAATTCCCGAAAGTTCAGGTGCCGGATGGTTTCGCCAGTGATGGCCAGATTGTCCTGAATATCTCCCCAAGCGCTGTGCGCCACCTGCACATGGACAATGAAGCGGTCAGCTTCGAGGGTCGTTTCAGTGGAGTGGCCCACTCGCTGTTCGTACCCGTTGGCGCCATTCTAGGCATCTATGCCCGCGAAAATGGCCAGGGCATGGTCTTCGAGCTGGAGTCGCCAATGGATGGCGACGAGCCGGAAGACGATGACGTGCAGCCGGATGACGACGGGCCGCCAGAGGGTGGTGGGCAGCCGCCACGCCCAAGTGGCCGACCGAGCCTGAAAGTGGTCAAGTAACAAAAAAGGCGATCCAACCGGATCGCCTTTTTTG
This sequence comes from Pseudomonas sp. yb_9, assembly GCF_043103635.1. Taxonomy (NCBI): domain Bacteria; kingdom Pseudomonadati; phylum Pseudomonadota; class Gammaproteobacteria; order Pseudomonadales; family Pseudomonadaceae; genus Pseudomonas; species Pseudomonas sp. yb_9. The sequence continues at coordinate 36,418 of NZ_JBICKA010000033.1, read as the reverse complement.
TGCCTGCCACACCACTTTCAGCGCCTGTGAGATCGAGCGCCGCCCGCGCGGCGCATCGCGAGCTGCGCTCGCTCCTACGTCTGTTTCGGGCCAATTATTCCTGGGGGATTTGCGCGTGAACGCCTTGGCGCATGGCGCGATATTGTGTCGTACAAGCCAGGCGTTCGCGCGCGCCTGTCACAGGCGTTACTGGCCCGAAACAAGCGTAGGAGCGAGCGCAGCTCGCGATGCGCCGCGCGGGCGGCGCTCGATCTCGCAGGCGCCGAAATTCTCCAGCCGAATCAGTCGATGTATTCGAACAGCTTGACGATCTTCTGCACGCCCGACACGCCCTGTACCACGGCAGTGGCCGAGTTGGCCTCCTGCTGGGTTACCAGGCCGAGCAAGTAGACGATACCGTTTTCGGTAATCACCTTGATGCGCGAGCTGGGCACGGCATTGTCAGTCAGCATCTGGGTCTTGATCTTGGTGGTCAGCCAGGCGTCGTTGTTGCGTGCCAGGATGGAGGAGGGCTGCATCACCTGCAGTTCGTTGTGCACTTTCTTGACCCGCTGCACCTGGCCGGCGGTTTGCTCGGCAAGGCTCTTGAGGTCGGCGCGCGGGGTTTGCCCGGCCAGCAGGACGATGCCGTTGTAGCTGCTGACAACGATGTGCGAGCCTTTGTCCAGGTCAGGGCTGGCTTTGGAAATGTTCACGGCGGCCTTGGTCTCGATCAGCGAGTCGTCGATCTTGCTGCCGATGGTGCGCGTGCCGCGATCGTCCTCGATCGGCGAATTGCGTGTAGAGGTAAGTACCGAGCTGCAACCGGTGACGCTCAGGCACAGGGTCAGGGCCATCAGGCCGAGGCGCATTGGGGTCATTCTTCACTCCCGAACAGTTGGCTGTCGATCAGGTCGCACAGGCAGTGGATCGCCAGCAGGTGGACTTCCTGGATACGCGCGGTAACGGTGGAAGGTACGCGGATTTCCACGTCCTCGGGCAGCAGCAGCGAAGCCATGCCGCCGCCGTCGCGGCCAGTCAATGCTACGACAATCATTTCGCGGTCATGTGCGGCCTGGATCGCCTGGATCACGTTGGCCGAGTTGCCGCTGGTGGAAATCGCCAGCAGAACGTCGCCGGGTTGGCCCAGGGCGCGGATCTGCTTGGAAAAGACTTCGTTGTAGCTGTAATCGTTGGCGATCGAGGTCAGGGTCGAGCTGTCGGTGGTCAGCGCGATGGCAGGCAGGCTCGGGCGTTCACGTTCGAAGCGGTTGAGCAGCTCGGAGGAAAAATGCTGGGCATCGCCAGCCGATCCGCCGTTGCCGCAGGCGAGCATCTTGCCCTCGTTGAGCAGCGCATTGACCATGACCAGGCTGGCCTGCTCGATGTGCGGTGCCAGGATGTCCATTGCCTGTTGCTTGGTATCGATGCTGGCCTGAAACAGCCGGCGGATTCGGGATTGCATGTCCATCTGGTGACCTTAAGTAGGGCGGTGGCCTTTGCTACGCGCAACAACGACCGGCCCGCGATACATAGAGCAAAAAAAACGAAGTGGGTTCAGCATTCGAAGGCGTTTTTCAGCCATTGAAGCGGTCTGCCTGCATGGTGGCTGCCCTGCAGGGCGACTACGTCGAAGCGGCAGGGGTGGTTGCCCCAATGGGGCTCCTTCTGCAGGAACAGGGTGGCGGCAAGCACCAGCCGTTTCTGCTTGCGCCCGTCGATACTGTCGAGGGCGCCTCCGAAGCCCGCGTGCAACCGGTAGCGGACTTCGACGAATACTACTGTATCGGCGTCAAGCATGACCAGATCAAGCTCACCGCCTTTGCATCGCCAGTTGCGCGCCAGCAGCTGCAGACCTTGCCCCTGAAGGTACTCAAGGGCCTGGTTTTCTGCCGCTTGCCCGGCGCGGGTTGGTGATGCTGCGGCCATCAACGCGCGGTGTCAGGCAGGCGCTTGATCTGGCCGCCGGCAAATTCTGCCCATGGCAACTGGCGCTCGACGCGTTGGTTGGCGTTGATGCTCAGGCTGCCCGAAAGGCCCATGACGCGGTTGTCTGGCAGTGCTTTCAGCTGGCCCAGGCGCGGCGCCAGGCTGTAGGCATCGACGCCCATGGCATACAGGCGGCCCAGGCTGCCAGCGGCTTGCGGCCACTGTTGCACGACTTGCTGGCGCAGGCTGTTGCTGGAGTCGAGCAACCACGGCGTTTCGCAGAAGCGAATGCCGTTCATGTCATTGTACTGGTTGACGTCGCCGCTGGCGCTGTACAGGTTCGAGGTCGCGTAGACAGGCACGTCACCGGCATACTGGAAGTTCAGGGTCGGCTTGATCTGCTGTGCCTGCTGTGGGGTCGAGGCGAGGAAGATGAAGTCGATGTCCTGACGGCGCGACGGTTGCGCTGCGATGTTACCGCCTACCGTGCTTTGCAGGCTCTTGGCGCGGCCTTCGCTCTGGCGCAGCTGGAACAGGTCGGCAATTTGCTGGGCCAGGGCGACGGGTTGGGCGATGCGCTCGGCGGCGAGCAGGGTGCCGCCATTACCCTCCCAGTCCTGGCGGAAGGCGGCCAGTACGCGGTCGCCCCATTCGCCGCTCGGCACCAGGGCGACGGCGCGAACCATGCCGTCTGCGCGTGCGCGGCGGGCAACTTCGCGGGCCTCGTCTTCGGCAGCCAGGCCGAACTGGAACAGCTGCGGCGGCGCCTTCTGACCGGCGTCGGCGTAGTTCAGCGCCAGGGTGGTAATGGGCAGCTGAGGTTTGGCGGCCAGTTGCTTCACCAGCGGTTTTTCCAGCGGACCGATGACCAGTTGCACGCCAGCGGCCTGGGCCTGGCGATAGAAATCATCGAGCGAACCGATACGCGAGCTGTCGAACACCTGCACTGCAGGCGCTGGCTGGCCGGCCTGCTGGGCCTGGAAGTGGGCGGCCATGAAGCCGTCACGCAACGCGCGGGCAACACCGGCCAGCGGGCCTTCCTGCGGTAGCAGCAGGGCAATTTTGGTCAGCGGCTGGCTGGCCAGTTCCTTGAGCTTGGTCAGTGCCTGCGGCAGTTGCAGGGCTGCCGGGTGGTCCGGGTGCTGTTTGACCCAGGCTTCGATAGCCGCTTGCTGCTGCTCCAGGGTGCCGGCGCTTTTCACGGCGAAGGCCAGGCTGGTCCAGCCGCTCAGCGTCTGGTCGTTGGCTGGCTGCTGCAGTTGCTCTGCCGGCAGCGAGGCGACCAGTGCCCAGATGGCATCGTTGTTGGCGCTGGCGGCCTGGCCGCTGAGCAGCGGGGCCAGCAGTACACGCTGTTGCGCAGCAGCCAGGGCCTGGCCGTCGGCTTCGAGGGCGGCGGCGTGTACGCTGTAGGTGCGTGCTTGCTGCTCTGCCGGAAGCTCGGCGACGCGCTGCAGGCTAGGGTGAGCCAGTGCATTCAGGGCGGCCTTGGGTTGGTTGCGGCTCATGGCCAGTTCGGCAGCGAGGGTGCTGGCGAACACTTGCTGGGCCGGCTTGAGCGTGTCCAGCGGGACTTGCTCGAGAATGCGTGCGGCGCGTGGGAAGTCCTTCTGCTTGTAGGCCAGGTCGGCTGCGCTCAGGCGCAGCAGGGCGGCGTCTTGCGCAGACTTGCTGGAAGCAGCCTTTTCGAGCAGTTGCTCGATGCTGGCATCCGGGGTGCGTGGCAGTTCGCCCAGGCTGGATGAGGGCGAGCTGGCGCAGGCCGCCAGCAGGGCAGCGAGGCAGAGGGCTGTGAGCAGCCGCAGGCAAGCGATCATGTAAAGGTCCTGTTACTCGATCAAGTTGGCCGGCAATTGTACCCAAGCACTGGCCGGGGCGCGATGTCGCCGTATAGATCCTTCACTATAGGTGGCTTGCCGCCGGTCGCTGGTGAAGTTCTTTGCGCCCTGTTGCAGGCGCTCGGGCTACAATGGCGCCTTTGATCCGAATGACAGGTGTGCGCAGTGACTGATGTGGCAGGGGCTTCGAAATCCACGGTGGGGACGCTGTATGTGGTGGCAACCCCTATCGGCAACCTCGATGACATGAGCGCCCGGGCGTTGAAGGTGCTGGCGGACGTGGCGCTGATCGCCGCCGAGGACACCCGCCATTCGGTCCGGTTGCTGCAGCACTTTGGCATCGACACGCCGCTGGCTGCCTGTCATGAGCACAACGAGCGTGACGAAGGCGGGCGTTTCCTCACCAAGCTGCTGGCTGGCGAGAGCGTGGCATTGGTCTCTGATGCCGGCACGCCGCTGATTTCCGACCCGGGCTACCACTTGGTGCGCCAGGCGCGGGCCGCTGGGGTGAATGTGGTGCCGGTGCCAGGTGCCTGTGCGCTGATCGCTGCGCTGTCGGCGGCCGGCTTGCCGTCGGATCGCTTCATCTTCGAAGGTTTCCTGCCAGCCAAGCAGGCCGGGCGCCGGGCACGCCTGGAGCAGGTAAAGGAAGAGCCGCGCACGCTGATCTTCTATGAAGCCCCGCACCGAATCCTGGAGTGCCTTGAAGACATGGAGGCGGTTTTTGGTGGCGACCGCCCGGCCTTGCTAGCGCGCGAACTGACCAAGACGTTCGAGACCCTCAAGGGCCTGCCGCTGGCTGAATTGCGTGCCTTTGTGGCCGGCGACAGCAACCAGCAGCGCGGTGAGTGCGTGGTACTGGTGGGTGGCTGGAGTGCGCCGGAGGGCGAGCAGGCCATCAGTGCCGAGGCCCAGCGGGTGCTCGACCTGTTGTTAGCCGAGTTGCCGCTGAAGCGGGCGGCTGCACTTGCGGCTGAAATTACCGGGGTGCGCAAGAACCTGTTGTATCAACTTGCCCTTGAAAAGCAGAAAGCCGAATAGTGGCAAATTGATATAGATGCCGGTATTGCTTGTTCTCAAGCGCGCGTGCCGGTAACCTTGTCGGCGGAGAGTCGATCGGACAGTCGCTGCCTGTTTTTGTTCCGCAACTTTTTGTCGTGTGAGCAGCAGGGGGAGGAAAGTCCGGGCTCCATAGGGCAGAGTGCCAGGTAACGCCTGGGAGGCGTGAGCCTACGGAAAGTGCCACAGAAAATAACCGCCTAAGCACTTCGGTGCCGGTAAGGGTGAAAAGGTGCGGTAAGAGCGCACCGCACGGCTGGCAACAGTGCGTGGCTAGGTAAACCCCACTCGGAGCAAGACCAAATAGGGTTCCATCAGGCGTGGCCCGCGTCGGAACCGGGTAGGTTGCTAGAGGCGTCCAGTGATGGCCGTCGTAGAGGAATGACTGTCCTCGACAAAACCCGGCTTACAGATCGACTCTCCACCTTTCCTTCTCTGCTTCATTCGATAGCAGATCCTCTCTGGTAATACCGAAAAAATCTTACTCTTGATAAATCACTTTAACTTCGAACTCCATTCGCTTGCGTGGGTTTGATTTTTCTCGTCTTTTTTTCTACTTGGTAGTGCTTCCACCTTCTCTTAACGCGCTAAATCTCGGTCCTGTAAGGCTTTTCCTTATGAACGTGCCTTGACGGTGCTGCGGGCGGATTCCTATAGTGTGCGCAAGTGGCAGAAAGTGGGATGAAGTGGGTTTTCTGGCACAAAAAAGCTAACATTGTGGGGAATCGCAGCCGTGTTCCGCGGAGCCAACGCCGTCAGCCTCGATGCCAAGGGCCGTCTCGCCATGCCGAGCCGGTACCGTGACGAGCTCGATTCGCGTTGCAATGGTCAGCTGATCGTGACCATCGACGCCGTGGACCCCTGCTTGTGTGTTTATCCCCTCGATGAGTGGGAACAGATAGAAGCCAAGTTGCGTGCCTTGCCATCGTTGCGTGAGGAAAACCGTCGCCTGCAGCGTTTGCTGATCGGCAATGCGGTTGACCTGGAGCTCGATGGCAGTGGGCGTTTCCTGGTACCGCCCCGCCTGCGTGAGTACGCCAAGCTCGACAAGAAGGCGATGCTGGTGGGGCAGCTGAACAAATTCCAGCTGTGGGATGAAGATGCCTGGAACGCGGTTTCGGCAGCCGACCTTGCAGCTATTCAACAACCGGGCGCCATGCCCGACGAATTGCGTGACCTGATCCTGTGACCATAGATAGCGGCTTCAACCACATTACCGTCCTGCTCGACGAAGCTGTCGAGGCATTGGCCCTGCGCGCCGACGGTTGCTATCTGGACGGCACCTTTGGCCGTGGCGGACACAGCCGGCTGATTCTCAGCAAGCTCGGGCCGCAAGGGCGGCTGCTGGGCTTCGATAAAGATCCACAGGCGATTGCCACAGGGCAAGCGCTGGCGGCCGAAGACGGCCGCTTTGTCATTGTGCAGCGCAGCTTTGCCGAGCTGGGCGCGGAAGTGGCCGAGCGCGGCCTGCACGGCAAGGTCAGCGGCGTGTTGCTGGACCTTGGCGTGTCGTCGCCGCAGCTGGATGACCCTGAGCGTGGTTTCAGCTTCCTCAATGACGGCCCGCTGGACATGCGCATGAACCCGGCCCAGGGCATCAGTGCCGCCGAGTTCATCGCCACCGCGCCGGTGGAAGAAATTGCCCGCGTCTTCAAGGAATACGGTGAAGAGCGCTTCGCCGGCCGCATGGCGCGTGCCGTGGTCGAGCGCCGTGAAAAGGAGCCTTTCACCCGCACCGCCGACCTGGCGGAAGTACTCAAGGTGGCCAACCCAGCCTGGGAAAAAGGCAAGAACCCGGCTACCCGTGCCTTCCAGGGCCTTCGCATTCACGTCAACAACGAATTGGGTGACCTGGAAGCCGGCCTCGAGGCCGCGCTCGATGCCCTCGAAGTCGGTGGCCGCCTGGCGGTGATCAGCTTCCACTCGCTGGAAGACCGTATCGTCAAGCTGTTCATGCGCAAGCTGGTCAAGGGCGAGGCCGACAACCTGCCGCGCAACCTGCCGGTACAGCACAAGGCCTTCGAGCCGAAAATCAAGCTCATCGGCAAGGCCCAGTTCGCCTCCGAAGCCGAGCTCAAGGCCAACCCACGGTCGCGTAGCGCCGTGATGCGCGTGGCGGAGAAGCTGCGGTGAGCAGGCTGTTTGCCAAACCCTTGCCAGGCGGAAGCTTCCTGATGCTTCTGCTGTTCGTTGCCGTGCTGGTTTCGGCTATCGCCGTGTCCTACAGCGCGCACTGGAACCGTCAGTTGCTCAACACCTTGTACGGCGAGCTGAACGAGCGTGACAAGGCCCAGGCCGAGTGGGGGCGCCTGATTCTTGAACAGAGCACCTGGACTGCTGCCAGCCGTATCGAGAGTCTGGCTTCCGAGCAATTGAAGATGCGCGTACCTTCGGCTGACGAAGTGCGGATGGTGGCGCCATGATGAAGCTCGAAGGCGCACTCTACCCGTGGCGCTTCCGCGTGGTGATCGGCTTGCTGGCCATCATGGTCGGTGCCATTTGCTGGCGCATCATCGATTTGCAGGTCGTTGACCGTGACTTCCTCAAGGGGCAGGGCGACGCGCGCAGCCTGCGTCATATCCCTATTCCGGCGCACCGTGGCCTGATTACCGACCGCAACGGTGAACCGCTGGCCGTGAGCACCCCGGTTACCACCCTGTGGGCAAACCCCAAGGAAATGCAGGCGTCCAAAGAGCGCTGGCCGCAGTTGGCCGCAGCGCTGGGGCAAAACCCGCAGCAGCTGACCGAGCGCCTGACCCAGCAAGCCAACAAGGAATTCATCTACCTGGTCCGCGGCCTGACCCCGGAGCAGGGCCAGCATGTGCTCGACCTGAAAGTGCCTGGTGTGTACGGCCTGGAAGAATTCCGTCGCTTCTATCCGGCGGGTGATGTCACCGCGCACATGGTCGGCTTCACTGACCTCGACGACCATGGTCGCGAAGGTGTCGAACTGGCCTATGACGAATGGCTGGCCGGCGTGCCGGGCAAGCGGCAGGTGATCAAGGACCGGCGCGGCAGGCTGATCAAAGACATCCAGGTAACCAAGAACGCCAAGGCCGGAAAGACCTTGGCGTTGTCGATAGACCTGCGCCTGCAGTACCTGGCCACCCGCGAACTGCGCAATGCCATTGCCGAACAGGACGCCAAGGCCGGCAGCCTGGTGATCATGGACGTCAAGACCGGTGAGGTCCTGGCCATGGTCAACCAGCCGACCTACAACCCCAACAACCGCCGCAGCATGTTCCCGGCGGCCATGCGTAACCGGGCGATCATCGACGTGTTCGAGCCAGGCTCCACGGTCAAGCCGATCTCCATGAGTGCGGCCCTGCAGAGCGGGCGCTGGAAGCCGACCGACAAGGTCGAGGTGTACCCGGGCAGCCTGCAGATCGGCCGCTACACCATCAAGGACGTATCGCGCAGTGAAGGCCCGATCCTCGACCTGACCGGGATCCTGATCAACTCCAGTAACGTCGGCATGAGCAAGATCGCCTTCGACATTGGCGGTGAGGCTATCTACCGCGTCATGTCCCAGGTCGGCCTGGGCCAGTACACCGGTCTGGGTTTCCCGGGTGAGCGCGTCGGTAACCTGCCTAATCACCGCGAGTGGCGCAAGGCTGAGACCGCAACCTTGTCCTATGGCTATGGCGTGTCGGTGACCGCCCTGCAACTGGTGCATGCCTACGCGGCGCTGGCCAACGACGGCAAGATGGTGCCGCTGTCGATCCTCAAGGTCGACAAGGCGCCGGACGCTGTGCAGGCCATTCCAAAGGAAACCGCCGAAACCGTTCAGGGCATGCTGCAGCAGGTGATCGAAGCGCCGCGTGGTGTGTTCCGCGCCCAGGTGCCGTTCTATCACGTGGCCGGCAAGTCCGGTACCGCGCGTAAGGCCACCGTGGGTTCCAAGGGCTACACCGAAAACGCCTACCGCTCGCTGTTCGCCGGCTTCGGTCCGATGAGCGACCCGCGCTATGCCATCGTCGTGGTCATCGACGAGCCGGGCAAAGGCGGCTACTTCGGTGGCCTGGTTTCTGCGCCGGTATTCAGCAAGGTCATGTCCGGCACCTTGCGTCTGATGAACGTGCCGCCAGATAACCTGCCGCCACCCGCGCCAGCGGCACCCGCCGTGCAATCGCAAGTCAACGCAGCAGCCGCCAAGGGAGGGCGTGGATGATGACAATGCCATTGAGCAAACTTTTCGCCCACGCCAGTCGTGACCCGCTGATTCGTGAGCTGACCCTGGACAGCCGCAATGTGCGCCCGGGTGACCTGTTCCTGGCCGTGCCGGGCGCCAAGGTCGATGGTCGCGAGCATATTGCCGATGCGCTGGCCCGTGGCGCCGCTGCAGTGGCCTACGAAGAGCAGGGCGCCAACGTGCTGCCGCTGACCGATGTGCCGCTGATTCCGGTCAAAGGCCTGATCGCTCAGCTGTCGGATATTGCCGGGCGTTTCTATGGCGAGCCCAGCCGTCAGTTGAACCTGGTGGGGGTGACCGGCACCAACGGAAAGACCAGCGTTACCCAGTTGGTGGCCCAGGCGCTCGACCTGCTCGGCCAGCGCTGCGGCCTGATTGGCACCCTAGGGACCGGCTTCTACGGTGAGCTGCAGAGCGGTCGCCTGACCACGCCCGACCCGATCGCGGTGCAGTCGACCCTCAACGACCTCAAGAAAGGTGGCGCCAAGGCTGTGGCCATGGAGGTTTCCTCCCATGCGCTGGAGCAAGGCCGGGTTGCCGCGCTGGAATTCGACATCGCGGTGATGACCAATCTCTCCCGCGACCACCTCGACTATCACGGCAGCATGGAGGCCTATGAGGCCGCCAAGGCCAAGCTGTTCGCCTGGCCGAGCCTGCGTTGCCAGGTGGTCAACCTGGATGACGCCTTTGGGCGTCGCCTGGCCGATGACTTTGCCCGGCGCCCGAGTGTCGATCACATCGAGACCCGGCTGCTTAGCTACAGCCTGGAAAACCCGGACGCTTCGCTGTTCTGCCGCGAAGCCGTATTCAATGACGATGGTGTGCGTGCCACCCTGGTCACCGCCCAGGGTGAGCGCGCTCTGCGCAGCCAGCTGTTGGGCCGCTTCAACCTGAGCAACATGCTGGCTGCCGTGGCGACCCTGCTGGCGCTGGACTATTCGTTGGACGAAATTCTCAAGGTCACCCCGCACCTGCAAGGGCCGGTAGGCCGCATGCAGCGCCTGGGTGGCGGCGACAAGCCGCTGGTGGTGGTCGACTACGCGCACACCCCGGACGCCCTCGAGAAAGTGCTTGAAGCCCTGCGCCCGCACGCCCACGGCAAGCTGCTGTGCCTGTTTGGCTGCGGTGGAGACCGCGACCGTGGCAAGCGCCCACTGATGGCCGAAGTGGCCGAGCGCTTGGCCGACCGCGTGCTGGTCACCGACGACAACCCGCGCACTGAAGACCCGCTGCGCATTTTCGACGACATCCGCCCCGGCTTCGCCAAGCCTGCCGAGGTCGAGTTCGTCGCCGGCCGTGGTGAAGCCATCGCGCACCTGATTGCCACCGCTGCTGCCAGCGACGTGATCGTGCTGGCCGGCAAGGGGCACGAGGATTACCAGGAGATCAATGGCCAGCGCCATGACTTCTCCGACCTGACTGAAGCCGAGAAGGCACTTGCAGCCTGGGAGGCTCCACATGCTTAAGCCGCTGTCACTCAGCCAGCTGACCACAGCACTGAGTGATCAACAAATCGGTGGCGAGGCCACCTTCACCGGTGTCAGCATCGACAGCCGCAGCGTCAGCGCCGGGCAGCTGTTCGTCGCCTTGGCCGGTCCGCGTTTCGATGGTCACGACTACCTGGCCGATGTGAAGGCCAAAGGCGCAGTCGCTGCCCTGGTCGAGCGTGAAGTGGCCGGTGTCGACCTGCCGCAATTGCTGGTCAAGGATTGCCGGGTAGCGCTCGGCCAGCTCGGCGCCTTGAACCGCGCCGCCTTCGACAAGCCTGTTGTTGCCATTACCGGTTCCAGCGGCAAGACCACCGTCAAGGAAATGCTTGCCGGCATCCTGCGTACCCGTGGCTTGGTGCATGCCACCCGTGGCAACCTGAACAACGACCTGGGCGCGCCGCTGACCCTGCTGGAGATCGCCCCCGAGCACAGCGCGGCGGTGATCGAACTGGGCGCCTCGCGCATTGGTGAAATCCGCTACACCGTCGGCCTGACGAAGCCTCAGGTGGTCATCATCAACAACGCCGGTACCGCCCACGTTGGCGAGTTCGGCGGGCCGGAAAAGATCGTTGAAGCCAAGGGCGAGATTCTCGAAGGCCTGGGCGAGGGCGGCACTGCCATCCTCAACCTGGCTGACAAGGCGTTCGACATCTGGCGCAAGCGTGCCGGCGACCACCGCATTTTCACCTTTGCACTGGATAACCCGCAGGCAGACTTCCACGCCAGTCATATTGGCCGTGATGCCCGGGGCTGCCCGTCGTTCACCCTGCATGGGCCTGATGGCAGCGTGCCGGTACAGCTGAACCTGCTGGGTACCCACAACGTCAGCAACGCCTTGGCCGCTGCGGCTGCCGCCCATGCCGTTGGTCTGAGCCTTAGCGGCATCGCCGCCGGCCTGGCTGCGGTACAACCGGTCAAGGGCCGCACCGTGGCGCAGATCGCGCCGAACGGTGTGCGGGTAATCGACGACAGTTACAACGCAAATCCCACCTCCATGTGCGCGGCCATTGATATACTCGCCGGCTTTTCCGGGCGCACCGTCCTGGTGCTTGGAGATATCGGCGAACTGGGGCAATGGGCGGAAGAAGGCCACCGTCAGGTGGGTGACTACGCGCGTGGCAAGGTCGATGCCCTGTACGCAGTGGGTTCCAACATGACATATGCGGTCAAGGCGTTCGGCGCCAATGGCCGTCATTTCGCTACTCAAGCTGAGCTGATCGACGCCGTTAGCGCCGAAAGTGCCAGCGACACCACTATCTTGATCAAGGGCTCGCGCAGCGCTGCGATGGAAAACGTCGTGGCGGCATTGTGCGGTGCCAGCGGGGAGAAACATTAATGCTGCTGCTGTTGGCCGAGTATCTGCAACAGTTCCACAAAGGCTTCGCGGTCTTCCAGTACCTGTCCCTGCGCGGGATTCTTGGTGTGCTGACCGCGTTGTCCCTGGCGCTGTGGCTGGGGCCGTGGATGATCCGTACCCTGCAAATTCGTCAGATCGGCCAGGCCGTGCGTAATGACGGCCCGCAATCGCACCTGTCCAAGTCCGGCACCCCGACCATGGGTGGCGCATTGATCCTGTCGGCCATCGCGATCAGCACGCTGCTGTGGGCTGATCTGTCCAACCGCTACGTGTGGGTGGTGCTGATCGTAACGCTCGCATTCGGTGCCATCGGATGGGTCGATGACTACCGCAAGGTGATCGAAAAGAACTCGCGTGGCCTGCCAAGCCGCTGGAAGTACTTCTGGCAGTCGGTGTTCGGCCTGGCTGCGGCCGTGTTCCTGTACAAGACCGCGCCGACCAGCGTCGAGACCACGTTGATCCTGCCGTTCATCAAGGACGTCACCATCCCGCTGGGCATCGGCTTCGTGGTGCTGACCTACTTCGTCATCGTCGGCTCCAGCAACGCGGTCAACCTCACCGACGGCCTCGACGGCCTGGCAATCATGCCAACGGTGATGGTCGGCGGCGCCCTGGGCATCTTCTGCTACCTGTCGGGTAACGTGAAGTTCGCCGAATACCTGCTGATCCCTTACGTTCCGGGCTCGGGCGAACTCATCGTGTTCTGTGGCGCGCTGATCGGTGCCGGCCTGGGCTTCCTGTGGTTCAACACCTACCCGGCACAAGTCTTCATGGGTGATGTCGGTGCGCTGGCGCTGGGCGCGGCGCTGGGCACCATCGCGGTGATCGTTCGCCAGGAAATCGTCCTGTTCATCATGGGCGGCATCTTCGTCATGGAAACCTTGTCGGTGGTGATCCAGGTCGCCTCCTTCAAGCTGACCGGCAAGCGCGTGTTCCGCATGGCGCCGATCCACCACCACTTTGAACTCAAGGGCTGGCCAGAACCACGGGTGATCGTCCGCTTCTGGATCATCACCGTGATTCTGGTGCTGATTGGCCTTGCAACCCTGAAACTGAGGTAGATGAGCGTGTCTTTGATCGCTTCCGACCAATTCCGCATCGTTGTCGGCCTCGGCAAGAGCGGCATGTCCCTGGTTCGCTTCCTGGCGAACCGGGGCATTGCCTTTGCGGTCGCCGACACCCGCGAGCAACCGCCGGAACTGGACACCCTGCGCCGTGATTACCCGCAGGTGGAAGTGCGCTGTGGTGAACTGGATGTGGACTTCCTGTGCCGCGCCAACGAACTGTACGTAAGCCCTGGCCTGGCCCTGGCCACGCCAGCCCTGCAGCAGGCTGCTGCGCGTGGTGTGAAACTGTCCGGTGACATCGAACTGTTCGCCCGCAACGCCAAAGCGCCGATCATTGCCATCAGCGGCTCCAACGCCAAGAGCACTGTCACTACTCTGGTCGGCGAAATGGCCGCCAAGGCGGGCAAGCGTGTAGCGGTGGGTGGCAACCTCGGTACCCCGGCGCTGGACCTGCTGGCCGATGACGTCGAGCTGTACGTGCTGGAGCTGTCCAGCTTCCAGCTGGAAACCACCGACCAGCTCAATGCTGAAGTGGCCACCGTACTGAACATCAGCGAAGACCATATGGACCGCTACAGCGGCCTGCCGGCCTACCACCTGGCCAAGCACCGGATTTTCCGTGGCGCGAAGCAGGTCGTGGTCAACCGTCAGGACGCCCTGAGCCGGCCGCTGCCGGTGGAAGGCCGCCCGTGCTGGACCTTCGGCCTCAACCAGCCGGACTTCAAGGCCTTCGGCCTGCGCGAAGTGGATGGCGAGAAATACCTGGCATTCGAGTTCCAGGCGCTGATGCCAGCGCGTGAACTGAAGATTCGCGGTGCGCACAACCAGAGCAATGCCTTGGCGGCGTTGGCCCTGGGGCATGCCGCAGGCCTGCCGTTCGAGCCCATGCTCGAAGCCCTGCGCGAGTTCGGTGGCCTGGCCCATCGCTGCCAGTGGGTGCGTGAGCGCAATGGCGTGAACTGGTACGACGATTCCAAGGCCACCAACGTCGGTGCAGCTTTGGCCGCCATCGAAGGCCTGGGTGCCGATATCGAAGGCAAATTGGTATTGATCGCCGGTGGCGACGGCAAAGGTGCCGAGTTCACGGCCTTGCGTGAGCCGGTCAAGCGCTTCTGCCGGGCCGTGGTACTGCTTGGCCGTGATGCCGAGCGCCTGGCCGAGGCCCTGGGTGATGACGTACCACTGGTACGGGTCAAGACCCTTGATGACGCCGTGCAACAGTGTGCCAAACTGGCTCAGGCCGGCGATGCCGTGCTGCTGTCGCCCGCATGTGCCAGCCTCGACATGTTCAAGAACTTCGAAGAGCGCGGGCGCCTGTTCGCCCAGGCAGCGGGAGGCCTTGCATGATCTTCGGCATCTTCAAGCCCTACCCGTCGCCGCTGATCAGCGGCCGTGGCATCGACCTGGACTTCCCGATGCTCGCCGGCTGCCTGGCCTTGCTGGGCCTGGGCCTGGTGATGATCACCTCGGCGTCGTCGGAAGTGGCTGCGGTGCAGTCGGGCAACCCGCTTTATCACATGTTCCGCCACCTGGTGTACGTGTTCCTGGGCCTGGTGGCCTGTGGCGCCACCATGCTGGTGCCGATCGCCACCTGGCAGCGCATGGGCTTCATGATGCTGCTGGGCGCCTTCGGCCTGCTGGTGCTGGTGCTGGTGCCGGGTATCGGCCGTGAGGTGAACGGTTCGATGCGCTGGATCGGTTTCAGCTTCTTCAACGTGCAGCCTTCGGAAATCGCCAAGGTATTCGTGGTCGTTTACCTGGCCGGTTACCTGGTACGTCGGCAAACCGAGGTACGCGAGACCTGGATGGGCTTTTTCAAACCGTTCATCGTGCTGCTGCCCATGGCTGCCCTGTTGCTGATGGAGCCGGACTTCGGCGCCACCGTGGTAATGATGGGTGCCGCGGCGGCCATGCTGTTCCTGGGCGGGGTGGGGCTGTTCCGCTTCAGTCTGATGGTGGTGTTGGCGGTGCTGGCGGTGTTCGTACTGGTACAGGCGCAGCCGTACCGGATGGCGCGACTTATTACCTTTACCGACCCGTGGTCCGACCAGTTCGGCTCGGGCTACCAGTTGACCCAGGCACTGATCGCCTTCGGCCGTGGCGAGTGGCTGGGCGTTGGCCTGGGCAACAGCGTGCAGAAGCAGTTCTACCTGCCCGAGGCGCACACCGACTTCGTGTTCTCGGTATTGGCCGAAGAACTGGGCGTCGTCGGTTCGCTGGTGACCATCGCATTGTTCGTGTTCGTCACCGTGCGTGCCCTGTACATCGGCCTGTGGGCCGAAAAAGCCAAGCAGTTCTTTGCAGCGTATGTGGCCTTTGGCCTGGCCTTCCTGTGGATTGGCCAGTTCCTGATCAACATCGGCGTAAACGTCGGCCTGCTGCCGACCAAAGGCCTGACCCTGCCGTTCCTCAGTTACGGAGGTAGCTCGCTGGTGATCTGCTGCGCCTGCGTGGGTTTGTTGCTGCGCATCGAGTGGGAAAGCCGTACGCACCTGGGCAGCGAGGAACACGAATTCAGCGAAAGCGATTTTGCCGAGGAGACCAGTCATGGCCGCTGACGGCAAGAACGTATTGATCATGGCTGGCGGCACCGGGGGCCACGTGTTCCCGGCCCTGGCCTGCGCGCGGGAGTTCCAGGCGCGCGGTTACAGCGTGCACTGGCTGGGCACCCCGCGTGGCATTGAGAACGAGCTGGTGCCACAGGCTGGCTTGCCACTGCACCTGATTCAGGTCAGCGGCCTGCGCGGCAAAAGCAAACTGTCGCTGCTCAAGGCGCCGTTCACCCTGGTCAAGGCCGTGCTGCAGGCTCGGCGCATCATTCGCCAGCTCAAGCCGGTGTGCGTGCTGGGCTTTGGTGGCTACGTGACCGGCCCCGGCGGTGTGGCCGCGCGGTTGTGTGGCGTGCCGCTGGTGATCCACGAACAGAACGCGCGTGCAGGTACCGCCAATCGGCTGCTGGTGCCGCTCTCGGCGCGGGTCTGCGAAGCTTTCCCGAACACCTTCGAGGCCAGCGACAAGCGTCGTACCACCGGCAACCCGGTGCGCCCGGAGCTGTTCATGGAAGCGCAACGCGCCCCCCTGGCCGAGCGCCGTGCACGCCTGCTGGTGCTCGGTGGCAGTCTGGGTGCGGAACCATTGAACAAATTGTTGCCTAAGGCCCTGTCCGAAGTGCCCGCCACCCTGCGGCCAGAGGTGTTCCACCAGGCCGGCAAGCAACACGCGCCGATTACCGCCGAGCGTTATCACGAGGCGGGCGTCGAGGCTCAGGTAGAGCCCTTTATCAAGGACATGGCCCAAGCCTATGGCTGGGCCGACATGGTGGTGTGCCGGGCCGGTGCCCTGACCGTCAGCGAGCTGGCGGCAGCAGGCCTGCCCTCGATGCTGGTGCCTTTGCCCCACGCCATCGACGATCACCAGACCCACAACGCCCAATATCTGGCCCGAGAAGGCGCTGCCTTCCTGATGCCACAAGCGACAACTGGCGCAGCGCAGCTCGCTGAACGCCTGAACGAGGTGCTGATGCAACCCGAAAAACTCAACGTCATGGCAGGCACCGCACGGCGCCTGGCCAAACCTGCCGCAACCAGCACCGTGGTCGATATCTGCCTGGAGGTGGCCCATGGTTGAGAGCCAGAAAGCCATGCCCCAACCGAAGATGGGCCGTATCCGCCGTATCCACTTCGTCGGTATCGGCGGCGTGGGCATGTGCGGCATTGCCGAAGTGTTGCTGAACCTGGGCTATGAAGTGTCCGGTTCCGACCTGAAAGCCTCGCCGGTGACCGAGCGCCTGGAATCGTTCGGTGCCGAGATCTTCGTCGGCCACCGCGCCGAGAACGCCGCCACCGCCGATGTGCTGGTGGTGTCCAGCGCCATCAACCCGGCCAACCCGGAAGTGGCCACCGCCCTGGAGCGCCGCATTCCGGTAGTGCCGCGCGCCGAGATGCTTGCCGAGCTGATGCGCTACCGCCATGGCGTGGCCGTGGCCGGTACCCACGGCAAGACCACCACCACCAGCCTGCTGGCCTCGGTGTTCGCCGCCGGCGGCCTGGACCCGACCTTCGTCATCGGTGGCCGCCTGACCGCTGCCGGCACCAATGCCCAGCTGGGTACCAGCCGCTACCTGATCGCCGAAGCGGATGAAAGTGATGCCAGCTTCCTGCACCTGCAGCCGATGGTAGCCGTGGTCACTAACATCGACGCCGACCACATGGCGACCTATGAAGGTGACTTCAACAAGCTGAAGAAAACCTTCGTCGAGTTCCTGCACAACCTGCCGTTCTACGGCTTGGCCGTGATGTGCCTGGACGACCCGGTGGTGCGCGAGATCCTGCCGCAGGTGAAGCGCCCGACCGTAACCTATGGCTTCAGCGAAGAGGCCGACATCCGCGCCATCAACGTTCGCCAGCAGGGCATGCAAACGCACTTCACCGTGCTGCGTCGCGACCGCGAGCCGCTTGAGGTGTCGGTGAACATGCCCGGCAACCACAACGTGCTCAACGCCCTGGCCACCATTGCCATCGCCACTGACGAAGGCATCACCGACGAGGCCATCATCCAGGGCTTGTCTGGCTTCCAGGGTGTCGGTCGACGTTTCCAGGTGTATGGCGAACTGCCGGTCGAAGGCGGCAGCGTGATGCTGGTCGACGACTACGGCCACCACCCGACCGAAGTGGCGGCGGTGATCAAGGCCGTGCGGGGGGGGTGGCCAAGCCGCCGCCTGGTGATCGTCTACCAGCCGCACCGCTACAGCCGCACCCGCGACCTGTACGACGATTTCGTCCAGGTGCTGGGCGATGCCAACGTGTTGCTGCTGATGGAGGTCTACCCGGCCGGCGAAGAGCCGATTCCCGGTGCCGACAGCCGCCAGCTTTGCCACAGCATCCGTCAGCGCGGCAAGCTGGACCCGATCTACATCGAACGTGGCGCCGAGCTGGCACCGCTGGTGAAACCGCTGCTGCGCGCAGGTGACATCCTGATCTGCCAGGGTGCCGGTGATGTCGGCGGCCTCGCCCCGCAACTGATGAAAAGCCCGCTGTTCGCTGGCGCCAAGCAGGAGAAGTCGAAATGACCAGCGCCTACGAAAAGCTGCACTCAACCCTGGACGTCAAGGCGTTCGGCCGTGTCGCCGTGCTGTACGGTGGCAAAAGCGCCGAGCGTGAAGTGTCGCTGAAGTCCGGCGCTGCGGTGATCGATGCCCTGACCACTGCCGGTGTCGACGTGGTCGCCATCGATGTGGGCGACGACCTGCTCGACCGCCTGCAAAGTGAGAAGATCGACCGCGCCTTCATCATCCTCCACGGCCGTGGCGGTGAAGACGGCAGCATGCAAGGCCTGCTGGAGTGCCTGGGCATCCCCTACACCGGCAGTGGCATCCTTGCCTCGGCGTTGGCCATGGACAAGCTGCGCACCAAACAGGTGTGGCAGAGCCTGGGTATTCCCACCCCGCGCCACGCGGTATTGGCGAGCGAAAGCGATTGTTTGCAGGCCAGTACGGAACTGGGCTTCCCGCTTATCGTCAAACCCGCCCATGAAGGCTCTAGCATCGGCATGGCCAAGGTGAACAGCGCCCAGGAACTGGTCGCTGCCTGGCAGGACGCCGCCAAATACGATTCCCAGGTACTGGTGGAACAGTGGATCCACGGCCCGGAGTTCACCATCGCGGTCTTGCGCGGTCAGGTGCTGCCGCCGATCGCACTGGGGACGCCGCATGTGTTCTACGACTACGACGCCAAGTACATCGCCAACGATACCCAGTACCGCATCCCGTGCGGCCTGGACAGTGACAAGGAACAGGAACTGATCGACCTGACCGCACGCGCCTGCGATGCCATCGGCATCGAAGGCTGGGGGCGTCTGGACGTGATGCAGGACGAGCAGGGCCGGTTCTGGCTGCTCGAAGTCAACACCGCACCCGGCATGACTGATCATAGCCTGGTGCCCATGGCGGCCCGCGCGGCTGGCCTGGACTTCCAGCAACTGGTGCTGGCAATCCTGGCTGAAAGCGTGGCGACGCGAGGTTAATAACCATGCAAGGCGCGATGATACGTCAGCAGCAACCCGTTACCGGCCGTAGTAAGCCGGTGCCGCGTGGTGCCAGCCGGCTGGTGGCCGACGAGCCCGTATCGGCGCGCCTGCCGCGTCCAAGCCTGGGCGGCCTCAAACGCCTGCTGTGGCCGGTGCTGCTGGTGGCGGCCGGCTTTGGTGCCTATGAGGGTGCCATTCGCCTGATGCCCTATGCCGACCGGCCGATCACCAAGATCGACGTGCAGGGTGACCTCAGCTACATCAGCCAGCAATCGGTGCAGCAGCGTATCGCGCCCTACGTGGCGGCGAGTTTCTTCAGCGTCGACCTGCCGGCGATGCGTGCGGAACTCGAACAGATGCCATGGATCGCCCACGCCGAAGTGCGCCGGGTGTGGCCCGACGAGGTGGTGATCCGCCTGGAAGAACAGCTGCCGGTGGCACGCTGGGGTGACGAAGCCTTGCTCAACAACCAGGGCCAGGCCTTTACCCCGCGTGAACTGGCCAACTACGAGCACCTGCCGCAGCTGGCCGGGCCGCAACGTGCTCAGCAACAAGTCATGCAGCAGTATCAGGTATTGAGCCAGATGCTGCGCCCCCTGGGCTTTTCCATCGCTCGCCTGGAGCTGCGCGAGCGAGGCAGCTGGTTCCTGACCACGGGCGCGAGCAGCGCCGGGCCAGGCATCGAGCTGCTGCTGGGGCGCGACCATCTGGTGGAGAAGATGCGCCGTTTCATTGCCATTTACGACAAGACACTCAAAGACCAGATCACCACTATCGCCCGCATTGATCTGCGTTATTCCAACGGACTTGCCGTTGGCTGGCGGGAACCGATTGCACCGACGACGGCCCAACCCGCCGTTGCGAAGAATTAGAGAGAGGCAGGACCATGGCAAACGCGCATAGCGGCAAAATGATCGTCGGGCTGGACATTGGCACCTCCAAGGTGGTGGCGCTGGTGGGCGAAGTGGGCGAAGACGGCACCCTGGAAATCGTCGGGATCGGCACCCATCCGTCCCGCGGCCTTAAGAAAGGCGTGGTGGTGAACATCGAGTCCACCGTGCAGTCGATCCAGCGTGCGGTGGAAGAAGCCCAGCTGATGGCCGGCTGCCGTATCCACTCGGCCTTCGTTGGCGTGGCCGGCAACCACATCCGCAGCCTGAACTCCCACGGCATCGTCGCCATCCGCGACCGCGAGGTCAGCCTGGCCGACCTGGAGCGCGTGCTCGACGCCGCCCAGGCCGTGGCTATTCCGGCCGACCAGCGTGTGCTGCACACTCTGCCGCAGGACTACGTGATCGACAACCAGGAAGGCGTGCGCGAGCCACTGGGCATGTCGGGCGTGCGTCTGGAAGCCAAGGTTCACGTGGTCACCTGCGCAGTGAATGCGGCGCAGAACATCGAGAAGTGTGTACGCCGCTGTGGCCTGGAAATCGACGACATCATCCTCGAGCAGCTGGCCTCGGCGTACTCGGTGCTGACCGACGATGAAAAAGAACTGGGCGTATGCCTGGTGGACATCGGTGGTGGCACCACCGACATCGCCATCTTCACCGAAGGCGCCATTCGTCACACCGCGGTCATCCCGATTGCCGGCGACCAGGTGACCAACGACATCGCCATGGCCCTGCGTACCCCGACCCAGTACGCCGAAGAAATCAAGATCCGCTACGCCTGCGCCCTGGCCAAACTGGCCGGTGCCGGCGAGACCATCAAGGTGCCGAGCGTGGGCGACCGCCCACCGCGCGAGCTGTCGCGCCAGGCCCTGGCCGAGGTGGTGGAGCCACGTTACGACGAGCTCTTCACCCTGATCCAGGCCGAGCTGCGCCGCAGCGGCTACGAGGACCTGGTGCCGGCCGGCATCGTCCTCACCGGCGGCACCGCGAAGATGGAAGGTGCCGTGGAACTGGCCGAGGAAATCTTCCACATGCCGGTACGCCTGGGCGTACCGCACAGCGTTCGGGGGCTGAGCGACGTGGTGCGCAACCCGATCTATTCCACCGGCGTGGGCCTGCTCACCTACGGTCTGCTGAAGCAGTCCGAGGACATGGTCCTGACCGGTAACAGCAACAGCAGCAACAACAGCTATGGCGATGAACCGAAGGCCCCAGTACTTGAGCGCTTCAAGAAGTGGGTCCAGGGCAACTTCTAAGTTTCAAAGCAGTAGTGGTAGGCGCAACAACTAGAGAACTGTAAGGAGAGGGAAAATGTTCGAGCTCGTAGACAACGTCCCGCAAAGCCCGGTCATCAAGGTGATCGGCGTTGGTGGTGGTGGCGGCAACGCCGTCAACCACATGGTCAAGAGCAGCATCGAAGGCGTGGAATTCATTTGCGCCAACACCGATGCTCAAGCGCTTAAAAACATCGGTGCGCGTACCATCCTGCAATTGGGCACTGGCGTGACCAAGGGCCTGGGTGCCGGTGCCAATCCGGAGGTCGGCCGTCAGGCCGCGCTGGAAGACCGTGAGCGCATCGCTGAAGTGCTGCAGGGCACCAACATGGTGTTCATCACCACTGGCATGGGCGGCGGTACCGGTACCGGTGCAGCGCCGATCATTGCCGAAGTGGCCAAGGAAATGGGCATCCTCACCGTAGCCGTGGTGACCCGTCCGTTCCCGTTCGAGGGCCGCAAACGTATGCAGATCGCCGATGAAGGCATCCGCATGCTGGCCGAAAGCGTCGACTCGTTGATCACCATCCCTAACGAGAAGCTGCTGACCATCCTGGGCAAGGATGCCAGCCTGCTGTCGGCGTTCGCCAAGGCTGACGATGTTCTGGCCGGTGCCGTGCGCGGTATCTCCGACATCATCAAGCGTCCGGGCATGATCAACGTCGACTTCGCCGACGTGCGTACCGTGATGGGCGAAATGGGCATGGCCATGATGGGTACTGGTTGCGCCAGCGGCCCGAACCGTGCGCGTGAAGCCACCGAGGCTGCCATCCGCAACCCGCTGCTGGAAGACGTCAACCTGCAGGGCGCCCGCGGCATCCTGGTGAACATCACCGCAGGCCCGGACCTGTCGCTGGGTGAATACTCCGATGTGGGTAGCATCATCGAGGCCTTCGCCTCTGACCACGCCATGGTCAAGGTCGGCACCGTGATCGACCCGGACATGCGCGACGAACTGCACGTGACCGTTGTGGCCACCGGCCTGGGCGCGCGCATCGAGAAGCCGGTCAAAGTGGTGGACAACACCCTGCAGACCGCTCAGCAGGCGTACGAAGCATCCAACCCCGCACCGGTTCGTCAGGAGCAGCCAGCGGTCAACTACCGTGACCTGGAGCGCCCGACCGTAATGCGTAACCAGGCCCATGCAGGTGCTGCCGCAGCCGCTAAACTGAACCCTCAGGACGACCTGGACTACCTCGATATCCCGGCTTTCCTGCGTCGTCAGGCTGATTAATGGAATTTATCAGGGGTATAAAGGTGATTGGTATTCATCAAAGGTTGGGTCTGTTATCATCCCCAGCCTTTGTTGATACCTGTTCGCAATTTGCGCTGAAGCGGCCAATGCCATGATTAAACAACGCACCCTGAAGAATACCATCCGTGCCACAGGTGTCGGTCTGCACTCCGGGGAGAAGGTTTACCTGACCCTCAAGCCTGCACCTGTTGACACCGGCATCGTCTTCCGCCGCGCCGACCTCGACCCTGTGGTCGAAATCCCTGCGCGTGCGGCCAACGTCGGCGAGACAACCATGTCGACGACGCTGGTCAACGGTGACGTCAAGGTCGATACGGTCGAGCACCTGCTCTCCGCCATGGCGGGCCTGGGCATCGATAACGCCTACGTCGAGCTCTCCGCCTCGGAAGTGCCGATCATGGATGGCAGCGCCGGTCCTTTTGTATTCCTGATTCAGTCTGCCGGCCTGGAAGAACAGGACGCAGCCAAGAAGTTCATCCGCATCCTGCGTGAGGTCACCGTGGAAGAGGGCGACAAGCGCGCCACGTTCCTGCCTTTCGAAGGGTTCAAGGTGAGCTTCGAGATCGACTTCGATCACCCGGTCCTCAAGGGCCAGACCCAGAGTGCAGTCGTCGACTTTTCCAGCACCTCGTTCGTGAAGGAAGTCAGCCGCGCCCGCACCTTCGGTTTCATGCGTGACATCGAGTACCTACGCAAGCACAACCTTGCGCTGGGCGGCAGTGTAGAGAACGCCATCGTCGTCGACGAAACGGGTGTGCTTAACGAAGACGGCCTTCGTTCCGATGACGAATTCGTCAAGCACAAGATCCTCGACGCCATTGGCGACCTGTATCTGCTGGGCAACAGCCTGATCGGCGAGTTCAAGGGCTACAAGTCCGGCCACGCGCTGAACAACCAGCTGTTGCGCAAGCTGATTGCCGAAACCGATGCCTGGGAAGTGGTCACTTTCGAAGATGCCAGCACGGCACCGATCTCGTACATGCGCCCTGTTGCGGCCGTGTAAGTTCGAACACTCTCTCTAGTGTTGTAATCAAGGCCACCCTCGGGTGGCCTTTTTTATGCCTTGCTGTTGGCGTGGGCAGCCAACCGTTCCAGTGCGGCACGCAGCTTGGGGTCGGTGATGCCCTCGGCGGTGTCGCGCAGGCTCTCGGCGGCGCTGTTCGAGAGTTCGGCAGCATGCCCGCCGCGCTTGGCCGGCACCAGCGGCGGTTGGACCTTGTACAGGATGCGCCGGAGGTTGCCGAAGGCTTCCATGGCCTGCAATGCCGCCAGCAGGCGCTTTTGCTGGTAGCGCAGGCGCGTTGCCCAATGGCCGTCGGTAACCACCAACAGCAAGGTACCATCGCGCCAGGACGCGACATGGCAGTGTTCGCGGGCGGCCGGTTGCAGCTGGCTTTCCAGCAGGCGCTGCAGGTGCTCCAGGCGCTCGGCCTGGTTCAGCAGCAGGCGCAGCGGGCGCACCTGGCGGAGCAGGGCGGAAGGTGGCTGGGCGGGGGAGGGTTTGTAGGTCATGGGGTATGCATGAGGTTACGTGGTCAGCAGTTTAACACCTCTATAGCCTGCACCGGCCTCTTCGCGGGCAGCAGAAGATAAGACTAATTCTCGATACCTTTCATGTTGCCAAGCCTTGAACTCAGGGAAAATGCCCCTATCTAAGACAAGCCCCCGCCAAAACGCTGTAATAGCATCGTGGAAATCCACCACTTTCCTCACCATCGTTTCCGGGTAGAATGCTCGTTCGCATGCGGCCTCAGGGCTGCACGGGCGACTCATGGGGCCGCCCTCCATCCCTACGTGTGGAAGATCCTGCCGATATGTTTGCGCCTTTGTTAAAGAAACTTTTTGGAAGCAAGAACGAGCGTGAAGTGAAACGCATGCTCAAGACGGTGAGTATCGTCAATGCCTTCGAAGAGAAGATGGTGGCCCTCTCCGACGAACAGCTGCGGGGCAAAACCGCAGAGTTCAAGGAGCGTTTGGCCAAAGGCGAGACACTGGACCAATTGCTGCCTGAAGCCTTCGCCGTGGCCCGTGAGGCCGGCAAACGCGTGATGGGCATGCGCCACTTCGACGTGCAGCTGATCGGCGGCATGACCCTGCACGAGGGTATGATCGCAGAAATGCGCACCGGTGAAGGCAAGACCTTGGTCGGTACCCTGGCCGTGTACCTCAATGCACTGTCCGGCAAGGGTGTGCACGTGGTCACCGTCAACGACTACCTGGCCCGCCGTGACGCCAACTGGATGCGCCCGCTGTACGAATTCCTCGGCCTGTCGGTCGGAATCGTCTCGGCGTTCCAGCCGCCGGAAGAAAAGCGCGCGGCCTATGCGTCCGACATCACCTACGGCACCAACAACGAATTCGGTTTCGACTACCTGCGCGACAACATGGCGTTCAGCCAGGACGAGAAGTTCCAGCGTGAACTGAACTTCGCCGTGATCGACGAAGTCGACTCCATCCTCATCGACGAAGCGCGCACCCCGCTGATCATTTCCGGCCAGGCCGAAGACAGCTCCAAGCTGTACATCGAGATCAACCGCCTGATCCCGCGCCTGACCCAGCACATTGAGGAAGTGGAAGGCCAGGTTACCCAGGAAGGCCACTTCACCATCGACGAGAAGAGCCGTCAGGTCGAGCTGAACGAAGCCGGTCACCAGTACATCGAGGAAATGCTCACCCAGGCCGGCCTGCTGGCCGAGGGCGAGAGCCTGTACTCGGCGCACAACCTGGGCCTGCTGACCCACGTCTACGCTGGCCTGCGCGCGCACAAGCTGTTCCACCGCAACGTCGAGTACATCGTCCAGGACGGCCAGGTACTGCTGATCGACGAACACACCGGTCGTACCATGCCGGGTCGTCGCCTGTCCGAGGGCCTGCACCAGGCCATCGAAGCCAAAGAGAACCTGAACATCCAGGCCGAGAGCCAGACCCTGGCTTCGACCACGTTCCAGAACTACTTCCGCCTGTACACCAAGCTGTCCGGCATGACCGGTACCGCTGACACCGAAGCGTTCGAGTTCCAATCGATCTACGCGCTGAACGTGATGGTGATCCCGCCGAACAAGCCACTGGCGCGTAAAGACTTCAACGACCTGGTGTACCTGACCGCCGACGAGAAATACGCTGCGATCATCGCTGACATCAAGGAAAGCATGAAGCAGGGCCGGCCGATCCTGGTGGGTACCGCGACCATCGAAACGTCCGAGCACATGTCGAACCTGCTCAAGAAGGAAGGCATCGATCACAAGGTACTGAACGCCAAGTACCACGAGAAGGAAGCCGAGATCATCGCGCAAGCCGGTGCCCCGGGCGCGCTGACCATCGCCACCAACATGGCCGGCCGTGGTACCGACATCCTGTTGGGTGGTAACTGGGAAGCCGAAGTGGCCGCCCTGGAAAACCCGACCGCCGAGCAGATCGCGCAAATCAAGGCCGACTGGCAGAAGCGTCACCAGCAGGTGATCGAAGCCGGTGGCTTGCATGTGATCGCCTCCGAACGCCACGAATCGCGCCGTATCGACAACCAGCTGCGGGGCCGTTCCGGCCGTCAGGGCGACCCGGGTTCCAGTCGCTTCTACCTGTCGCTGGAAGACAGCCTGATGCGCATCTTCGCCTCTGACCGGGTGAAGAATTTCATGAAGGCACTGGGCATGCAGTCGGGCGAGGCCATCGAGCACCGCATGGTCACCAACGCCATCGAGAAGGCCCAGCGCAAGGTCGAAGGCCGCAACTTCGACATCCGTAAGCAATTGCTCGAATACGACGACGTGGCCAACGAGCAGCGCAAGGTGATCTACCACATGCGCAACAGCCTGCTGGCCGCCGAAAACATCGGCGACACCATCGTCGAATTCCGCAAGGAAGTGCTGGACGCTACCATCAGCCAGCACATCCCGCCGCAGTCGCTGCCCGAGCAGTGGGACGTGGCCGGCCTGGAAGCGTCGCTGGCCAGCGATTTCGCCATGAAGTTGCCGATCCAGCAGTGGCTCGACGAGGACGATCACCTCTACGAAGAGACCCTGCGCGAGAAGCTGCTGAACGAAATCACCACGGCCTACACCGAGAAGGAAGACCAGGCCGGTATCGACGCCCTGCGTACCTTCGAGAAGCAGATCCTGCTGCGCGTGCTGGACGACCTGTGGAAAGACCACCTGTCGACCATGGACCACCTGCGTCACGGTATTCACCTGCGCGGCTATGCGCAGAAGAACCCGAAGCAGGAATACAAGCGCGAGTCGTTCACCCTGTTCCAGGAGCTGCTCGAGTCGATCAAGCGCGACACCATCCGCGTGCTGTCGCACGTTCAGGTTCGCCGCGAAGACCCGGCCGAGGAAGAAGCCCGTCTGCGCCGCGAGGCCGAGGAACTGGCCAGCCGCATGCAGTTTCAGCATGCCGCTGCACCGGGCCTGGAAAGCGAGCAACTGAGCGAAGAAGGTGCCGAAGTGGCAGTAGCCTCGGCGCCGGTGCGCAATGACCAGAAGCTGGGCCGTAACGAGCCGTGCTGGTGTGGTTCGGGCAAGAAGTTCAAGCATTGCCATGGCCAGATCGAGTGATCTGACCTGATTGCTGTATCGTGACAACCCTGGGGGCCGCATTGCGGCCCCCTTTTTCCATATTCACCGTTTTCTAGGAGCGCTCTAATGGCTGTTGGTCTTGGTCCTTTGCCCACCCTGCACCCGGTTCCGGGTTTTGAACTCGGCATCGCTTCTGCAGGCATCAAGCGCCCTGGGCGCAAGGACGTGGTGGTGATGCGCTGTGCCGAAGGCTCCAGCGTGGCCGGTGTGTTCACCCTCAACGCGTTCTGCGCAGCGCCGGTGATCCTGTCCAAGCAGCGTGTACAGGGCACCGTGCGTTACCTGCTGACCAATACCGGTAATGCCAACGCCGGTACCGGCGCGCCAGGCTTGGCGGCTGCCGAGCGTACCTGCGCCAAGCTGGCCGCGCTGGCTGGCGTGCCGGCCGAGTCGGTACTGCCGTTCTCCACCGGCGTGATCGGTGAGCCGCTGCCGGTCGAGAAGATCGAAGGTGCACTGCAGGCCGCCCTCGACAACCTGTCGGAAAACCACTGGGCTGAAGCCGCCACCGGCATCATGACCACCGACACCCTGCCCAAGGGTGCCAGCCGCCAGTTCCAGCACGATGGCGTGACCGTGACTGTCACCGGTATCAGCAAGGGTGCAGGCATGATCCGCCCGAACATGGCCACCATGCTCGGTTACATCGCCACCGACGCCAAGGTTGCTCCGGCGGTGCTCAAGGACCTGATGCTGGACGGCGCCAACAAGTCGTTCAACCGCATCACCATCGACGGCGACACCTCGACCAACGACTGCTGCATGCTGATCGCCACCGGCAAGGCCAACCTGCCAGAAGTCACCGAAGCCAGCGGCGCGCTGTTCGAAGCGCTGAAAAAGGCGGTGTTCGAAGTGTGCATGGAGGTGGCCCAGGCCATCGTTCGTGACGGCGAAGGTGCTACCAAGTTCGTGACCGTGCAGGTCAACGGCGGTGGCAACCACCAGGAATGCCTGGACGTCGGCTACGCCGTGGCCCACTCGCCGCTGATCAAGACTGCACTGTTCGCCTCCGACCCGAACTGGGGCCGTATCCTCGCGGCTGTTGGCCGTGCAGGCGTGCCGGAGCTGGATGTGAGCCTGATCGACGTGTACCTGGACAGCGTGTGCATCGCCAGCCAGGGCGGCCGCAGCCCAAGCTACACCGAAGCGCAAGGTTCGGCAGTGATGGCCCAGGAAGAGATCACCATTCGTATCGAGCTGGGCCGTGGTGCGTGCAGCGAAACCATCTGGACCACCGACCTGTCCCACGAATACGTGAAGATCAACGCCGAGTACCGTACTTGATGTACTGATCCTAAGGCCCCTTCGCGGGCAAGCCCGCTCCCACAGGTTTTGCACTGCCTGTAGGGGCGGTGCGATCCCTGTAGGAGCGGGCTTGCCCGCGAAAGGCTGCATAGCAGCCTGCGGGTTTTGCAATACAAACCTGATGGAGCCGAACCATGAGCTATCACCTGATCATCGGCGACAAGCTGTATTCCTCCTGGTCGCTGCGTGGCGCCCTGGCCCTCGAGCTGGCTGGCGTGCCCTACGAAGAAACCCTGATCAAACTCAACCAGCCTGACACCCGTCAGC
The DNA here is from genome assembly GCF_043103635.1 of Pseudomonas sp. yb_9. Classification (NCBI taxonomy): domain Bacteria; kingdom Pseudomonadati; phylum Pseudomonadota; class Gammaproteobacteria; order Pseudomonadales; family Pseudomonadaceae; genus Pseudomonas; species Pseudomonas sp. yb_9. The sequence goes on along the minus strand of NZ_JBICKA010000033.1, from coordinate 7,918 downwards.
GCATCCTCGCATTCTCCGCCACTGGCAAGGTACCGCTGCTCAAGACCGAGCACGGTGTGATCGCCGACTCCCTGGCGATTGGCGAATACCTCAACGAACAGCACCCTGACGCGCAACTGTGGCCTGCCGATGTCGCTGCCCGTGCCCAGGCCCGCTCTGCCTGCGCGCAGATGCACAGCGGCTTCTTTGCCCTGCGCGGCGCCATGCCGTTCGACTTGTCGCGTGACAGGGCCCTGGACGAAGTGCCACTGGACGTGCAAGTCGACATCGACCGTATCGTCGCGCTTTGGTCCGAATGCCGCGTGGTGGCCAAGGACAACGGCCCGTTCCTGTTCGGCAAGCCGAGCCTGGTCGATGCTTTCTTCGCCCCGGTGGCCGTACGCCTACGCACCTACCGCGTGGCGGTGCCAGCAGAGGCGGCCGCCTACATCGAGACCATTTATCAGTGGCCAGCCTTCAAGGCTTGGCAGCAGGCAGGCCTGGCGGAGCGTGAAGGGTGAAACGGATTCATGTAGTAGCTGCCGTGATTCGCGGCAATGACGGCCGTATTCTGATCGCACGCCGGGCGGATACCCAGCACCAGGGCGGCCTGTGGGAGTTTCCCGGCGGCAAGGTAGAACCGGGCGAAAGCGTGGAAGCGGCGCTGGCCCGTGAGCTGCGCGAGGAACTGGGCATCGAGGTGACCCGTTCGCGTGCGCTGATCAAAGTCAGCCATGATTACCCGGACAAGCAGGTGCTGCTGGACGTGCGCGAGGTCGACGCGTTCACCGGCGAACCCCATGGCGCCGAAGGGCAGCCGCTGGAATGGGTGGCCCCGCGCGACTTGCCGCAGTACGAATTCCCGGAGGCCAACAAGCCGATCGTTGCCGCTGCGCGCCTGCCGGACCAATACCTGATTACCCCGGATGGCCTGGAAGTGCCGCAGATGCTCAAGGGCATCCAGAAGGCGGTGGCCAGCGGTATTCGGCTGATCCAGCTGCGTGCCCCGGACATGTACGACCCCAAGTACCGCGATGTGGCGGTGGATGCGGTAGGGCTGTGTGCGGGTAAGGCACAGCTGATGCTCAAGGGGCCGCTGGAGTGGCTGGGTGACTTCCCCTCGGCGGGTTGGCACCTGACGGCGGCGCAGTTGCGCAAGTACGCGGCCAAGGGCCGGCCATTCCCCAAGGAACGTTGGCTGGCAGCGTCGTGCCACAGCGCTGAGGAGCTGGCGCTGGCGGAGCAGATGGGCGTGGACTTCGTCACCCTGTCGCCCGTGCAGGCGACCCAGACTCATCCCGAGGCGGTGCCGTTGGGCTGGGATGAGGCGCAGCGGTTGATCGCCGGGTTCAACAAGCCTGTCTACCTGCTGGGTGGGGTAGGGCCCGGTGAACGCGAGCAGGCTTGGGAAGCCGGTGCACAAGGTGTGGCCGGGATCCGGGCGTTCTGGCCTGAAATCTGAGCAATTGGGGCTGCAAAGCAGCCCCGGCAATATCAGCTCTGAGGCTTCTCGGCAGGTTGCCACAGCACTTCAGCAATGCCCTGCCGCCGCCCAATGATCCGGGCCGCCACAAACAGAAGATCCGAAAGCCGGTTGATATACGCCAAGCCGACGCCCTCCAGTGGCTCCACCGCATTCAGCTGCTGACACCGTCGCTCCGTACTGCGTGCCAGACACCTGCATACGTGCGCCTGAGCGACCAATGCCGAACCACTGGGCAGTATGAAGTTCTTCAACGGCCCCAGCTCCTCATTCCACACATCGATAGCCGCCTCCAGCCGCTCGACCTCCGCCAGGTTCAACGCCTGGTAACTCGGCATTGCCAACTCGCCCCCAAGGTCGAACAAGCGGTGCTGACACGGCGCCAGCACGGCGCTCACCTCATCCAGCCCTTGCTCGACCAACCCCGCCAGCAGTACGCCCAACTGGCTGTTCAGGCTGTCCACCTCGCCAATCGCCTCGATCCGCGGGTGGTCCTTGGGTACCCGGCGACCGTCGCCCAGGCCGGTTTCGCCCTTGTCGCCGGTGCGGGTGTAGATCTTCGACAGGCGGTAGCCCATGTCACTTCTCCGTATTGGCCGGCGCCGCCGGCTGGCCGAGGGGCAGGCGCAGGGTAAAGCAGGTGCCCTGGCCGGGCGTGGACTGCACTTCCATCTGCCCCTTATGGTTATTGGTGATGATGAAGTACGAGACCGACAGGCCCAACCCGGTGCCCTGGCCAATTTCCTTGGTGGTGAAAAACGGCTCGAAGGTGCGCTTGCGCACCGCCTCGGGCATGCCGACGCCGTTGTCCTCGACTTGAATTTCCGCCCAAGGCGGATTCAGCCGCGTGCGCAGGGTTATACGCCCGGGTTCACTCGGCTGAGGGCGCAGGTGGATGGCCTGGGCCGCGTTTTTCAGCAGGTTGAGCAGTACCTGCTCCAGTTCGTTGGCCGTGCACGGCACCGGACCCAGTGTGGGGTCAAACTGGCGCACGATGGCCTGGCCCTTGAAGTCGAAACCGATGGTGAGGTCGAAGTCGTTGCTGGCAATTTCCACCGCCTGGTCGATCAGGGCCGGCAGGTCGCACGGCACCAGCTGGCGGTTGCTGCGGCGGCTGAAACTGAGCATGTGCGTGACGATCTTGGCGGCTCGCGCGCCAGCCTGCTGGATACCGTCCAGCAATTGCGGCACTTCGCGGCTGGCCAGGTAACGGTTGACCGTTGGCAGGTCGATACCCAGCTCTTCGGCCTGTTCCTGGTTGCGCGGCAGCTCCGGTGACAGGCGCCGGCGGATGTTCTGCACGTTGTGCAGAATGGCACCCAGCGGGTTGTTGATCTCGTGGGCCATGCCGGCAGCCAGGCCACCGACTGAAAGCATTTTCTCCGACTGCACCATCATCTCTTCCAGCGAAAGCCGCTGGGTGATGTCGTCGATGCGAATCACCACGCCGCGCCCGCCGCCGCCGGTCAGCGGGTAGAAGGTCAGGGCGTAGTGGCGAAGGTCGTCGCCCTTGGGCCAGGTGACCCGCTCGATCTTTGCCACCCGGTGCTTCTCGACCGTTTCCTTCAGTTGCGGAAGGAATGGCTTGAGCGGTTCGAAGGCGATGAATACCGGTTGGTTCAGCGCTTCGTCCAGTGGTGTGCCGGAGAGTACCGTGGCTTCGTGGTTCCACTGCGTCACGTAGAGCTGTTCGTCGAGGGCGATCAGCGCCGAGGGCATCGAGTCGATGATGCTGTTGAGGTAGTTCTGGAAGCCCGTGAGCTTTTTCTCGATCTTGCTGCGTACCTGTACTTCCAGCTCCAGCTTGCGGTTGGTGTGGCGGGTTTCCTCGGCCAGGCCCTGGGCCTGGTCATAGGCATCCTGGAACTCGTCGCGGGCGCGCTTGAGCTGCTGCTCGCGGGCTTCGATGCGTGACAGCATGGTGTTGAAGGCATCGGCCAGGCTGCCGATTTCATCGTCGTTGCCGCGCCGGGCGCGCAGGGCGTAGCTTTCTTCGCGGGTGACCTGGCGGCTGAGCTCTTCAAGCTGGTTGATCGGCTGGGTAATCAGGCGCTTGATCTGCCGGGCGATGACGATCCACAGCAGGATACTGAACACCAGGATGCCCAGGCTGGCGCTGAGGGTGCCGGTGTAGAAGGCGGTGGGCAGCTCGCTGCTGGCCACCAGCAGCAGGTGCGCCGGCGGGTTGGCGTCGCGCGGGATGCGGATCAGCTGGGTGCTGCGAAACTCCATCAGGCGCCAGCCGTCGATGTTGCGAAAACGCTTGGGCAGGGTTAGCGGATCGCCATGCTGCAATTGCGCCAGCATGCGGCCATCGCCACCGTAGACGGCGGCCGCACGTAATGGCGTATAGCTGTCCAGCTCCTTGAGCAGGGCGTTGGCGGTTTCTGCGGTGTCACCCGCGCGGGAGGCAAGCTGCGGGTTGGCCACCAGCCGCCCGATAGTCTGCAGCGCCTGCGGGGCCATGCTCTCCTGGGTGATCCAGTAGGCGGCACTGATGAAGGTGAGGTTGGCCACCAGCAGGATGGTCACCAGCAATACCAGCAGGGCCGCCAGCAGCTTCTGCCCGACCGGGAGGTTTTCCAGGCGTTGGCGCAAGGTCATGGGCTAGGCAATGTCCGTATCCGGTTGAAGGGCCGCATCAGTCGCAGGGCAAGCCACGTGTGCGCAAGTTATCGACCAGGCGCTGCCGCAAGTGTTCAAGCTGCGGCAATTGCAGGCCATGGCGCCCGGCTGCGCGGCAGGCATGGCCGAGCAGGTAATGCACCTCGGTGCGTCGGCCGGCGCGCACGTCCTGGTACATGGAAGAGTAGTTGGCTGCGGTGGCGAGGATCACCCGTTGCACTTCCTCGTCCAGCTCGACTGCTGCTTGCGGTTGGCCGCAGCGGCGCAGTAATTCGGCCAGTTCGGTACACAGCGCGTCAACTTCGCTCAGGTGCCCCAGCAGCCCGCCGTTCTGGCAGTCGTGCAGCACGGTCAGCGGGTTGATGGCGCAGTTGAGCGCCAGTTTGCGCCACAGGCGGGTAAGGATGTCCACGGTCCATTCAGCGGGGATGCCGGCGTCATGCAGGTCATCGAACCAGGCGGGGAGGGTCGGGTGGCGCGGGTCACCCAGCCAGTTGAAACCATGGCCGGCAAAGCGTACCTGCCAGTCGCCTTCGCGGAACGCCCCTTCGGTGCTGGACGCGAAGATGCAGCGTGCATGGGGCACCAGGTCGGCCACGTCGTCCTGGCTGCCCAGGCCGTTCTGCAGCAACACCACGTCGGCACCCTCGGCCAGCCTGTGTGCCACACCGGCAATGGCCGGGGCGGCATCGTAGGCCTTGCAGGCCACCAGCAGGCGGTGGATGGGGCCTTGCGCCTGCGCGGTTTCGGCGGGAATGGCGTAGTGGTGGTGCTGGTCCTGTTCAACCAAGGTCAGGCCGCCGGTTTGCTGGTAGGCCTGCAGCCGTTGACCGTCCCGCAGGATCAGGCGCACAGCTTTGCCTGCGCGCGCCAGGCGGCAGGCCCACAGGCTGCCCAGGCTGCCGGCGCCGAGAATATGCCAGGTGCTGCTCATATGCGTTTCGCAACCCGTTATAATGAGCCCGCATTTTAACCGTCAAACCCAGCGCGCTCCATCGTCAGCCTGAGCGCGCTTTTATTTTGGGAGAACAACCATGCCTTCGTTCGACGTGGTATCGGAACTGGACAAGCACGAAGTGCAGAACGCGGTCGACAACGCCATCAAGGACCTGGACCGCCGCTACGACCTCAAGGGCAAGGGCACCTTCGAGTTCAAGGACAAAGAGCAGACCGTGATGCTCACCGCCGAGGAAGAATTCCAGCTCGAAGCCATGCTGGAAATCCTGCGCCTGGCGCTGGTCAAGCGCAAGATCGACGTGAAATGCCTGGAAACCAAAGACCCGTACGCCTCCGGCAAGGAAAAGAAACAGGAAGCCAAGTTCCGCGAAGGCATCGACAAGGACCTGGCCAAGAAGATCGTTGCCACCATCAAGGATGGCAAGCTGAAGGTGCAGGCCGCCATCCAGGGCGAGCAAGTGCGCGTGACCGGCAAGAAGCGTGACGACCTGCAGGAAGCCATCGCCCTGCTGCGCACCAAGGAATTCGACATGCCGCTGCAGTTCAACAACTTCCGCGACTGATGCAGGTAATGCCCGGAACCCCGATGGCCAAATGATGTCCATCGGTTCCATGGCCGCGTTGCGGGTTGCGGCCGGTTTTACCGTGTACATGCCTTCAGGCATCAGGAGATGAATATGGATTTGAACGCTGAAGTCGATCAGCTCGTCCGCCAGTCCCAGACGTGGATCCCGTTGATCATGCAATACGGCAGCCGCCTGCTGTTGGCGCTGCTGACACTGGCCATTGGCTGGTGGCTGATCAACCGGGTCAGCACGCGCTTGGGCAAGCTGGCCGGGTTGCGCGCCGATGCGGCCCTGCAAGGGTTTATCAGCACTTTGTCGAACATTGTGCTGAAGGTGCTGCTGTTCGTCAGCGTGGCGTCGATGATCGGCATCGAGACCACCTCGTTTGTCGCCGCTATCGGTGCCGCAGGCCTGGCGATCGGCCTGGCGCTGCAGGGTAGCCTGGCAAACTTCGCGGGTGGGGTGTTGATCCTGATGTTCCGCCCGTTCCGCATCGGTGACTGGATCGAGGCGCAGGGTGTGGCCGGTACGGTCGACAGCATCCAGATCTTCCACACCGTGCTGCGCACCGGTGACAACAAGACGGTGATCATGCCCAACGGCAGCCTGTCCAACGGCATCATCACCAACACCAACCGCCAGCCGACGCGCAAGGTGGTGTTCGATGTGGGCGTGGACTACGAGGCCGACCTGCAAAAGGCCCGCAATGTGTTGCTGGAGCTGGCGCAGGACCCCCGCGTGTTGTCCGATCCGGCACCGCAGGCGGTGATTTCCACCCTGGGCGACAGCTCGATCACCGTGTCGTTGCGCCTGTGGGTCAAGACCGCCGATTACTGGGATGTAATGTTCATGCTCAACGAGCATGCGCGTGACCGGCTGAAGGCTGAAGGGATCGATATTCCGTTCCCGCAGCGGGTGATTCGCGTGGTGCAGGAGACTGCAACGCAGTGACACCTCATTGAAACCGGGGCGCAAGGCCCCGGTTTTTACACTTGTTCACAGCAATATCGCGCCATTTCTGGCATATAGCCTTACCCCTCCTGCCACACCCGATACGCCATCATGAAACCACTGCTCTACATCACCCCCCTGCGCGCCTTGTTGTTCGGCCTCACTCTGGCCCTGTTCGAGCTGCTGACCTACCTGGCCAGCGACGCAGTCATGCCGGCCATGCCGGTGGTGGTGGGCGACCTGAACGCCAGCCCCGAATACATCCCCCATGCCCTCAATCTGTACCTGCTGGGGGGCGTGGTGCTGCAATGGCTGATCGGCCCGCTGGCCGACCGTTATGGCCGGCGCCCGCTGTTGCTAGCTGGCTGCGCGTGCTTCGGCCTGGCCTGCCTGGCCACGTTCTGGGTCCACGACATCGGCCTGTTCAACCTGTTGCGCCTGTTGCAGGGCATCGGCCTGGGCTTTGTGGTCACGGTCAGCTACCCGGCCTTGAACGAAGCGTTCAGCGAGGCTGATGCGGTGCGCATGATGGCCCTGCTGGCCAACATCGCCTTGCTGTCGCCGTTGCTCGGGCCGCTGGTGGGTACCTTGCTGCTGCAGTGGCTGGATTGGCGCTGGCTGTTCGTGGCCTTTGCCATCGGTGCGGTGCTGGCCTGGGTGCTGTTGTACCGGTTGATGCCGGAAACGCTGGGTGTGGAGCGCCGTGACGGTTCTCGCCTGGCATTTACGCCGATTCACCTGCTGCCGTTGCTGGCCGGTTATGGCCAGTTGTTGGCCAACCGCCGTTTCGTTGCCGGCAGTGCTGCCCTGGGGCTGGTCGGTTTGCCGCTGATTGGCTGGATCGGCCTGTCGCCGGTGCTGCTGATTCACGATGAGGGGCTGAGCACAATGGAATACGCCTTGTGGCAGCTGCCGGTATTTGGCGGGCTGATCCTGGGCAACCTGATCATCAACCGCATCGCCGACCGCTACCCGCTGCCGGCCCTGGTGCGAGGCGCGCTGTGGCCTTATCTGGCCGGCCTGAGCCTGATGGTGCTCGCGACCTGGTACTGGCCAAGCGTGACCAGCGTGGTGGCGGGCATGTCGCTGTACGCGCTGGGGTTGGGTGTAGCCAACGCCGTGCTGTACCGCATGACGTTGTTCTCCAGCGAGCAGAGCAAGGGCCTGGTGTCGGCCATGCTGGGGATGATCACCATTGCCTTGCTGGGCTTGGGCGGGGCAGTGCTGGCCATGATCGGCGCCGGGGCCAGCTTGCTGCACTTTGCCTTGGCGGCGGGTGTGGCGGGGGCGTTGGCGCTGTGGCCGCTGTGGTTTGTCGTAGGCGGGCGGCCTGGGGAAGGGGCTGTCGCTCAGTAAT
>NZ_JBICKA010000031.1:0-90062 GCF_043103635.1 Pseudomonas sp. yb_9 | reverse complement strand
CTGCCAAAGCGACCGCTGCCGCCAAGCCTGCGGCGAAGCCAGCTGCCAAAGCGACTGCTGCTGCCAAGCCTGCGGCGAAGCCAGCTGCCAAAGCGACTGCTGCTGCCAAGCCTGCGGCGAAGCCAGCTGCCAAAGCGACTGCTGCTGCCAAACCCGCAGCCAAGCCAGCCGCGAAACCAGCTGCCGCCAAAGCCCCGGCACGCAGGGCAGCCAAGCCAGATGCCGCCAAACCTGTTGCCAGCAAACCAGCCGAAGCCAAACCGGCTGCGCCTGCCGCCAGTACCCCGGCTGCTGCAACCAACTCGGCCACCCCGGCTGCTTCAGTAGCATCGGCGACACCCGCCAGCACCCCGGCTCAGGCGCCGTCTTCGGCGTCCTGAAGCGTAGCCGCTGCGGCGCGCAACTGATCCAGCGCGTCGTGGCGGCGGCCAGGCTCCGGCGCCAGCCGGGCCAGCCAGTCGTCCGTGAGCCCATGCGAGTCCCTGGGCCACTGTCGCGAGCACTCCTGCAAACGCTCAAGCAAGGTCTTTTCGGCCTGCAACTCCAGCCCCTTCACTTGTTCACGTAACGCCGCCAGTTGCGCATCACCCGATGCCGCTGCTCGCCATTGTTGGCGAAGGCCGCGTAACGGGGCGACCACGTCACGCTGCCAGGCCCCGGCTATTTCGGTTAACGCCTGCACGCGCTCATCCAGCACCGCCACGCCTCGCGCTTGCAGCCAGGTTGCGCACAACAGCAGGCAGACATCGCCACCCAGTGCCTGTAGCTCAAGGCAGGCCGCTTCCGCGCCGGGCCTGACATACAGGGCCAGGGCGTGATTCCACAGGTCGGTGTGCATGGTTCCACTCGCGCTATGGGCCGAGGAAGCTGGTAGACTCCGCGACCATCATGATCAGACTATCCAACCTCACTTTACAGCGTGGTCCGCAGCGCTTGCTAGAAGGCGCCGAGATGACGCTGCACGCCGGTCACAAGGCCGGCCTGATCGGTGCCAACGGTGCCGGAAAATCCAGCCTGTTCGCCTTGCTGCGCGGTGAGCTGTCACCCGATGCCGGTGACTGCCAACTGCCCGGTGACTGGCGCATCGCCCACATGCGCCAGGAGGTCGATACCCTCGACCGCCTGGCCGTGGACTATGTGCTCGACGGCGACGTGCGCCTGCGCAAGGTCCAGGCCGAACTGGCCGCCGCCGAGCAGGCCCACGACGGCACTGCCCTGGCGCGCCTGCACAGTGAGCTGGAAAGCGCCGACGGCTATACCGCCGATGCCCGCGCGCGCAAGCTGCTGGCCGGCCTGGGCTTCACCAACGAGCAGATGGATCGCCGCGTCGGTGACTTCTCGGGTGGCTGGCGGATGCGCCTGAACCTGGCTCAGGCGCTGATGTGCCCGTCCGACCTGCTGCTGCTCGACGAGCCCACCAACCACCTCGACCTGGACGCCATCCTGTGGCTGGAAGACTGGCTCAAGGGCTACCCCGGCACGCTGTTACTAATCTCCCACGACCGCGACTTCCTCGACGCTGTGGTCGACCATGTGCTGCACGTCGAGCAGCGTAAGCTGAACCTGTACAAAGGTGGCTACACCGCCTTCGAGCGCACCCGTGCCGAGCGCCTGGCGCAGCAGCAGCAAGCCTACGAGAAGCAGCAGGCGCAGCGCGCGCACATGGAAAAATACATCGCCCGCTTCAAGGCCCAGGCCACCAAGGCTCGCCAGGCGCAAAGCCGGATCAAGGCCCTGGAGCGCATGGAAGAGCTGTCGGCGGCGCATGTGGATTCACCGTTCGACTTCGTCTTCCGCGAATCGCAGAAAATCTCCAGCCCGTTGCTGAGCCTGTCCGAAGGCCGGCTGGGGTATGGCGACAAGGCCATCCTCGACAAGGTCAAGTTGCAGCTCACCCCAGGTGCGCGTATCGGTTTGCTTGGGCCTAACGGCGCGGGCAAGTCGACGCTAATCAAGAACCTTGCGGGTGAACTGGAACCGTTGTCTGGCCGACTGGTACGGGGCGAAAACCTGGCCGTTGGCTACTTCGCCCAGCACCAGCTCGACTCGCTGGACGACAAGGCCAGCCCGCTGCTGCACCTGCAGCGCATCGCGCCCACTGAGCGTGAGCAGACCCTGCGCGACTTCCTGGGCGGTTTCGACTTCCACGGCGCTCGTTGCGACGAGCCGGTCGTGAACTTCTCTGGTGGCGAAAAGGCCCGTCTGGCGCTGGCGCTGATCGCCTGGGAACGGCCAAACCTGCTGCTGCTCGACGAACCGACCAACCACCTCGACCTGGAAATGCGCCTGGCGCTGACCATGGCCTTGCAGGAGTTTGCCGGTGCCGTGGTGGTGGTATCCCACGATCGACATTTGCTCAAGAGCACCACCGACGACTTCCTGCTGGTGGCCGATGGCAAGGTAGACGCCTTCGACGGTGACCTGGACGACTACAGCCGTTGGCTGGTCGAGTACCGCCAGCGCAGTGCGCCGGCCAGTAGCGCCCCGGTCAACCCGGACAAGACCGACAAAAAAGCCCAACGCCAGGCCGCCGCCGCTTTGCGTCAGCAGCTTGCCCCGCACAAGAAGGCCGCCGACAAGCTGGAAACCGAGCTTAACCAGGTGCATGCGCAACTGGCCGAGATCGAGACCGCACTGGGCGAAGGTGGCCTCTACGAGGCCGCGCGCAAGGATGAGCTGCGTGACCTTCTGGCGCGCCAGACCAAGCTCAAACAACGCGAAGGCGAGCTGGAAGAAGCCTGGATGGAAGCGCTGGAAACGCTCGAGGGCATGCAGGCCGAGCTCGAGGCGCTGTCCTGATGGAGGAACTGCGTTCGCTGCTGCCAGGGCAATGGATGGACACCTTCTGGCTGGGCTTGCAGATTCTGTTGATCCTGGTGGCAGCCTTCGTCCTGCAGCGCATCGTCGCCCGCGGGTTGAGCCGCCTGGGTCAGCGTTACCCGCTGCCACCGGAGCTGCTGGTGCCGGTGCGGGGTGGTTTGCGCTGGCTGATCATGGGCAGCGCGCTGTTGTTCGTGCTGGAGCGACTGGGCGTTTCCGCAACGGTGCTGTGGACTGCACTGTCCGGCTTCGTCGCGGTGGCGGCAGTGGCCTTCTTCGCCATGTGGAGCGTGCTGTCCAACCTGTTGTGCGCGGTGCTGATTTTCACGGTGGGGCCGTTTCGCATCGGCGATGTGGTCGAGCTGGTCGACACCCTGGACAAGCCGGGCGTAAAAGGCCGGGTAATCGCCATCAACCTGCTGTTCACCACGCTGATGGAGCTGCCCGAGGCGGGTGGGGCGCTGGTGCAGGTGCCCAATAGCCAGTTCTTCCAGAAGTCGGTGCGGCGCTGGCGTGGGGCTGAAGTGCAGGCGATGCACAAAGATCCGACGGTCGAGGCAGATTAAACCCGAAGAATTTGCTGGTTATTTTTTCACCAACACCTTAGCTTAACGTTTTGCAACATATGTTCGAGCGAGGTGTGTGATGTCAATGGAAGTATGGTTGGGCTTCTTTGCCGCCTGTTGGGTGATCAGCCTTTCACCCGGTGCCGGGGCGATTGCCTCGATGTCCAGCGGCCTGCAATACGGCTTCTGGCGTGGTTACTGGAATGCCCTGGGCCTGCAACTGGGCCTGATCGTACAGATCGCCATCATCGCCGCCGGCGTCGGTGCCATCCTTGCCGCCTCGGCCACCGCTTTCCAGGTCATCAAATGGTTTGGCGTCGCCTACCTCGTCTACCTGGCCTACAAGCAATGGCGTGCCTTGCCGATGGACATGGCCGATGAGTCTGGCGTGCGCCCGATCGGCAAACCGCTGAGCCTGGTTTTCCGCGGTTTCCTGGTCAACGTCAGCAACCCCAAGGCACTGGTGTTCATGCTGGCGGTGCTGCCGCAGTTCCTTAACCCGCATGCGCCGTTGCTGCCACAATATGTGGCGATCACCGTGACCATGATCAGTGTGGACATGTTGGTGATGGCGGGCTACACCGGATTGGCTTCGCGGGTGTTGCGTCTGCTGCGTACGCCCAAACAGCAGAAACGCCTGAACCGTACCTTTGCCGGGTTGTTCATTGGTGCGGCCACCTTCCTGGCCACGTTGCGACGCGCACCTCTCTGATAGCCAGCTGGGGCCTTGTAGAGGCCCCCATCTCTATTTCTGCTCGTCAGCGTCAGCCTTGCGCGATCACCTGTCGTCACCTCGTTTGCCTCTATTGCACAAGTTTAGCCCTGCCTGCCGCTGCCAGGCCTAAAATTGGAGATTGGGGGGCGAAACCGGAGGTGCATCATGCGTATGGCTAAAACCCTGCAGGTACGCCTGGACAAGGCCAACTGCGATTACGACGTCATTCCCCATCCCCATTCGGCCACCAGCCTGGAGTCGGCCCGGACGGCCGGCGTGCCTGCCGAGCGGGTCGCTAAGTCGGTGATGCTCGATGACCGTCATGGCAACTACATCATGGCCGTGCTACCGGCCAACCGGCACCTGGACATGACCAAGGTGCGCATGTCCGGGGCCTGGCAACTCACCCGGGAAAGCGGCTTGCCTAGCCTGTTCAGTGACTGCGAGCGCGGCGCCGTGCCGGCCCTTGGTGATGCCTACCAGATAAAAATGCTGCTTGATTCGAGCCTTACACGTCAGGGTGATGTCTATCTCGAGGCGGGTGATCACGATCACCTGATTCACATGAGCATGGAGCAATACCTGAAGCTGGTGCCGAGCGCCGAAGTGCGTGAACTCAGCTGATGCTCTCAACCCTTGCCGGGCCGACCTCGTCGAGGACCGGCCTGGCGACAAGGAGGAACCATGGACAATCCGATTCATCCTTTCTCTGAAATTTTCAAACAGTTGGGGCTTCCTGATGATCCGGTCGAAATCGATCGCTTCATTACCACCCATTCGCCTTTGGACGAAGATGTGAAGCTGGTTGACGCACCCTTTTGGAACGATGCCCAGCGCGCCTTTCTCAAGGAAAGTTACACCGCCGACGCCGACTGGATTCCCATGATCGATCAACTGAATGAGGCGCTGCATCCGCAGAAAAAATAAAGCGCCGAGCGGCACCTGACGAGTGATTGGCCGTTGCTATGCTCAGGAAAACAATAAGGGGATAGCGCGATGAAAGATCCCTACGCACCAGGCTTCTGGTGCTCCGTGACGATCCTGGGCACCCTGACGGCCAGTTACTTCTACGGCATCAGGCAGACGCAGCAGATGAACCAGGCAGTGCATTTCCTGTATGCAGCTGCCGCAGTCACTGTGGCGTTTGCGCTGGTGGCGCTGACCTGGATTGCCTGGCAGCAGTTGCACCTGAACAAGCGGGAAGTGATTCAGGGGCGAACGTTGCTGACCATCTGGAACACCAAAGTGGCGCTACGCCGCGTCGAAACAGTATTCGACCGCTACTTCTGGGGCAGTTACTGGCATTCGGGGCGTACGTTCGAAGAGGTCATGGGCGAGCTCAAGGGCACGCCGCTGGAGCAGAGCCTGGATGCGCTGAAGCGCCAGTGCCGGGTGCTCGATCGTGAAGTCCATGACCATCATCACCACTGGCTGGCCAATGCCCGCGACCTGTCGAGCGTGGCCCAAGCCATGGCCCGCGAACGCTACCAGCTTGACCTGGGCGAACCTACGCACAGCGGCCACGGCAATACGGCAGTACTGAACCGTGACCTGGAAGTGCTGGTGTATACCTGGTCGGCGCGTCTGCGCAGCTTCGACCATCAGTTGGACGAGCTGGAGCGCGCCTACCATTGAGAGGCGTCATTCACCGCGAATGTACTGCTCCAGTTGCAGGATCAGGCTGGCCTGTTCGGCGATGGTTTCCTTGACCAGGTCACCGATCGACAGCAGGCCCAGCAACTCGCCATTGCTGACCACCGGCAGGTGGCGCAGGTGGCGGTTGGTCATCAGGTTCATGCAGTACTCAAGGTTCTGTTTCGGTTCCACGGTAACCACCGGAGCGCTCATGATTTCGCGCACAGGGGTGGCGGCGGACGAGCGGCCCTTCAGCACCAGTTTGCGTGCATAGTCCCGTTCACTGACGATGCCCACCACCTGGCTGCCCTCGACCACGGGCAGCGCACCGACGTTTTTCTCCGCCAGCATTTTCAGGGCGTCGAGCACCGAGTCATCCGGGCCGATGGTGTACACGGTCTGGTGCTGGGACTTGGTCTTGAGGATTTGTTCGACGGTCTTCATACGGGCCTCTGGGGGTGAAAAAAGCGCTGTCTCGGAGTAACTAAAGCATCCGGCACGGCGCTCTGCACGGCAATGCAGGAAACGGCATGGAGTCGATTGAAAAACGTCATGAGCGATTGCCTGTTCCGGCCTCTTCGCGGCTGAAGCCGCTCCCACAGGAACTACACCGCCTTCGAAATCTGGGCGATCCCTGTGGGAGCGGGTTTACCCGCGAAGAGGCCAGTACAGCCAATCAAAGCTTCGGCATCTGCCCTAGCCGCGCCACCATCTCGCTCACGATCTGCAGGTCCAGCATGAACTGCTCCACCGTCTTGAACTCGTTGTCGTTGTGCCCGGTGTACTTCACATCCGGCATGGCCAGGCCGAACTGCACGCCGTTGGGCAGGTCATGCACCGAAGTTGCGCCGGCCGAGGTGCCAAACTCATGCTTCATGCCCAGGTTCTCGGTGGCCACCGCGAGCAGGGCCTTGACCCATTCGCCCTCGGGGTTGCGGTACATCGGCTCGTCCAGGCTGTAGTCGAAGGCTACCGAGGTGTGGCTTTGGCGGGTCCACTTGCCCAGTTTGTCAGCCAGTTCGTCCTTGATCGTGGCGATCGGCTTGCCCTTCGGAATACGCAGGTTCACCGCCAGTTTCAGGCTTTTGTCATCCACCCCGACAAACGTCAGCGAGGCAGTCAGCGGGCCCATGAATGCGTCCTTGAACGCCACGCCGAGTTTGTTGCCCAGGTAGTCCAGGCCCCAGTTGTCGGCGGCGTAGCGGGCGGCGTCGGTGAAGTGGTTGTGCTTGAGCGGAACCTGCTTGCCCACGCCGTTGATGAAGTCGAGCATGCGGGCCACCGGGTTCACCCCGGACTCCGGCTCCGAAGAGTGGGCGGAAACACCGGTCACCGTGAGCAGCACGTTCTTGCCCTCAGCTTTGGCGTCGATGCTGAAGTCGCCGCCATGCTGCTTCACGTACTTGGCACCGGCTTGCTGCAACTGTTTGGCCAACTGCGTCGGGTTGTCTGAAACCAGGGTCGCTACCGAGGTGGTCGGGATCTGGTTGGTGGCCAGGCCGCCAGTCAGGTTGACGATTTCTGCGCCCTTGCCAGTGCCCGCCCGCTTGCTGAAGCTGGCCATGACCGTGCCGTAGCCTTTCTCGGCGATCACCACCGGGTAGCCGCCGTCGAGGGCCAGGTTGTAGTCGGGCGTGGGGTTGCGCTCGAAGTAGTAGGGGATGGCGTCACCGCTGGTTTCTTCGGTGGTGTCGATCAGCAGTTTGAACTGCCGGGCCAGCGGCAGGTTTTCGTCCTTGGCCACTTTCAGCGCGTACATCGCCACCACGATGCCGTTTTTGTCGTCTTCGGTACCACGGCCGTACATGCGGTCGCCAACCAGAACCTTTGCTGGAACCGCTCGCCCGAAGCGGTATTGCATTCGAGCTCAATGCCTCAGGTCTTCGAAAGTCGAGCCTGGACCCGGCAACGGGGAGGGAGGTTCAGGGCCGTTGGTCTTATCCGTCTTGGGAATTGGTGGCGCAGCTCATCGCACACGAAGTGCCCTTCACGGTTGGGTCTGATGCCCATGACCCGAGTGACGCTGGTGCGGGCATTGCTGAACTGCTTGAGACCCTGAGGCCCCTGGGGCTGAAGAGCATTAGTTACTACGAGAAGCGCCGTCGAATCGATGTCGCTCTCGACAGCCTGACGTTACCGGGCACACTGGCAACTTTGACAGCAGGACTTGAAGGACCTTGAACATGATTTCCCCCGGAAATTCTCCGCTATGGTCCGAGGTACTTAATAGCCCGGCTGATGTCCAGTTGGCGATGTTTCGTCAGGCTTCCGCTCAGCCCTGTGCTGATGATGTGAAAACTGGTTTCCGCGCTTTCGCAGCCGACCTGTTTGCACGTGACCTGATCAGCATGACCGAGTATGTTTCGATTTTTGGCGGTACTGCCCTGCACTGCCTTACACCTGCCGAGTCGGGGTTGTTCCGCGACATGGCCTCGGGCAGCGATGCCACCGCGCTGGCTGGGATCTACAGCCGTGCAAAATACGGCGGTGTGCATGACATCCGGTATCTCGCAAGACAACTGATCGACTACCTCAGTGGCGAGCTGGATAGGCCAGACTCGCAATGGTCATACCTGTTCCAGAACGCCAAGGTCTGTGGTGACAACGTGGTGATGATGACCACTGGTTGGCGCAACGTGCCGTCCACGGCGAACGTGCTCTATGAGATCGTGGTCGAGGAGGTCAACGTCAAATTGGCGCATATGGCGTTGCCGACCATCATCAACGTCAAGCTGCCCAGGATTGCGCCGCCCTGCGAGGACTACGCCAGCCTCAGCACCGAGGAGCGGGAGCGCGTCAATCTGGTCCAGGACCATGTCATTCCGGCTGAAAATTTCTATCGTTGGAGCGGTGTGCATGTGATCTTCGGCGACGATGTGTTGGTTACCGGATCTACTGCCGACAAACTGCTTTATGAATCCATGCGTAACGGTGCAAAGTCGTTCCGCGCAATCTATCCCGTGGCGATCGACCCCCGGGTGGCGCTGGGCGACGCCTCGGTTGAGGATCGGCTGAATAGTGTGGTGATCGAGCAACGGCTGGACGATACCGTTGCGGAGCTGTTGTCTGCGCGGGACTACCAACCAATCCTGCGCACCCTGCGCCTGTTGTTCGGGGAGGGAAACCGAGAGTCGCTCGCCACCTTCCTGCCGAAGGTGCCTGCGCTGACCTGGCTGCGCCTCTACAAGTCTGCCTTGGGTAACGAGTTTCTAGGTCAGCCACAATGCGCTCCTTCAATGGCGTTGCTGAGGGAGTACCTGACGAATGTCGGGTTGCTAAGTACCAATGGCATGGCGATTCACCCGTGAACAGCTGCCTTCATAGTTCCGTTCGATATGTGAGCTATTGGGAAAATGCCCCTGGGCAGGTCATGCCAGCCTATGTCGCGCTGGCATTGGTCTCGATGCGTAGAGCCCTGGGTGAGCGCTTTCAATTGCTTACACCGCGGACGGTCCAGGACCTGATCGCCCCTCGAATCCTTGATAAACCTTGGGCCTTTGAACCGTTGCCATTTACTCTAGCGGAGGGGATCGAGGCCATAGTTGCCAGGAGCGACTTCATTCGCATGGCCTTCGTCCATCGATATGGAGGTGCGTGGGTGGATGCAGACACATTGTTATTGTGCGATCCAACTAGCTTACTGTTTCCGGCAGGCCTCAGTCATAAGCTGCATTGGTATGACGAATGTATTTTTGCGTCCCAACCAGGAAACCCACTTCTTGCCCGCGCATTGGCTACTGGGCTTGAGGCAGGCGCCCATGCTTGGGGTAATCCTGGGCGTATCAAGGACATCGTGGATCAATTTGGTGACGAAGTAGTGCCTATAGCCGGAGATATCGTCGACCCCGGCTACCGTCCAAGGTACAACTTCGCAAGCTGTGAGGTGATGCGTCGTCGGGATGTCAGCGTTGTAGACTTTCTAGTGAGAGATACTGCCATACTCAAACTCTACAACACCTACTTCCGGCGTACGTCCACGCGTATAGAATCTGTTGAAGAGTTTCTCTCTGGCGGTACCTTGCTGGCCAATTTGTTCCTGCACATAGAGGCTGATCGTGGCTATTGGATAGGAGAGAGCGAGCGGCTGATGGGCACCGTTTGTTGATGTGTGAGTGTCAGTGTTACTGCGCTTGCGCGCAGATGAATTTGGCACTCACTGACCTCACTCAGGTTTAACTGCTGAGTTATCACCTCATGGACGGTCGGTGTGCCACGGTGAGGGGATGCGTGGGCAACGTACAACCATGCGGGCACGCGCGTTGGTGGTGGGCCGAACTCGAGCTCAACGCGTACCAGGTCGAATACTTCAGTCGTCCGTCCGCTCGGAGTCCAGGCGAGCGGAGCAGTGCGATGATCGGGCTGCGTCACTTCGAGAGGACATTCGAGCTCCAAGTTTATGGTCCCAGGGTGACAGTCAGCGACCTCGGGGAAGTCCTTGCTGATCAGGGGTAACTGACGGGCGAGGGTTCCCTGTGCGACGCCCAGACCAGGTACTAACCGCGCTCTGATCGAATGGAGCTGCTCAGTTTCGGGTGTAGTGGCCAACAATTGATGAAGGTTTTCCAACAGAGCCTCTATTGAGAACGCATTCATGTCCCTCTTGCCGGTGCGCCGAACCTGATCAGTGTGTTGCAGGCTATAGACGACCCGAGTTAAAGGAGAAGGTGGGGGCAGCCACGGGTTAGCTTGTTCAGCCATGGCTGGGTAGATTGCCACCAGCTTTGTTTCTAGGCCGACCGCCATGTGAACGATTGCCGTGTCGACACTGACCACGACCTGTGCGCAGCGTATGTGCCCGGCGGCATCCTTAGGGGATGCCAGTCCATGGACGACGCGCACGTTTTGTCTAGCCACCGCGACTTCCATGCGCAGCGCATCTGCTCGTGTCACGGGGCTGTATAGGATTCCGATAGACCGAGTTGGATAAGTGTCGGCGATGGCGTTCAGCACGCTCACGGATCGGTCGAAGGCCAAGCTTTTATCTGTGCGGCTGGCGTAGGGGTTGAATAGGATTTCCCGGGCTGAGGTGGCGCTCGGCATCGTGTCAGGAAGGGGAACGATGTACTTCCTATCGACCATGCGTGCACCCAAGTCAATAAGCACGCATCGGTAGCGCTCGGCCATGTCGAGACCGGCAGTTGCTTCACCGAACTTGCGATTGACACAGCGCAAACGGTCATCGAGGGAGTACACGCGGGCCGGGTGCAGCAATCGCAAAAACAGGATCTCCGCAGGCTGGATTCTCCCTACCAGATGCACCACAACATCCACCTGTCCAAGCTGCTGCGCTAGGCGGCGAAGTTCGAGTACTCCAGGATTGGCGTTCGTAATCACGACTTGATCCACGCCAAAGTCCTGCGCGTGCATCTGGGCAAGCTCAACGACCGTCAGAACGGTCACGCGGGCATTGAGTTTGCGAGCCTCTCGAAAGAAGAAGGATGAAACGATAGAGTCGCCCAGCTTGGCATCCCAACGAGGGATAAGAATGTGCAGGTTTCCTTCCGTAGGCCTGGGCTGCAGCGACCTATCGACCAGTAAGCGAAACATCACACGCATGCATGCTCTAGATGCGTTTCGCACAAATGACATTTTTGTAGGCTCAATTTTCCACGGGGCCGCATAGACACTAAAGCAGAGCTGAGTGTTTGCCTATCAAAACAGGCTTGGCCTCGAGCATTCGCCGTTGAAAGGGCAAATGACGGCCAGTGATTGAGTAGCCATTTGACTTTCGTCAGTCTGCTAAAGGGCGCTATAAGGCACTCTGCTAGTAAAGGAATCGATGGTTCGTAAGGGGGCCGCCTGGTCGCGTAAGGATAATGAATGGTTTCTGATAATTTTGCCCCGCTGAAGTCTCGCTGGCCCGAGCTGTATATGCACGCCTCGCTTGCTGAGCGCTATGTGTTTGCCGACCCGCACACTGCTGTCATAAAACTCCGCTGCTTTGCAGAGGTTCTGGTTGGCGTTCTCTACAGAGATTTGAGCCTGCCCAGTGAACCGTCCGATGGGTTCTTCGAGAAGCTCAAATATCCTGCCTTTCAGGAGGTAGTTGGCGACATCGTGCTGCAGAAGCTGCACGCCCTGCGGATGATCGGCAATAAAGCCGCCCATGGCAGTTTAATCGACGCCAGCGTCTCGCTTGCCCTGATTTGGGATGCGTATTTGATCGGCCAGTGGTTCTTCAAGACCTACAGCGGTGAGTCTGCCGACACCTATCCGCCTTTCACGGCTCCTGTAGAAGCCTCGGAGCAGGGCGGCCCTGCAGAAGACCCTGCCGAGCAGTTGGCCTTAGCGAAAGACGAGTTGAGCCGCCTGGAAGCTGCAGAGAAAGACTCTCAGGCTGTAGCTGCGTCAATAACCCCAACACCTGATCAGGCCAGGCTGGATGATTTCAAGTGCGCCTCGGCTCATGCCTTGGGTAGCATCGATTTCAGCGCCGCGAACACGCGCCGGCATCTCAGCATTCACGATGCCTTTGCCGGTTATACGCTGACCAGCGGCCAGACGGAGCTGGTCAATCAGCTCGAGCATTTCCTCGCCAGCAATACGCAGAACGTCTTCCTCCTCAAGGGCTACGCCGGTACCGGTAAAACCTTTATCACCAAGGGGCTGACCGAATATTTCCGGGCGATTGGCCGCAACTATGTACTGGCTGCGCCAACCGGCAAGGCCGCGAAGGTGATCGCCAGCAAAACCCAGTCGCCGGCTTACACCCTGCACAAAACTCTCTATGCGTTTGACGATATGGACGAGTACCGCGATGCAGACACCGAGGGTACCGAGACCTTCAAGTTCTACGCCAAGCTGGCGGTGAACACGCTTTCTGTGGATACGGTGTACATCGTGGATGAGGCGTCCATGGTGGCGGATATCTACCAGGAGGCGGAGTTCTTCCGCTTCGGGTCTGGCTATCTGCTTGCCGACCTATTCGAGTTCGTCAATCTGGACCATAACGATCACCGCAAGAAGGTCATCTTCATCGGTGACGATGCGCAGTTGCCTCCCGTGGGCATGAGCTTTTCGCCGGCGCTGGATGCGGAGTATCTGTTGCGTCATCATCGCGTCCGTTGCAGCGAATACGAGCTGTCTGAGGTGGTGCGGCAGAAAGCGCAGAGCGGCATTCTGGCCAATGCTCAGCCCCTGCGACAGTCACTGCAGAGCAAGGTGTTCAACCGCCTGACCATGGACCTCTCCTATCCGGACGTTGAGAAGGTCGAACATCAGGCGCTGTTGCAGCGTTATCTGGATTCCTGTGGCGGCAAGATCAACGGCGAGTCCATCGTCATTGCTCACTCCAACGCTGGCGTGGGCGATTACAATCGGCTAATTCGCGAACACTTCTTCCCCGGCTGCGCGCAGGTGATGCCGGGAGACAAGGTGATGGCTGTAGCCAATAGCAATGCGCACGGATTCTTTATCTCGAATGGTGATTTCGGCCTGATTCGTGAGGTGCTCGGAGAGGTTGAAGAGCGCAGCGTCAAGCTGAGGCGGAGAAATCCCGAAACTGCAGTGGTCGAGGAAATTGTTGTGCCGCTGCGCTTCAGGGACGTACTGGCAGGCTTCCGTGACCTTGATGGCACAGCGCATTTCTTCCCGGCCAAGATCATCGAGGATCTGCTTTACAGCAAGGAGCCAACGCTCTCGTCAGATGAGAACAAGGCGCTATACCTCGACTTCTGCATGCGCCACAAGCACTTGCCAAGGCGGACTAAGGCGTTCAAGGACGCCCTGATGGCGGATCCGTATTTCAATGCCTTGAGGCTCAAGTTCGGTTACGCCATCACCTCCCACAAGGCGCAGGGCAGTGAGTGGAATCATGTGTTTGTGAAATGCAAAAGCCACCAAAGCCAGCTCACGGCTGACTACTTCCGCTGGCTCTACACGGCGATTACGCGCACGGCGCACCACCTGTATCTGCTCGATCCGCCGAACCACCAGCCGTGGAGTGGTATTCAGATGGTGGCCAATCCGGCGCTGGAGATGCTCGGCGCGGCGCCCAGCATGCCCGCGGCTCCGGCTCCGGCTCCGGCTCCGGCTCCGGCTCCGGCTCCGGCTCCTGCTCCCAGCGTTGCAGCGCCAGCATTTGCAGCGGTTGCCCCTGCGCCGCAGGACGAAACATTCGGCATCCCCGCCAGTGCAACAGTGCTGCTCGCGTTGCTGACCGAGGTACGTCGGTTAATTGCCGGGCGGGGGATCAGTATCGAGGACGTTCTCCATCACCAGTACCAGGAGGTATATCTCTTCAGCCGTGATGGGGAGTCTGCCCGTATAGACATTGCCTATAACGGCAAGAGCAAGGTTACCGGTGTAGCGGCTCCTTATCTTTCCGAGTTGAGCGGCGAACTGAGTGCTGTGCTGACCGCGCTCAAGGGCTTGCCGCTTGCGGATGGCGGGACGGCAGGGGTTGCCGATGTTCATTTCGCCAAGCCGTTCCTCAATGAGTTTCACGCCAAGGTGCTGAACCTGTGTGCGGACAGTGGTATCACGCTGCAAAAGGTGGTTGAGCAGCAGTGGTGCCAGCGCTACAGCTTTACCCGCGATGGTGCTGTGGCCGTTTATGACATCTGGTACAACGGCAAAGACCAGTTCACGAAATGCCAGCCCGTGGTCGCAGCGTGCTCACCGGGCACTATGGTCGCTGAGGTCGGGCAACTGCTTACCGCAGGTATGCAGGCATGATTAGCAACAAGGAGGTATTCGCCAAGCGCAGGGAAGGGGCAATCGACGAAGCCTACGCGATGGCGCTTGAGTTGATGGCTGCGCCGCAGGCCGATGAATGGGACCGCAAGGCATTTGCCTGGTGCTTGATCGACCTGATCAAGCGTGACGTCAAGGATGGGCAGTTGGAGAGCCTGCCGCACTATCGCAGTCAGCTGGAGAGCATTGTTGTCGATCCTGCTGACGATGTGCTGAGTAAAGGCGTTCGCCATACGCTCTCGCTGTGCAATCCCTTTGGGCAGCAGATCAGCGAGGCCAAGGCGCTCAGCAAGAGCGGGCAGCACGCGCAAGCGGCTGCAATCTACCGCAAGGTATGGATGAACGGCGCTGCCGATCAGGATATCCAGACCAGTTTCGGCTGGGAGCTTTACCAGCACACCAAGGCACTGATGGCCGGGGAGGACTTCAACGTTGGTGAGGCCAAGCGTAATTTAAGTGACTACCTCAAGCTGGCGATCGAAAAGCCCTCTTCGCTCCACTCTCGCATACTGCGCTTAGCCGCCAAGCTGGCCGGGCAGGACAAGCTGAAAATGCTGGCCTTTTCCCGCCATTGGAATCTTCAGCATCTGCGCGAGGACGACTATGAGCGCTATCGCGCCGAGGATGGCAGGGAGTTTCCGTCACTAGCTGAGAAAGTCATCCAGCAGGCTGGCAAGGAAGCGGCTGCTGCCGATGATGCGGACGGGCAGGCGTACATGCTGCCCTTCATTGATGGTGCTATGGGGCGCTTTCCGGACAATGTATTTCTCAAGCTGAACAAGGCCAAGCTGCTGCTCGCGCTGGGCCGGCATGACGAGGCGCTGGCTTTCGGGATTGCAGTGACCAAGGCCAAGTCAAACGACTACTGGGCCTGGGGACTGCTGGGTGACATTGTCTCGCAGAAGGATCCGGACGCTGCGCTGGGCTGTTACTGCAAGGCGCTGACCTGTCCGGCAGAAGACAAGTTCACAGGGAAAATTCGCCTGGAAGTCGCCGAGCGCATGCTGGAGGCCAACGACTATGCAGCAGCCAAGCACGAAGTCGAAGCCATTATTCGAGCCAAGGAGCAGGAGGGTTATAAGATCCCCGAGGCTGTTGCCAGCATTGCCGCGCAGGATTGGTTTGCCGGGGTGCAGGCCAAGGCATCCAACAGTGACTACTACAGGCTTCATGCAAAGGCGGCTGAAGCGCTGCTGTTCAATGACCTGCTCTGGATTGATGCCTGCCTGGGCGAGACCTTTGTCGTGCCGGGCAGAGAGAACAAGCCCAAGCGCAAGGTTTTCCTGAAAACAGGCTCAATCCCCTCGGAGGTGTCGATTCCTGAGTCAAAGGTCGCGCGGATGAATCTTGCGGCCGGAGATGCCGTCAGGGTCAAGGGTGAGTTTGATGATAATCAGCGCTTCAACCTGTTTGTGTTGGAGCGCCGGACTGGCGCAACTGCGTGGGATATCGCGCCCGAGCTTTTAGGAGTTGTGAACCAGGTGAATGAGGACAAACAGGCCATTCGCTATATCGTCAGCCGGGAGATCAATGGTGAGATCCCGATGTCGGCATTGCCGTGTGCGTTTGCCGAGGGCGATGCCATCGAGGTGCAGCTTGTTCGCTACGTTTCGAAGCGTGGTCCTCAATACCGCGTGCTTGCCGCAAAGGCGAGCAAAAAAGTGCCAGGCGATTTGTTACGCAAAGACTTCACCGAGGCGGTTCGCGTCTCTAACGGCATGGGCTTTACCCCGGGCGAAATATTTATTCCGGCGGCGTTGGTGGAGCACTGCGAGATCAAAGACGGTCAGCAGGTTTCCGGTACAGCGGTACAGGCCTACAACAAGAAGCGTGAAAGCTGGGGATGGAAGGCCATTTCCATCCAACCGTAGCAGGCGGCTACTCGTTGGTCTTTTTCTGGCTCTTTTGAGAGTTGACGAATAATTGCGAAAGAAAATTCTGCAGTCCGGCCTTTTCAAGGCAGCATCCCTTGCGGCCGCTCCAAGTCTGATCATGGGGGCGCTGCCTTTTCTGGGTTACGCGCCGTGGGGGCGTACCAGCCTGGAGGTGGTTGTTTTCTTCGTAGTGGCTTATTCCGTCATCCACGTGCTTGTTGCGCTGCTGGTTATGCTGGTCACCCGAAAGTGGCGGGAGTATTTCCCGGCCATCATGCTGGGTGTGCTTCTGGGTGGCCTTGCAGGTTTGCAGGCGGGAACAGCAATGAGAATGGAAGGCTATGAACGGGCGGGTGAGCAGGCTGCTGTTTTGGTCACTGCGATAGAGCATTACATTGAGGCAACCGGAGAGCCACCTGAGCGCTTGGAACAACTTGTACCTGATTTTGTCGAGGCGATCCCAGGCAGACTGCCGCCACTTGAGATTGTAACGGGCGAGGCGGATCTCAAAGATTTCTATGGCAATCAATGGGCCCTGCTGTTCAAAGCGGGTAGTGGTTTGAACTGGGACCAACTTGTTTATTTACCAAAGCAGAATTACGACCAGGTCGAATCGAAAACCCTGCTGGGGCGCTGGGCATATCTCCACGAGTGATCATGTGTTTTTCGCTGCCGGCGCTGCCAGAGGGTGGCCGGCGGCGCTCAACGCATCAGCAGGGACGGCTAAAGCCGGCCAGCAGTTCTCGGGCAAATGGCCGAACCATGCAACCTTGCTTAACAGAACAGAGCGTTGTGGCTGCAACTCTTTATGGCTAGTACTCAAAATCCCCGCTCGCAAAATAGGGGGCCAGACTTTGAGGCACGGTTTAGGCACAGAATTGGCACAGCCCGAAAATGAGTCGGAAAGGAGCGCTGCGGGCAGTACTCACCACAATCTGAGTATCCGCATGGAGATCAATTTTGAGAGATTAGCCAATTCGGGATCTGGATCGGCAGAGCTGTAGGAAAAGGCTTTTAAATCATACAGATATGGCGCACCAGGCGGGATTCGAACCCACGACCCCCGCCTTCGGAGGGCGGTACTCTATCCAGCTGAGCTACTGGTGCGTAATTGTTGCGGCGGCCTATTTGACCATTAGCTGACACCCTTCTCAACTCGATGAGTATTGCCTTCGGAGGGCAGTACTCTATCCAGCTGAGCTACGAGTGCAACGCGCACGCATGATACCCATCTGAATCGGTGGCGTCCATCGCCTTGATCTGTAGCTGTTTTTACCTGCCAAGTCACTCCGGCAGGGTGTTCAACCCGCTCAGAGCGCGATCAGTTCTGGCCTTAGCCTTCCAAGCGCCTTTAGCTGTTCAACCACTTGCAAGGTGACATCCCGGGTGGCCGTGCCTTCAAATGGAATGCACTGGGCGGTGCGGCGGAATGGGATCAGGTGGGCAACAACTGGATCGCCGACAGCAACGGCGATGTGCGCTGGTACCTGGACATCGAGCAGATCCACGACTCCAACCGCCGCGATGGCAAGCTGATCTGGGGCCAGGGCCAGACCTATTCCAAGTACGACTTGCTGGGGCGGCGTATCTGGCAGCGCACGCTGCCCGACAAGTTCGCCGACTTCTCCCATGAAATTCGCGAGACTACCAATGGCACTTATCTGCTAAGGGTGGGTACCAGCGACTATCGCCGCCCGGACGGTAAGCGCGTACGTTCGATCCGCGACCACATCATCGAGGTTAACGAGGCCGGGGATGTGCTGGACTTCTGGGGCCTCAACCAGATCCTTGATCCGTATTGAGGCGACTTGCTGGAAACCTTGGGCAAGGCCGCCATTCAATTGCCGGAAGGTGTGCAGAAGCAACACGAGCGGCTGGCAAATGAACTGGCCGAAGGTGATTTGCCCTTTGGCGACACCCCCGGCGTGGGCACCGGGCGCAACTGGGCGCACGTCAATGCCATCGACTACGACGCCGATGACGACAGCATCATCGTTTCAGCACGGCACCAGGGCGTGGCGAAGATCGGTCGCGACAAGCAGGTGAAATGGATACTGGCCTCGCCCCAAGGCTGGCCGGAGACTGATACCCAGTTCATCTACTCGGCTTCGGTAAACTTCCTGACGCCGGAGAAGTTGACCACTACCGTGCTCAACGAGGTGCGGCGTGGGACCCAGGAGGTGCTGGTGGAGCTGAAAGTGCATAGCCGACAGCCGGGCAGTGTCGGCTACCGGGCACTGGTGATCGACTTGGCCAAGGCGTTCTGATACATCCCTGCCGGGAGGGCCGTCGGTCCTCCCTTCACATTTCTTTCAGCTCGTTCGTCTACCCTGTACCGGCCATTTGACGGGCAATTTCGGATAGGGTGTTCAACCATTCGTTCTTTTTTTCGAACAGCCTATTGTCCAACACCCCAGCAGCCGCTTAGCATTCGTTTGAGATTTCAAACGCTCGATGCCCTGCCTTGGGCGCTTTTCAACAATCAACAATTCGGGAAGCCGACATGCAGCTCAAAGACGCTCAGTTGTTCCGCCAGCAAGCCTATATCAATGGTGAGTGGCTGGATGCGGACAACGGCCAGACCATCAAGGTGACCAACCCGGCCACCGGTGAAGTCATCGGTACCGTGCCGAAGATGGGCACCGCGGAAACCCGCCGCGCCATCGAAGCCGCCGACAAGGCCCTGCCGGCCTGGCGTGCCCTGACCGCCAAGGAGCGTTCGGCCAAGCTGCGTCGCTGGTTCGAACTGATGATCGAGAACCAGGACGACCTGGCTCGCCTGATGACCACCGAGCAAGGCAAGCCACTGGCCGAAGCCAAGGGCGAAATCGCCTACGCCGCCTCGTTCATCGAGTGGTTCGCCGAAGAAGCCAAGCGCGTCTACGGTGACACCATCCCTGGCCACCAGCCAGACAAGCGTCTGATCGTCATCAAGCAGCCAATCGGCGTTACCGCAGCCATCACCCCGTGGAACTTCCCGGCTGCCATGATCACCCGTAAAGCCGGCCCGGCCCTGGCCGCTGGCTGCACCATGGTGCTCAAGCCTGCTTCGCAAACCCCATACTCCGCCCTGGCCCTGGTCGAGCTGGCCCACCGTGCCGGTATCCCGGCTGGCGTGCTGAGCGTGGTTACCGGCAGCGCTGGCGAAGTTGGCGGCGAGCTGACTGGCAACTCCCTGGTACGCAAGCTGTCCTTCACCGGCTCGACCGAAATCGGTCGCCAGCTGATGGAAGAATGCGCCAAGGACATCAAGAAGGTTTCCCTGGAGCTGGGTGGCAACGCCCCGTTCATCGTGTTCGACGACGCCGATCTGGACAAGGCGGTCGAGGGCGCGATCATCTCCAAGTACCGTAACAACGGCCAGACCTGCGTCTGCGCCAACCGTATCTACGTGCAGGACGGCGTCTACGACGCGTTCGCCCAGAAGCTGGCCGCCGCTGTTGCCAAGCTGAAGATCGGTAACGGCCTGGAAGAAGGCACCACCACTGGCCCGCTGATCGACGGTAAAGCTGTCGCCAAGGTTCAGGAACACATCGAAGATGCCGTTGGCAAAGGCGCCAAGGTGCTGTCCGGTGGCAAGATCATCGAAGGCAACTTCTTCGAGCCGACCATCCTGGTCGACGTACCGAAGACCGCTGCCGTCGCCAAGGAAGAGACCTTCGGCCCACTGGCGCCGCTGTTCCGCTTCAAAGACGAAGCCGAAGTCATCGCCATGTCCAACGACACCGAGTTCGGCCTGGCTTCATACTTCTACGCCCGCGACATGAGCCGTGTGTTCCGTGTTGCCGAAGCCCTGGAATACGGCATGGTGGGTATCAACACCGGCCTGATCTCCAACGAAGTGGCACCGTTCGGTGGCATCAAGGCTTCGGGCCTGGGCCGCGAAGGTTCCAAGTACGGTATCGAGGACTACCTCGAAATCAAATACCTGTGCATCAGCGTCTGATAGCACGGTAAAGGCTTTACCTCTGCCAGCGGGGCGCGAGAGCGACGTCTCGCTGGCCTTTTTTACATCGCATTACCTGGTGGCCAGGGCGTTTGCGGCAGTCGATCAACGAATACTGTTCGCGAGCACTCCCAGCCACCCCCGAATAAAAGCGCCATTCCTGTCGGCGCAATGAGGGCATTATGAGCAAGACCAACGAATCCTTGATGCAACGTCGTGTAGCTGCCGTCCCACGTGGCGTCGGCCAAATCCACCCGATCTTCGTCGACACCGCGAAGAACTCGACCGTGATCGACGTTGAAGGCCGCGAACTGATCGACTTCGCCGGCGGCATCGCAGTACTGAACACCGGCCACCTGCACCCGAAAGTGGTTGCAGCCGTGCAAGATCAGCTGACCAAAGTCAGCCACACCTGCTTCCAGGTGCTGGCCTACGAACCCTACGTAGAGCTGTGCGAAAAGATCAACAAGCTGGTACCAGGCGACTTCGACAAGAAGACCCTGCTGGTCACCACCGGCTCCGAAGCCGTTGAAAACGCCGTAAAAATCGCCCGTGCCGCCACTGGCCGAGCTGGCGTGATCGCTTTCACCGGCGGCTACCACGGCCGTACCATGATGACCCTGGGCCTGACCGGCAAGGTCGTGCCGTACTCCGCTGGCATGGGCCTGATGCCAGGCGGCATCTTCCGCGCCCTGTTCCCGAGCGAGCTGCACGGTATCAGCGTTGACGACGCCATCGCCTCGGTCGAGCGCATCTTCAAGAACGACGCCGAGCCACGCGACATCGCCGCGATCATCCTTGAGCCAGTACAAGGCGAAGGCGGCTTCCTGCCAGCGCCGAAAGAGCTGATGAAGCGCCTGCGCGAGCTGTGCGACAAGCACGGTATCCTGCTGATCGCCGACGAAGTACAGACCGGCGCTGGCCGTACCGGTACCTTCTTCGCCATGGAACAGATGGGCGTTGCGCCTGACCTGACCACCTTCGCCAAATCCATCGCTGGCGGCTTCCCGCTGGCCGGTGTGTGCGGCAAGGCCGAGTACATGGACGCCATCGCGCCAGGCGGGCTGGGCGGCACCTACGCCGGTTCGCCGATCGCTTGCGCCGCTGCCCTGGCCGTGATCGAAGTGTTCGAAGAAGAAAAACTGCTGGACCGCAGCAAGGCTGTGGGTGAGCGCCTGACCACTGGCCTGCGCGAAATCCAGAAGAAGTTCCCGATCATCGGCGACGTCCGTGGTCTGGGCTCGATGATTGCTGTCGAAGTCTTCGAGAAAGGCACTCACACCCCGAACGCTGCTGCTGTTGGCCAGGTGGTCGCCAAGGCACGCGAGAAGGGTCTGATCCTGCTGTCCTGCGGCACCTACGGCAACGTCCTGCGTATCCTGGTACCGCTGACTGCTGAAGACGCCCTGCTGGACAAAGGCCTGGCCATCATCGAAGAGTGCTTCGCTGAACTCGCTTGATGTGACACGCTTCAGAAAAAAACCCGCCTCGGCGGGTTTTTTTTGTGCCCAGAAAAGCCATGGGGCGCTATCGTTAGCGGAGGATTTGCTTTGGAAGCTGCGACGGACTGTGTGTGAGGCTAATCAGGAGCTGTTGGCGATGAGCGCTGCAAACCCCACCGCACCAAGCGTACTGATTGTCGAGGGCGATCCCTGGGTACGTGACATGCTCAGCGAAATGCTGCTCAGCGTACGCTGTGATGCCCGGTTGCATGTATGCGCCGACGGTTCGCAGGCACTCAACCTGTTGGCCAACAAACCTGACCTGATCATCGCCGCCCGCGAGCTGGCCGGTGTCGACGGCCTGGACCTGTTGCGCAAGGTCCGCGCCAAAGGGCCGGAGTTGCCGTTCATCCTCATGAGCAACCGCAGCGACAGCGCCAGCGTGCGCGAAACATTGCCGCTGCACCCTACCGCCTACCTGAGCAAGCCGCTGAACCTGGACAACCTGCGCAAGCGCCTGGAAGAGCTGCTGGTGGCGGTTGGCGAGGAAATCGCCTGCCCGGCCCCTGCCTTGCAGCCCGGTGCCAGCCTGCCGGCCTACCTTGAGCAACGCCGCGCTACTGCCGATGGTGGGCCGTTGCTGGCGGATGTGGAGGTAGCGATCAAGCGCGCGCTCAACCCTCAGGGCCTGAACCTGAAGGTGCTGGAAGAGGAAGTGCGTAACGACCCTCAGGTTACCGCTGTGTTGATTGCCGCCGCCAACAGCGCCGCGCTGCACCGTGACGCCCCGGTACAAACGTTGCTGCAGGCCTTGAACAAGCTTGGCAGTACCCAGAGCATGAACCTGATCCTGGGCATGACCCTCAAGCGCAGCGCACGCCTCAGCGACCCGTTGCTGGCGGAACATGCCGCCCGTTACTGGGACCTGTCGCTGCACACTGCCGAATATGGCCGTACCTTGGCGCGCATGCTCGAACTGGACGAAGGGCGTTGTTATTGCGCGGGTTTGCTGCATTGCCTGGGCGACCTGGCGGTGTTGCGTTGCCTGCAGGAGTGGCGCCTGGCCGGCGGCGAACTGGACGAGGACAAGGTGCAGCTGTCGCTTGTCGAATTTGGTGCGGCGTTCGGCTCGGCGCTACGTACCCGCTGGCGTTTGCCGTTGGCGCTGCGGGAGTTGATCGCGGCCATTTACCAGCTTGGCGGTGGCGTCTATTCGCGGGAGATTCTGGCCATGAACCTGGCTGGGCAGTTGTCGCGGCTGCCGGCCGAGCAAGGGATAGAGAAGGTAGCCAGCGGCAAGACGGCGCGGTTACTCAAGCTGGGTTTGCCGGAGTTGAGCCGCCTGCGCAAGGTGGAAAACCCCGAAGCGAAACCCGTGCAGTTGGCCGAGCCAACCGAGCCGACCGCTTAAGCGTGTGCATGCGCTGTGCGCCCCAGGGTGGTCGCGCAGCGCCCTGAACCCGCTACCACGCCGCTGCTTCATGTTGTGTTAGCTGCGACAAAACACGACTTTTCGTGTGGGAATTGCTTCACAAAAAGCTATTTTTCACCAATTTTCTTCCCATCTGCTGCAACTTTTCCTGCTCTCGCCCGTCACATCGCCCGATAAACGCTTCCGTACTTATCGGTCCACAAGGATGTGATATGCCTACCATCGCCCTCCGCCTGCTCCTGCTGGCCGGCTGCCTGAGCGCAGCGCAAAGCAGCCTTGCTGCTACAGCCGACGATCCTCTGTTGCGCCAACAGCAGCGCGAACGGGCATTGCGTGAGCAGCTTGAAGCCCAGCCGGATGTGCGCCTGGAAGCGCCCACCACCGCGCACGGAATACTGCCCGCCCGGGAAACCCCGTGCTTCAGGATCAACGACATTCGCCTGA
This sequence comes from Pseudomonas sp. yb_9, assembly GCF_043103635.1. Taxonomy (NCBI): domain Bacteria; kingdom Pseudomonadati; phylum Pseudomonadota; class Gammaproteobacteria; order Pseudomonadales; family Pseudomonadaceae; genus Pseudomonas; species Pseudomonas sp. yb_9. Next base: position 66,494 of record NZ_JBICKA010000031.1, on the reverse strand, counting down.
TCGGCGACGCCGCCGAGCAGTTCCAGTGGGCCCTGGCGGCGGCCAACCCCAACGGTGACCCCGCGCTGGGGCGCTGCCTGGGGTCGGGCGCTATCAATCTCACGATGAAGCGCATGCAGAATGCGATTATCCAAAAGGGTTACGTCACCACCCGGGTATTGGCCGAAGCACAAGACCTGAGCAGCGGCATCCTGGTACTGACCCTGCTGCCAGGGCGTATTGGTGATATCCGTTTCGCCGAAGGTACAAGCCGGCGCGCCAATCTGTGGAACGCCATGCCGGCCCAGCCCGGCGACCTGTTGAACCTGCGTGATATCGAGCAAGCGCTGGAGAACTTCAAGCGCGTGCCCACCGCAGAAGCCGATATCCGCATCGCCCCTGCCAGCGGCAGCAACGCCAAACCCGGCGAGAGCGATGTGATCATTGCATGGCGCCAGCGTTTCCCGGCACGCCTGAGCCTGTCGGTGGACAACGGCGGTAGCAAGACAACCGGCAAATACCAGGGCGCCGTAGCGCTGTCGCTGGACAACCCGTTGAGCTTCAACGACCTGTTCTACGCCAGTTTCAACCATGACCTGGGCGGTGGCGAGTCCGGCGACAAAGGCTCCAAGGGCCATACGCTGCATTACTCGGTGCCCTTTGGTTACTGGCAGTTGGCGGTGACCAGCAGTGAGTACGACTACCACCAGAATGTGGCCGGGGTTAACCAGAACTTCCAGTACCGCGGCGAGAGCCGCAACAACGAACTGCGCCTGTCGCGCCTCGTATACCGCGATGCCGTGCGCAAGACCACGCTGTGGAGCAGCCTGTGGACGCGCTCGTCCGACAATTTCATCGATGACACGCAGATCCAGCAACAGCACCGACGCATGGCTGGCTGGCAGGCAGGCTTCAACCACCGCGAGTTTATCGGGCCGGCCACCCTCGACCTGGGGGCCAGTTATCGCCGTGGCACCGGTGCCCATGGTTCGCTGGAGGCCCCTGAAGAGGCGATTGGGGACGGCTCGTCGCGCTCGAAAATCATCCTGGCCGATGCCCAGTGGCAAGTGCCGTTCAGCGCCTATGACCAGCGTTGGCGTTATCTGGGTGCGTGGCGCGCACAGTGGAACCGCACCGAACTGGTTCCCCAGGATCGCTTCAGCATCGGTGGGCGCTACAGCGTGCGCGGCTTCGATGGTGAAAACATCCTGGCCGCCGACCGCGGCTGGACTTTGAGCAACGAACTGGGCTTGGCCCTGGGCAGCAGCGGCCAGGAGCTCTACACCGGTATCGATTACGGCGAGGTGGGCGGCAATTCCGCCGACTACCTGGTTGGCCGGCGCCTGGCCGGCGCTGTGGTGGGAGTACGCGGCGGGTACCGCAACCTGTCCTACGACTGGTCGTGGGGCACGCCGCTGAAAAAGCCGGACGGTTTCGAAACCGCCCACTTCACCAGTGCCTTTACCGTCGCGTTGTCTTTCTGAGGGCCCAGCATGCGATTCGACACCTTTGAAATCACAGCCCCTGGCGTGTTCGACGAGCCCTGGAACGAGGCCACGGCGCTGGGCAGCGCCACCTGGTTGTGGATGCATTCCCAGGCGCACCGTGACGTGCCGCTGCACACCCTGTCGAGCCTGCTGCTGCCGGCCCTGAAGCACCGCCAGTTCGTGCTGGGCAGCGAGGGTGGCAAGCCGGTGTTCTACCTGTCGTGGCTAAGCCTGGACGAGGCCGCCGAGCGCCGTTACCTGACACGTTCGCCCATCGAGATGGACGACGCTGACTGGTGCAGCGGCCAGCGGCTGTGGGTGAACGACTGGGTTGCACCGTTTGGTCACACCGAGGTACTGAGCCGGCTGTTGTTAAGCCGCGTGTTCCCCAACAGCTGTGCCCGTGCGCTCTACCACAAGGGCGAACAGCGTGGCCTGAAGATCAAGACATTTCATGGCATCGGCGTGATCCCCGAACAGGCCCGAGCCTGGTTTGCCGCCCACCCCGTCGTCACCGCTGCCTGACCTGCAAGCGCAAAGGGAATTGCAATGAACAAGCACCTTTACCGGATCGTTTTCAACAAGGCGCGCGGCCTGCTCATGGTGGTGGCCGAAAATGTCAGCGCGCAGGGCAAGGCGCCGGGCAACACGCAGGCGCCAGGGCACGGTGCCGGGCAGTGCATCGCAACCTTGGGCCGCTTGCGCTTTGCCGTCATGGGCGCCCTGGGCCTGGTAAGCCTGAGTGCTGCGCCGGCCTGGGCTGCGGGCATTGTTGCCGATCCATCGGCTCCGGCCGGCCAGCGGCCGATGGTGATGGAAAGCGCCAACGGCACACCTTTGGTCAACATCCAGGCGCCCAGTGCAGCCGGTGTTTCGCACAACACCTACAACCAGTTCGATGTGGATGGCCGAGGTGCCATCCTCAATAACGCCGGGAGCAACAGCCAGACACAATTGGGCGGTTGGGTCGAAGGTAACCCGTACCTGGGCAATGGCAGCGCGCGCGTCATCCTCAACGAAGTCAACGCCAGCAACCCCAGCCAGTTGCGCGGTTATGTCGAAGTGGCCGGCAAGCGCGCCGAGGTGGTAATCGCCAACCCGGCCGGTATCACCTGCGACGGTTGCGGCTTCATCAACGCTGACCGCTCTACGCTGACCACCGGGCGTGTCCAACTGGAAAATGGCCAGATCACCGGCTACCGCGTTGAGGGCGGTACCTTGAGCATCACTGGCAAGGGCCTGGATGCCCGTGACAGCGACTACACCGACCTGATTGCACGCACCGTCGAGGTTAACGCCGGGGTGTGGGCCAGCGATCTGAAAGTCACCGCCGGGCGCAACCAGGTGAATGCAGCTAACACCCAGGCTACTGCGCTTGCAGACGACGGCAGCTCCAAGCCGGAAGTGGCAATTGATGTGGCAGCACTGGGTGGCATGTACGCCGGCAGGATCAAGCTGGTGGGCACCGAGGCCGGTGTAGGCGTGCGCAACGCCGGGCAAATCGGCGCCATGGCCGGTGACGTGGTGGTCAGCGCCGATGGTAAGCTGGTCAACCAGGGCGCGATCAGCAGTGCCAGTGCGTTGCAGGTAGCGGCTGCGGCTGTTGAAAACAGTGGCAGTGCGTATGCCAAAGGCTCGCTGGAGGTGACCAGCGCCGGTAGCGTGACAAACAGTGGCGTGCTGGCTGGCCAAGGCGATGTGAATATCCAGGCCGCCACGCTCAGCAACAGCAAGGCGTCCTTGCTGGCGGCTGGCGTCGATAGCGCGGGCAAGTCCAGTGACAATGCCCGCCTGCAAGCCCGTGCAGAACAGATCGCGGCCCATGGCCAGGTTCATGCCAGCGGCACGCTCGACCTGCAAGGCAAAAACATCGACCTGCACGGTAGCCAGACCCAGGCCGGCGACATGCGGCTCAATGCAACTCAAGGTGACCTGGACCTGGCCGACAGCCAGATCAACAGTGCAGGCACGCTCAATGCCAGCGCCAGTGGCACCTTGCGCAGCGACAGTGCCAAGGTCAACGTGGGTAACCTGCAACTGACGGCCAGGCACATTGCCAACGTCGGTGGCGAGTTGGTGCAGACAGGTCAGGGCGTTTCCAGCCTCCAGGCCGCAGGCACGCTGGACAACCACGGCGGGCGCATCGCCAGCAATGGTCAGGACCTCACCCTGCAAGCCAGCCGCCTGAACAACCAGCAAGGCAAGGTTGAACACGCTGGCAGCGGGCAATTGAAGGTGCGTGCCGATCAGCTCGACGGCAAGGCGGGCACCTTGGCCAGTAACGGCACCTTGCAGCTGACGGCCCAGGACGCCGTGCTCGCCGAGGGGCAGACCCAGGCCCGCAAGCTGGTGCTCGACACGCGTACCCTCGACACCCGCGATGGCACGGTCATCGCCACGCAGGGCGGTACCCTCGAAGTGCGCAGTGCCCAGCACCTGGACAACCGCGGTGGCACGCTTGCCGCCGGTGGCGCGGCCAGTTTCAACGTGGGTGAGTTGCTCAACGACGACGGCACCCTCAACGCTGGCGGCGCCTTGAACATCCAGGCCCAGCGCCTGAGCAACCTGGCCGGCACCGTGGCGGCCACCCAGGCCATGCAAGTGATGGCCGGCCAGCTGGACAACAGCGGCGGGGTACTCGGCTCGGTGAATGCCGGCTTGCAGCTCACGTTGGATAACAGGCTGCTCAACCTGGGCGGGCGTCTGGAAGCGACGGGTGACATTCAGCTGAGTGCAGCGGGTGTGGATAACCGTCAAGGTGTGGTCAGTGGTCGAAACCTGTTGCTCGACAGTCGCGGTCAAAGTGTCGATAACAGCGGTGGCACCCTCGCTGCTGCTGCCACGCTCGACTTGCGCAGTGGCGAGTTGCTCAATGCCGCAGGCCTGATCCAGGCCGGTGGCCGCCTGCTGGTCGACACCGGCGACAAGGCGTTGCGCAATAGCGATTCCGGCACCACCCAGGGCATCGTCGGCCAGGGTGAAGTGCAACTGCACAGCGCACAGTTGATCAACGACCAAGGTTTCATCGCCGGCAAGGGCGACCTATTGCTGGCTGCCGAAACCTTGGTGAACCACGGCCAGATCATCGGTGAAAGCACGGTGCGTCTGACCGGCGCCCAACTGGATAACCAGACGGGCGAAGTCCAGGCACGCGGTGCGCTGACCCTCGAACAGGCCAGCACGGTCGACAACCGCAACGGCCTGTTGCGCAGCGCCGGGCAGCTCACCTTGACCACGGCGCAGCTGGACAACAGCACGAGTGGGGGCCTGGACCATGGCATTGAAGGCCAGTCGCTGCTGCTGCGCGCCGACAGCCTGGACAACCGTTCGGGCGCACTGCGCGCCGACAGCGACATCGACCTGGGCCTGAGCAATGGCCTGAACAACGATGCAGGCCTGGTTTCGGCAGGCGGCAAGCTGTTGCTGGCCGACCGTGACAGCAACGGCACGCGCCTGCGCATCGACAATGGCAGCGGTACCCTGCTGGCCGGCAGCCTGCTGTCGATGAATGCCGCCTACTTCAGCGGCAGCGGCCAGGCCTTGAGCCTGGGCGACCTTATCCTGCGCCAGCAGGGCGACCTGACCACCCGCGGGCGCCTGCAGGCCAATGGCACGCTGGACATCGCCATTGGCGGCAGCCTGAGCAACAGCGGCCAGCTGTTGGCCGGCAAAACCCTCGCGCTCAGCAGCCAGGCGCTGGATAACCAGGCCAGCGGCGAGCTGTCTGCCACTGCAGTGAATGTGCGCGTCGGTGGCCAACTGACCAACCGGGGCCTGTTCGACGGCCAGCACGTACGGCTTCAGGCCCCTACCCTCGACAACCTTGGCACCGGGCGCATTTACGGCGACCAGTTGGCCATCTCTGCCAACGCGTTGAACAACCGTGACGAGCAGGGGCGTGCGGCGGTGATCGCTGCCCGCGAGCAACTGGACATCGGCGCCCAGTCCATCGACAACCGCGAAGACGCGCTGTTGTTCAGCGCCGGCGATCTGGCCATTGGTGGTGCACTCGATGCCGACGATCATGCCACCGGCAGTGCCGCAGCGTTGCGCAATGCCAGTGCCACTGTCGAGTCGCTGGGTGACCTGCGCCTGGCAGTGGCCGCATTGCGCAACACCAACGAACATTTCAGTACCGCCCAGGTGCAGGTCAGCAGCGAGCAATTGCGCGAGTATCAGATCAGCGGCTCGCCGAACCGCTACAGGCCGGACGAGGTCAGCGTCTACAACGACGAAGTCGACCACCTGCGCACACCGACGGGTACCCGCGACAATTTCAATCGGTACGACTACACCCGTACGGTGACCGAAACCCGTATTTTGACCTCGGCGCCAGGGCAGATCCTGGCCGGTGGTAACCTGACCTTCAGCGGCGATTCGGTTTACAACGACAAGAGCCGCATCCTCGCGGGAGGCCTGTTGCAGGCCGGGGCAGCCACGGTGACCAACACCGAGGTGGATGGCCAGCGCGTAACCACGGACGCCGGTACCGCCACCAATTTCTACCGTATCCAGCGCAAGGGGCGTGATCGCCAAGGCACCAGCGTCACCGCCTATCGCCCGGCACCGTTGATCCAGGACATCGAGCTCACCCCCACCGAGTATGGCGAGCACGCCACCATCAGTGGCAGCGGCACCCAGATCAACGGGCGCGAGCAACAAGCGGTGGGCCAGCAGGTCGCGGCAGTCGGGCAAGTGGACGCCCAGGTCAGCGAGCAGCACCAGGTGGGCGCCGTGGTAGAGGTGAAACTCGAGGACGGCCAGGGCGTGGCCAACCTGGTGCGCAGCGGCGCGCCGAGCCTGGCGCTGCCGAGCAACAGCCTGTTCCAGACCAACCCTGCAGGCACCCAGGGTTACCTGATCGAGTCGGACCCGCGCTTCACCAGCTACCGTCAGTGGCTGTCGTCGGACTACATGCTCGACCGCCTGCAGGTCGACCCGGCCACCACCCAGCTGCGCCTGGGCGATGGCTTCTACGAACAGAAGCTGATCCGCGAACAGATTGCCCAGCTCACCGGGCGCCGCTTCCTCGAGGGTTATGCCAGCGACGAAACCCAGTACCGGGCGCTGATCGATAATGCAGTAACCTTGGCCAACGACTGGAACCTGGTGCCGGGCGTGGCCCTGACTGCCGGGCAAATGGCCCAACTGACCAGCGATATCGTCTGGTTGGTGCAGCGCTCGGTAACCCTGGCCAACGGCGAGACACGCCAGGTGCTGGTGCCGCAGGTGTATGTGCGGGTACGTGAAGGCGACCTTACTGGCAATGGTGCCCTGATCGCCGGCCAGCAACTCAAGCTCGACCTCAGTGGCGACCTGCTCAACAGCGGCAGCCTGGGTGGGCGCAGCGTGATGGCGCTGACCGCGCAGAACATCGACAACCTCGGTGGGCGCATCCAGGCCAACAACGTGTCGTTGCAGACCCGCGACAACCTCAATAACCTCGGCGGCCTGATCGGTGCCACCGACAGCCTGGCCATCGAAGCCGGGCAGGATATCAATGTGCGTTCGCTGACCCGCGACAGCAGCAGCGAACAAGGCAGCCGCACCAACGTGTCGCGGGTCGCCGGGTTGTTTGTCAGCGGCGCCGAGGGCACGATGCGGGTGTCGGCCGGCAACGACCTGAACCTGGCTGCAGCACAGGTGGTCAACACCGGCGCAGGGGGCGTCACCCAGCTTGAAGCCGGGCGTGACGTCAACCTGACCACGCTTGGCGAAAGCCACCAGCAGTCGCTGGTGTGGAACTCCAGCAACTGGCGCAACGAGGCCAGCCGTGGTGAGGCGGGCAGTACGGTGCAGGCAACCGGCGACCTGCGGGTCCAGGCTGGGCAGGATATCGCGGCCCGCGGCGCTACCTTGAGCAGCGAGCAGGGCATGGTGCTGGCCGACGCCGGGCGCGACCTGACACTGGCCGCATCCGAGCAGTACCAGTTCGCCGATGAGGCCCACAAGTTCAAGGGTAGTAACGGGCTGTTCTCCAGCAAGACCACCACCCTGCGTGACACTGTGAGCCAGAGCCAGGCCAGCGGCAGCACGCTCAGTGCCGAGCAGGCTTACCTGCAGGCGGGCCGCGACATCAATGTGCGCGGCAGCGATGTGGTATCCACGAGCCAGACCGTGCTGGCGGCTGACCGCGATATCAATATCGAAGCCGCCAGCGAAAGCAGCAGCGAGCGCCATGACAAGGCCACCAAGAAAAGTGGCCTGTTCAGTGGTGGCGGTATCGCGGTCACGCTGGGCACCCAGGAACAGAGCGTCAAGGACCTCACCACCCGTGAGACCGCGCGTGCCAGCACCGTTGGCAGCACGGAGGGTGACATTCTGATCGACGCCGGCCGCCAGTACCGGCAGGTGGGCAGCGATGTGATGGCGCCCAAGGGCGATATCGACGTGCTGGCCCAGCAGATTGCAATCACCGAAGCCCGTGAAACCACCGACCGCACCCGTGAAACACGCTTCAAGCAGACCGGTTTCACCCTGACCATCACCAACCCGGTCATCAGTGCCATCCAGACCAGCCAGCAGATGCACGACGCCTCGAAGAAAACCGAGGATGGCCGCATGCAGGCGCTGGCGGCGGCGACCACGGCACTGGCGGTGAACAATGCCGCGACCGCCGTCGCGCAAGACCCGGGCATGGCCGGTGGCATCAACATCAGCCTGTCGCTGGGTACCAAACAGCAGCAGAGCACCACGGTGCAGCACAGCGATGCTGCTGCGGGCTCGACCATCGTCGCTGGCAACGACGTACGCCTGCACGCCAGCGGGGCGGGTAGCGACAGCGATATCACCGTGCAGGGCAGCGACATTCGTGCCGGCCGCGACGCCTCTCTGGTGGCCGATGGCGATATCAACCTGCTTGCCGCACGCAACACCAGCCAGCAGGACAGCGACAGCAAAGGCAGCAGTGCCAGCGTAGGCATAGGCTTTTCGCTGGGTGGCAGCCGCAACGGCTTTACCCTCGACCTTGGGGTAAGCGGCAACCGTGGCGAAGCCGACGGTGACACCCTGACCCACACCAACAGCCATGTGCAGGCCGGTAACACGGCCACTTTGATTTCCGGTGGCGACACCAACCTGCGCGGCGCGGTGATCAGCGGCCAGCAGGTGATCGCCGATGTGGGCGGTGACCTGAACATCGAAAGCCTGCAAGACACCGACGCCTTCAAGGTTGAAGAGAGCAGCATGGGCTTTGGCCTCAGCCTGTGCATCCCGCCGTTCTGCGCGGGCGTCAGCTCGGTGTCGGTGGACGGCGCCAGCGCCAACTTTGGCGGCACCAACATGGACTCGGACTACGCCAGCGTCACCGAGCAGTCCGGCTTCAAGGCCGGTGATGGCGGCTTCGATGTGCGTGTGGGCGGCAACACCGACTTGGTCGGCGCAGTCATTGCCAGCAGCGACAAGGCCGTGCAAGACGGCAACAACCGCCTGGTTACCGCCAGCCTGACCAGCAGCGACATCCGCAACAAGGCCGAATACGACGCCAGCACATTCAATATCGGAGGCGGCTGGAAGGCTGCGGGTAAAGACCAGGAAGGCCAGGTACAGACGGGCGGCAAGGTCAGCCCCGGCACCGAACTGCCAACCAACGAAGATGAACTGGGCGCCAGCCTGCCCATCGCGATCAGCGCCAGCGACAGTGCCAGCAGCGTGACCCGCAGCGGCATCAGCGGTGGCTCGATCCTGATCACCGACGAGGCCGCCCAGCGCGAGCGCACTGGCAAGGGCGCTGAACAGACGGTTGCCGAGCTGAACCGCGATGTGTCCAGCGATCGCGACAGCAGCAACGCGCTCAAGCCGATTTTCGATGAAGAGCAGATTCGTGCCGGGTTCGAGATCGTCAATGCCTTTGCCAACGAGGCCGGCACCCTGCTGGCGAACAAGGCCAAGGAAGTTGACGACAAACGCAAAGCCGCCGACGAGGCCGACGCCAAGGCGCGCTCCAGCACCGATGATGAGGTCGCGCAGGCCCTGCGTGACGAAGCCCAGAGGCTGCGCGGCCAGGCCGATGGCATTGCTGGCAACTGGGGCTCCGGTGGCACCTACCGGCAGATCACCACCGCCCTGGTGGCGGCTGCCAGCGGCAATATCAGCGCCGGCAACGGCGCCTTCCTGCAGAGCATGGTGGTCAACTACGTACAGCAGCAAGGCGCTGGCTATATCGGTGACCTGGTGGCCAACGGCACTTTGGTCGAAGGCTCGCCCCTGCATGCGGCCTTGCACGGCATCGTTGCCTGCGCCGGCGCGGCGGCCAGCAGCCAGAGCTGTGGCAGCGGCGCGGCTGGCGCGGCAGCGTCGAGCTTGCTGACCGGGTTGTTCTCCGAAGCCAGCCCGACCGAAAGCGAACGCCAACGTGAAGCCAAACGCAACCTGATCGTCAGCCTGGTCACCGGCCTTGCGGCCACCACCGGTCTGGATGCCGCGACTGCGACGGGTGCGGCTTCGGGGGCGGTGGATAACAACTGGCTGGCGACACAGCAGCTGGTGCAGGCGAAGAAAGAAGTTGATGAGGCGGACGGTTTGTTGGCCAAGATGCAGGTCGCGGCCAAGTGGGGCTTCATCAGCAAGAAGCAGGACTTGTTGACCCAGACGGGCATTGGCGTTGGCTTGGTCGAGGCTGGTTTCAGCGATATCCAGGGGATAGCGCAGTTGCTCGCCCACCCTATCGATAGCCTCAATGGCATGAAGGCCTTGGTCACCGATCGCACAGCCCGTGAGGCATTCGGTGATCAGGTGGTCAATGAACTGAGCGACAAGATCGACCGCATGAAACTGGCCCTTGAGCAGGGCGGGGACGACCAGGCCTTGCAGCTCGGACGTGACCTGGGTGAGCTGGTCTGGCAGGTGGGCAGCATCGCTACGGGGGCGGGTGGTATCGCCAAGGGCGGCGTGAAGTTGGCCACGGTCGGCATCAAGCTGAGCACCAGTAGCCTGGAAAGCATGGCGGGTATGGGGCGTTTCGAAAAGCTCTTGGCCAAAGGGGGGCAATTCAACCCCAACGGCACGCCGATCATGGACTTCCGAGCGTTGAGCAATGCACAGAAAAGTATCGTTGGCGACCTGATGGGCGGCGAGCGCATTCAGCAGATCGTGCCCGGCGCGCAAAAAATTGGTCGGGCGCCTGACATCGGCCAGACAGGCATCGATGACTTGTACAAAGTCAACAAGCCTGATGTGGACTATCTGATTGTTGAGTACAAGTTTGGCTCTTCAACGCTCAAGCAGACCAAGGATGGTATGCAGATGAGCGATAGTTGGTTGACAGGGGCGAACACTAACTACAATCGCGTTCTGGAGTCGGTAAGCGGTGATGCGCGCGAAGCGAGAAATATCCGGCAAGCGCTGGCTGCCGGGCGCGTTGAGAAGTGGTTGGTTCATACCGACCCGTTTGGCAATGTGACCGTCGGGGTGTTGGACAAGGCGGGCAAGTACGTGGCCGACCCGACGGCTACCTCCAAGTTACTGGGGATCAAGTGATGAAAATGCGTGCACCTCTTGGCGATCCTGCCTACTGGGCGGAGTGGGTCGCTTTCGGTGAGGAATCCATCGCCCTTGGCTGGGAAACAGCCAGCAAACCTTTCGGCGACCCATCCTATGCACCGCAATATCTGTTCGAATTGGCGCAGGATCATTGGCATCAGATGTTGCGTCGCTATTCGGCGGGTCTGCCTACCCCGTCGCTGGCAAGCTACTTTCCTGGGCTGCTCGATGCCTGGGAGCGCTCTCAGGCATTAGGTGCGCAGCAGTGGACCGAAGATCAGGTATACACCCGTAATGCTTGGCGAGTTAACTATGACCATTACATTACCTGCTTCTGGGTGGTGGCGTTGGCGCTGGTATTGGAAATTCCCGACGAGCAGTGGCAGCGGTTGATCCGGTTGGTGGGCAACGAAGGTGAAGATAGTCTGCTGGATCGCGTAATAGCGACCCGTTCGCCACAGCGGTGTATTGGCGGCGAGTTGCTATACCCTAAACCCTACGGGCGGTTGCAAACTGCGATCGATGCCGAGCGCCCCCAGCAAGCCAGTCTGCTGCGTGATTTTGTTGACCATTGGTATCTCGAGCTCGGCAATGGTGCGCGGTCTGGCAAGTACAAACAGGCTGCAGCGTTCAAGCACCCCTACTGGTATCGCTATGGCGATGAGAACTTTGCTGGCGGTGCGTATTTTGGTCGCTGGTGCGTCGAGGCTGCGGTCGCGGTCAAGGTATTTGGACTGGATGATCAGCTTTGTCTCGGCCATGAGCATTATCCACAGGCGCTTTTGCATGAGCAGGCAGATTTGCCATCTCCACCAGTAACCGAGCGCGAAAAACGTGGGTTCTGGGCCAGATTGCTAGGCAAGTGACTGGAACCCCTGATGACTTGAGATTAGGCAGGCGCTTGGATTGCCTTCACTTGTCATCAGGCACCCGTTGATCGGCGCTGCAACGACCGGTTCGGGATGACTCGCATGCCTGCGCTGCGGTCAGCCGCAGACTATCTGGTTCTTGCCCTGCCGTTTAGCCTGGTACATTGCCGCGTCGGCCCGTGCGTACAGGCTGTCCAGTGTCATATCTTCATCCGTCAGCTCGGTCAGCCCTTGGCTCACCGTCACGCTGTACGTCTGCTCCTCATGATTGAAGCTCAAACGCTGGATCGCCCGCTGCAAACGCTCGGCAATCTGCTCCGCCGCCTGGGCATTGCAACCCGGGAACACCGCCGCAAATTCCTCACCACCAATGCGTCCGAACAAGTCGCCACGGCGTAGCACGGCCTTGCCGCTGTCGGCGATGCGTTGCAGCACCTGGTCGCCTTCCTGGTGGCCGTAGCTGTCGTTGATGCGCTTGAAATCATCGATATCCAGCAGCAGGAAGGCCAGCGGCGTACCGGCTTCGCGGGCGCTGTCGAAGGCTTGCTGGGCGCACTCGAAAAAGTGCCTGCGGTTGCTGCTCTGGGTCAGCACGTCAGTGGTGGCCAGGCGTTGCAACTCGCCTTCAAGCTGCTTCTTTTCGGTGATGTCTTCGGCGATGCCGACAATGATCACCCGGTCGCCGTCGTGCTGCTGGTTGATGTAGCACTTGTCGCTCAGCCAACGCAGCTGGCCGTCGGCATTGAGAATGCGGTATTCGCGGTCCTCCACCGAGCCCTTGAGCAGCACCTGGGCCAGGCTGCGCTCGGCGTACTCCAGGTCGTCGGGGTAGATGCTGTCGCGCCATTCGTTGTAGTCGGCCAGCACCAGGCTGACCGGGCGGCCGAAGATTCGCTCGTAGGCGGGACTTACGTACAGCACCTGGCGGGCTTCCCAGTCGAAGGCCCAGAGCACCGCATTGACGCTGTCGAGCAGTGAACTGAACAGTTGCTCGCGTTCGCTCAGGCGGGCGACTTCGCCTTGGGCGTGGAGCAAGGCCAGCAGGGTCTGGGCGGCTTCAGGAGGCGGGGTACCGGGCAGGATCGTGGGAATGTTCTTGGCCATGTGCACGAATCAGGTCTCGACTTGAAAGCGTGCGGCCAGCATCCTGCCCGCCACGCGGGCGATGTGCGGGTTGGAGTGGTGGCGAGGGGGCGAAGTTCCGAACGGCATGCCCCGAAAGGGGGCATGCCGACTAACGGCGGTCAGGCGCCGGAGGGGCGTAGGGAATAGGTTTTCAGCTGCGCTGCGAAGTCGCGCAGGGCATGAATGCCGCTGGTTTCGGCCTCGTGTACCCAGTCCTTCATGGCCGCTAGCATGTCGTGTCCGTTGGCGCTGGTACGCGCCCAGATCTGCTGCAGGGCCAGGCGTTTTTCGTAAATGGTCTTCAACGCCTGGCTGTGCGCAAGCATGGACTCGATGCGCATGTGGTGGCGGTCTTCCAGCAGGCTGGTTTCACGCGAGAGCAGGCGCTTGGCGCGGCGGAAGTGGTGACTCACCGAGGCGTCTACTCGGGCCAGCTCCTGCTTGACCAGCGGGCCGATCACCAGCTTGCGGTACTGCGCCATGATCTGGAAGCGGTTGTTGAGGATGGCCATGGCGGTGTCCATGTCCAGGCTGGCCTTGCCCGCCACCCGGTGAGCGATCGGCGCCACACGCTGCACCTTGGCCAGGCGCAACAGGCAGAACAGGCGTATCCAGGCCCAGCCCATGTCGAACTCCCAGCGCTTGACCGACAGCTTGGCCGAGTTGGGGTAGGTGTGGTGGTTGTTGTGCAGTTCTTCACCCCCGATAACGATGCCCCACGGCACCAGGTTGGTGGCTGCATCGCGGCATTCGAAGTTGCGATAGCCCAGTGCGTGGCCCAGGCCGTTGACCACGCCGGCTGCCCAGAACGGAATCCACATCATCTGCACGGCCCAGATGGTGATACCGATGGTGCCGAACAGCAGCAGGTCGATGACGGCCATCAATGCAATACCGCCCAGCTTGTAGCGCGAATAGAGGTTGCGCTCGATCCAGTCCTCCGGGCAGTTCTTGCCATAAATGCGCAGGGTTTCGGGGTTGCGCGCCTCTTCCCGGTACAGCTCGGCGCCCTTGCGCAACACCGTGCTCAGGCCCTTGTGCACCGGGCTGTGCGGGTCGTCGGGGGTTTCGCATTTGGCGTGGTGTTTGCGATGGACGGCGGTCCACTCGCGTGTGTTCTGCGCCGTGGTCAGCCACAGCCAGAAGCGGAAGAAGTGCTTGAGCGCGCCGTTGAGCTCCAGGGCCCGGTGCGCGGAGTAGCGATGCAGGTAGACCGTGACGCTGACGATGGTCACATGGGTCATCAACAGAGTGATGCCGACCAGTTGCCAGGCCGACAAGTCGAGCAGGCCGTTGTACCACATAGGTGTAAAAACCCTCGGAATGCAGGAGGAGGGGCTGATTATCCCCCGGGAGGGAAATAAAACCAGTCACCTGTTCAGATAGGAGGTCACGACATGTTTCAGCCTTTATAATGCCCCATTATTTCTGATGGGCTATTCCACCCGACATGTCTGTTTCCGTTCGCGACGCCTTGCGCATGGCTGCGCTGTATGTGGTGCTCTCGATCCTCTGGCTGGTGCTGGCCGAGGTGGTGCTGCACGGCATGACTGACGATCCCCTCGCAGTGACCGTGGGGCGGCAGATCAATGTGGTGCTGTGGGTGCTGTTCAGTGCCTTGCTGATTTACGTGTCGCGGGTGCGCCTGCTCAATTTCATCGGCCGTGGTGCCCGCTTGCGTTGCGAAGACCGTGAGCGGCTGCGCATGGCGGCTGCGGTGTTCGACAGCACACTCGAAGGGGTGTTGGTCACCGACCGCCAGGGCCTGATCGTGCACGTCAACCGCGCGTTCATGCGCATCACCGGCTACCAGCAGGATGAGGTCATCGGGCAGCGCCCGAACAAGTTCAAGTCAGGCCGCCATGGGGTGCCGTTCTACGAGCAGATCTTCGCCACGCTGGCCGATAAGGGCGAGTGGAGCGGGGAAATCTGGAACCGGCGCAAAAGCGGCGAAATCTACCCGCAATGGCAGACCATTTGCGCCATTCACGACGACGATGGTGAACTGAGCCATTATGTGGCGGTATTCAGTGATATCAGTGCAATCAAGCATTCGGAGCAGGAACTGGCCTACCTGGCCCACCACGACCCGCTGACCGGCCTGCCCAACCGGCTGCTGTTCACCGACCGCGTCGAGCAGGCTTTGGCGTCGGCCCAGGCCAACAAGCGCGGTTGTGCCCTGTTGTTGCTGGACCTGGACCACTTTCAGAGCATCAACGACGGCCTGGGCCACACCATCGGTGACCAGTTGCTGAAGCTGGTGGGCGAGCGCCTGGGTGAGGTACTGGGTGCAGGCGTGACCTTGGCGCGCCTGGGCGGCGACGAATTTGGCGTGCTGGCGGAGAACTGTCAGCAGGTCGGCCAGGCGGGCAAGCTGGCGCAGTGCATCATCGAGCGTATGCGCGAGCCGTTCCAGTTCGATGGCCATCGCCTGTTCATCAGTGTCAGTGCGGGCATCAGCCTGTTCCCCAGCGATGCGTTGAGTGCCGAACAACTGCTGCGCAATGCCGATTCGGCGCTGTTCAAAGCCAAGAGCAACGGGCGGGCGTGCTATGCGCTGTATACCGAAGAGCTGACCGCCCATGCCCAGCACCGGGTAGAGACCGCCGGTGAGCTGCGCCGGGCCCTGGAGCAGGATGAGCTGCGGGTGTACTTCCAGCCGGTACATGACCTGGCTTCTGGCCGACAAGTCGGGGTCGAAGCGCTGGTGCGCTGGCAGCACCCCCAGCGCGGCCTGGTGCCGCCGGGCGAGTTCATCCCGATTGCCGAGCGCACGGGGCTGATTGCCGAGATCGACACCTGGGTGCTGCGCCAGGCCTGCCAGCAAATGGTGCAATGGCAGGCCGAAGGCCGGCAGCTGGCGTTCGTGGCGGTAAACATCTCCAGCCGCCTGTTTGGCCAGCACGAGTTGTACCGGCAGGTGGCCGAAGTGCTGCACGAGACGGGCCTGGCCCCGGCCCTGCTGGAGCTCGAAGTAACCGAAAGCGCGGTGATGGAAGACCCGGAAGTGGCACTGGAGCAGTTGCACCGGTTGCGTGAGCTGGGGGTGACCTTGGCCATCGATGACTTTGGCACCGGGTATTCATCGCTGCTGCGGCTCAAGCGTTTGCCGGTGCAGAAGCTGAAAATCGACCAGGGCTTCGTGGCCGGTTTGCCGCATGATGAAGACGACATCGCGATCGTGCGGGTGATCATCGCCCTGGCCCACAGCATGGGTATGCAGGTGCATGCCGAGGGCATCGAGCAGGCAGAGCAGGCCAGCTTCCTGTTGCAGGAGCAGTGTCAGCTGGGGCAGGGCTATTGGTTCGGGCGGCCGGTGCCGGCTGGGGATCTTCGCTGGGATTGAAGGCCTCTTCGCGGGTTTACCCGCGAAGGATTCAACGCTTGTTCAAGCCTTTCGCCAAGCAGTCCCCGCCCAGCTGGATCAACGCCACCAACGCCACCAGCATGGCGATCACGGTCAGCATGATCTGGCTGTCGAAGCGCTGGTAGCCATACCGATAGGCAATATCCCCCAACCCCCCCGCACCAATCGCGCCGGCCATGGCCGAAGAGTTGATCAGGGTTACCAGGGTAATGGTGAAGCCACCGACAATACCGGGCAGCGCCTCAGGCAAGAGCACATGCCAGACGATGTGCCAGCGTCGGCAGCCCATGGCCTGCGCAGCTTCCACCAGGCCATGGTCCACTTCGCGCAGGCTGACCTCGGCAATCCGCGCGAAGAACGGTGTGGCGGCAATGGTCAGCGGCACCACCGCCGCCCATACGCCGTAAGTAGTGCCTACCACCAGGCGGGTAAAGGGGATCAGCGCGACCATCAGGATCAGGAACGGGATCGAGCGGAACAGGTTGACGAAGGCGCCCAGCACGCGATTAAGCAGCGGTGCTTCGAAGATGCCACCCTTGTCACTGGTGACCAGCAGCACCGCCATCGGCACCCCTACCAACAGGGCGATCAGCGATGACACGCCGACCATCAGCAGGGTATCGAGCAAACCTTCCAGCAGGCGATCAAACCACATGGCCCAGTACCTCCACGTCCTCGGCCCAGCGGCGGGCGCGCTCCAGTAATTGATGCGTGTCATGCGGCGAGTGCCGCACCGACAGGATCAGCTGGCCCAAGGCATGTTCGCCAATGGTCTCCACGCCGCCCTGCAGCAGGCGCACACGCCCGCCCAGTTCGTTGAACAGGGCAGACAGTTCAGGCTCGTCCAGCACCGTCAGTTTCAACACCACGGCGCTGTCGCGGCTCGCCGGGCTGGCTTGCAGGCTGGCTTGGAGCGCGGCAGGCAGCCTGGCCTGCAGTGGCGCAAGCAAGGTGCGGGTGACCTCGTGGCGAGGCGAACCGAACACCCGCCAGACTTCGCCCTGTTCGACCACTTCACCACGTTCGAGCACCACCACCCGGTGGCAGATATCGCGGATCACGGCCATTTCGTGGGTGATCAGCACAATGGTCAGCCCCAGGCGCTGGTTGATGTCGCGCAGCAGCTCAAGGATCGAGGCCGTGGTTTCCGGGTCCAGCGCGGAGGTGGCTTCGTCGCACAGCAGAATTTCGGGGTCGTGTACCAGCGCCCGGGCAATACCGACGCGCTGCTTTTGCCCGCCGGACAGCTGCGCCGGGTAGACGTGGTGTTTTTCCTGCAGGCCAACCAGCTCCAGCAGTTCACGCACCTTGCGCTGGCGCTCGGCCTTGGCCACGCCGGCCACTTTCAATGGCAACTCGACGTTCTGCCACACGGTTTTGGCCGACATCAGGTTGAAGTGCTGGAAGATCATGCCTATGCGCCGACGCAGCGCCACCAGGTGGTCTTCGTCGAAGGGGGCAATGTCCACCTGATCAATCAGCACCCGGCCCTGGCTGGGTTGCTCCAGCCGGTTGATGGTGCGCAACAGCGATGACTTGCCGGCCCCGCTGCGGCCGATGATGCCGAAGATCTCGCCATGGCGGATGTTCAGGTCGATGCCTTGCAAGGCCGGTTGTGCCTGGCCAGGGTAGGTCTTGCCCAGGCCGATGAAGCGCACATGGGCTTCATTGACCTCCGGGCGCAGGGCCTGTTCCTTGACCGTTGGCGGCAATGGTTGGGGGGTAGGCGCCCTGAGCGCGCTGGCCTGGCTCATGTCAGCCTTCCCAGCCGGCTTGGTAGAGCTTGCCGTGGGCTTTGTCCAGCGCTGCACGCACGGCTGGCGAGTGCTGGTAGATGTCAACAAACTTGGCCAGGCGCGGGTCGTCCTTGCTCTGTGGGCGAATGACGAACTGGATCACGTATTCCTTGTTTTCCAGGCCGTCGAACAGCAATGCCGAGGTGGCATCGAAGGTGTTGGCCAAGCGGATGTAGGCCGGGTAACCCTGCACCAGGTCGGCGTCATCGTAAGCGCGGACCAGCTGAACCGCCTCGACCTGAAGGATTTTCAGCTTTTTCGGGTTGGCGACGATGTCGTCCTCGGTGGCCTTGTAACCAACGCCTGGCTTCAGGCTGATCAACCCGGCCTTGGCCAGCAGTTGCAGGCCCCGGCCGCTGTTGATCGGGTCGTTGGCAATGGCCACGCTGGCGCCTTCAGGCAGCTCGGCAAAGCTTTTGTACGCTTTCGAGTACAGGCCAACGTTGTTGATGATGCCCGGTGCGTAAGGCACCAGGTTGAAGCCGGCAGCTGCCTTGGCGTTTTCCAGGAACGGGATGTGCTGGAAGTAGTTCACGTCGATGTCGCCGCTGTTGAGGCTGACGTTGGGTGCGATCCAGTCGCTGAACTCGATGAGCTTCACTTCCAGGCCTTGCTTGTGCGCTTCTTCCACGGCGGCTTCCAGCGGGATCGCAAAGGCCGAGGTGGTGCCGATCTTCAGTGGGTCGGCTGCCAGGGCGTGGGCGGACAGGCCAAGGGTGAGGGCAATGGCCGCGACGGGCCGGAACAGTTTCTCAAGCATGGTGCGGGACTCCAGTCGAGGCAGGGGAAGGGACAAAGCGATAGGCCAAACCAGGGTGGTCGGCGGGCAAGTGCGGGTGGTCGGCCTGGAACAGCTTCTCGCGCAGGGTGCCTTCGGCGTAGGCCGTCTTGTAGCGGCCACGCTGCTGCAGTTGCGGGATGACCAGGTCGATGAAGTCTTCGAAGCTTTCCGGGGTGACGGTGCGGGTCAGGTTGAAACCGTCCAGGCCGGTTTCATCAATCCACGCGATCAACTGCTCGGCCACCTGGTCAGGTGAGCCGACCAAGGTTACGTAGCGGCCACCGAGGGCGTGCTGCTCAATCAGACGTCGGCGGGTCCAGGCGTTGTCTTGTAACTGGCGCGTGGCGGACTGAATGGCGTTGCCCTGGCTGAAGCCGATTGGCTCGTCCAGTTCATACGCCGCAAAGTCGATGCCGGTGGATGCCGCGAAGTGCGCGACGCCGGCTTCAGGGCTTGCATGGCGCAAGTACTCGGCATGCTTGGCCTGGGCCTCTTGCTCGGTGGCTGCCACGATCACCGTGATACCCATGAACACCTTGATTGCCTGCGGGTCGCGGCCGGCGGCCTGTGCAGCGGCGCGCACCTTGTCGACCTGGGCGCGGGTGGCGGCTTTGTCCTGGCCACTGATGAACACGCATTCGGCATGGTTGCCGGCAAAGGCCAGGCCGCGCTGCGAGCTGCCGGCCTGGAACAGCACCGGCGTGCGCTGTGGCGAGGGTTCGCTCAGGTGATAGCCCTCGACGTTGTAGAACTCGCCGTGGTGGCTGACTTTGCGCACCTTGTCGGGTTGGGCGTACACGCGCTGCTGGCGGTCGGCGACTACGGCATCGTCTGCCCAGCTGCCTTCCAGCAGCTTGTACAGCACCTGCAGGTATTCGTCGGCCTGGTCGTAGCGGCGGTCATGCTCCGGTTGTTGCGCCAGGCCCATGGCCCGGGCGGCGCTGTCGAGGTAGCCGGTGACGATGTTCCAGCCCACCCGGCCATTGCTCAGGTGGTCGAGGGTGGAAAGGCGCCGGGCGAACAGGTACGGCGCCTCGTAGGTGAGGTTAGCGGTAAGGCCGAAACCCAGGTGGCGGGTAACTGCAGCCATGGCCGAAACCAGCAGCAGCGGGTCGTTGACCGGCAGCTGGATCGACTCCTTGAGGGTGACGTCCAGCGACTGACCGTAGATGTCGTAGGTGCCCACGATGTCGGCAATGAACAGCCCATCGAACAGGCCGCGTTCCAGCAGGCGTGCCAGGTTGGTCCAGTAGTCCAGGGTCTTGTACTGGGTCGAAGTGTCCCGTGGGTGGGTCCACAACCCATGGTTGATGTGCCCGATGCAGTTCATGTTGAAGGCATTGAGCAGGAGCTGCTTGGCCATCAGATGGTCCCCCGGCGTGGCGGGTTGGCATCGTTGAGGTAGTAGTTGCCGATGGCGTGGTACTTCCAGCGCACCGGGTCGTGCAGGGTGTGCACGCGGGCGTTGCGCCAGTGGCGGTCGAGGTTGTGTTCGGCCAGGGTGGCCTGGCTGCCGCCCAGCTCGAACAGGGCGGTACCGGCGGCAAGGGAAATCTCGGTGCTGATGGCCCGTGCTTCGGCCACGGCGATGGAGGCGGCGGCCACATTGTCGGCGGTGCTGTCGTCGCGGGCGCGGTCGAGGTATTCACCGGCGCGTTCCAGCAGGGCCTCGGCGGCGTGCAGGCGGATTGCCAGGTGACCGAAGCTTTTGAGGGTCAGCGGGTCGTCCGTGGCTTTGTCCAGGCCGGAGTCGACCCACGGGCGGCTGCGGGTGCGCACGAAGTGCAGGGCATCTTCGTACGCGGCACGGGCGATGCCGGTGTCGATGGCGGCATGAAGGATCTGCGCCAGCGGGCCGACCGGGGTAGGGCGCTCGAAGGCGCTCTGGAACGGCACGACGTCGGCAGCGCTGACGTACACGTTGTCGAACACCACCGAGCCACTGCCGGTGGTGCGCTGGCCGAAACCGCTCCAGTCGTCGATCACTTGCAGGCCCTGGCTGTCGGCCGGGACAAAGGCCAGCTGCTGCACGCCCTGTTCATCAATGACCGAGGTGGGAATACGCTGGGCGTAGATCGCGCCCGTAGAGTAGAACTTGCGGCCATTGATGCGGAAACCGTCACCATCACGGCTCAGGCGAGTAGTGCGCTCGTTGGCGGTCTTGGTGCCCAGTTCGGCCAGGGCGTTGCCGAAACGCTTGCCTGCCAGCACTTCGGCGTACAGGCGCTGCTGCTGCTCGGGAGTGCCATTTACCCGCAGCACTTCCAGGCCGTAGAAGTGGTTTTGCGGGATCTGCCCGAGCGAGCCGTCGGCCTGGGCGATACGGGCAATGATCTTGGCCAGGGTGACGTTGGACACGCCAGCGCCGCCGAAGGCCTTGGGTACGCTGATGGCCCACAGGCCGGAGCGGGTAAACAGCTCCAGTTCGGCGTGGGGCAGGCGGCGCTCGCGGTCGCGCAGGGCGCTGTCGCGGCGCAGTTGCTGGGCGATGTCTTCGGCGACATTCAGGGCTTCGGTATCGCTGGTGATGATATTTGTAGTCATGGTGTTCTCCGGGGGCCGCTGCGCGGCCCTTCGCGGGCTTGCCCGCTCCCACAGGTAAAGTGATGCCTGTTCAGGCAGTGGTAATCCTGTGGGAGCGGGCAAGCCCGCGAAGGGCTGCGCAGCAGCCCCAAAGGCAGCAAATCAGATCCAGGAATGCCGCGCAGGCAGGGTGCCGTTGAGGTGGTAAGCGCCCACCGCGTGGTACTTCCAGCGCACCGGGTCATGCAGGGTGTGCACCCGGGCATTGCGCCAGTGGCGGTCGAGGTTGAACTCGGCAAGGGTGGCGCGGCTGCCAGCCAGCTCGAACAGCTTCTCGCTGGCTTGCAGGGAAATCTCGGTGGTCAGCACCTTGGCCTCGGCCACGGCAATCGAGGCTCGCGCCGCACTGGCTGCGTCGATTGGCGCGGCATTGACTTCGTCCAGTACCCGCGCAGCCTTGCGCAGCAGCGCTTCGGCGGCGTGTAGCTCAAGCTTCAGGCGCCCGATGTCGGCGATGACATACGGGTCGTCGCTGGCGCGGTCCACGTTGGCTTCGATCCACGGGCGAGACTTTTCGCGCACGAAGGTGATCGCATCATCAATTGCTGCTTCGGCTATGCCGGCATCAATTGCCGCCTGGATCAGCTGTGAAGCCGCACCCTGGATGTTGGGGATATCACGCTGGCGCCAGTTGTCGATCACCAGCTCCGCGTCGACCGGCACCTGGTCCAGCAGCACGGTGCCGCTGGCAGTGGTGCGTTGGCCGAACCCGGACCAGTCATCGACGATGCGCAGCCCCGGGCTGCCACGGCGCACGAACGCCAGGCGCTGACGGCCTTCGTCGTCCAGTGCCTTGACGGCCACCCAGTGGGCGAACAGGGCGCCGGTGGAATAGAACTTCTCGCCGCTGATGCGATAGCTGTCACCAGTGCGAGTGATTCGGGCCTTGAGGGTGAGGGTGTCTTTGGTGCCGCGCTCGGGGCCGGCATTGCCGATGCGCCAACCGTCGAGCACGCTGCGGAAGATCAGCGCCTGTTGCGCCTCGGTGGCTGTCAGGCGAATCAGTTGCAGCATGCCGAACTGGTTCTGCGGGATCTGCCCCAGGGCCGGGTCGGCGGTGCTGATCAGGCGGAACACTTCGGCAACGGTTTCGAACGACACGTCGGGGCCGCCGTGGGCCTTGGGTACGCTGATGCTGCCCAGGCCGCTGCGGGTGAACAGTTCGATCTCGGCCCAAGGCAGTTTGCGTTGCTGGTCGCGGCGTGCGGCCTGCTCGCGGGCGACCTCAGCCAGTTCGCGGGCCGCTTGCAAGGCTTCGGCGTCGTTGCGCAGCACCTTGGCCGGCAGCAGCAGGGGCGAGCTGTCGAGATCGCTGTTGAATTGGGTGTTTGGCTGGCTGGACATCAGTACCGCTCCTTGGCTGCACTCAATGCCCTGGCGTTACGCACTGGGGTGATTGTGATCCTGACCATTCCTGACCTCACAAAAAAGTTGTGCCGCTACAGCTGATCGCGACAGATATGTGCTGGTCCGGTGGTCCGGTTTATATACCCTAATGCTTTATAAAAAGTTTATGAACTAACTATTTGGAATATCTATAGAAGAGGGATTTGCTGGGGATGTACCGGCCCTTTCGCGGGCAAGCCCGCTCCCACAGGATCCCCACCAGCCTTGGAAGCGCTGAGGTTCGTGTGGGAGCGGGCTTGCCCGCGAAGAGGCCGTAGCAGGTTTACTCGGAGGCGGCAGTACCCAGGAACTTGCGCAAGAACTGCCGTGTGCGCTCTTCCTTCGGCGCCGCAAACAGCGCCTTGGCCTCACCCTGTTCCACGATCACGCCCTTGTCGAAGAAGATCACCCGGTTCGCCACATCCCGGGCAAAGCTCATTTCGTGCGTGACGATGATCATGGTGCGCTTCTCCTCGGCCAGGCCGCGGATGGTCGCCAGCACTTCACCTACCAGCTCCGGATCCAGTGCCGAGGTGGGTTCGTCGAACAGGATCACCTCCGGCTCCATGGCCAGGGCACGGGCGATAGCCACCCGTTGCTGCTGACCACCGGACAAGCGCCGGGGGTAGGCGTCTTCCTTGCCTGCCAGGCCAACCTTGGCCAGCAGGCGCCGGCCAAGGTCGATGGCCTGCTCGCGGGGCGTCTTCTTGACGATCACCGGCCCCTCGATCACGTTCTCCAGGGCGGTGCGGTGCGGGAACAGGTTGAAGTTCTGGAACACGAACCCTGCTTGCTGGCGCAAACGGCGAATTGCACTTTGCTGCCCGCCCAGCGGGCGGTTGGCATCGATGCTGATAGCGCCGATCTGGATCTGCCCGGCATCCGGGGTTTCCAGCAGGTTGAGGCAGCGCAGGAAGGTGGTCTTGCCCGAGCCGCTGGGGCCGATGATGGCCACCACTTCGCCGGGCTGTACGGTCAGGTCGATACCGTTGAGCACGGTCTGGCCCTTGAACCGCTTGGTCAGGCCTTTGACTTCAATCATGCTCAGTGCTCCTGGTCATGCTGGTTGACCCGCGCTTCCATGCGGTTCTGGAAGTGCGCGAGGATGCTGCACAGCACCCAGTAGATGACCGCGACCGCCACGTACATGGTGAACACTTCGAAGGTGCGTGCGGTAATCAGCTGCGCCTGGCGGAACAGTTCGGGCACCTGGATGGTGGCGGCCAGGGCGGTGTCCTTGACCAGCGAAATGAAGCTGTTGCCCAGCGGTGGCAGCGCAGTGCGCAAGGCTTGTGGCAGGATCGCCCGGCGCATGGCCTGGACGCGGGTCATGCCGATGCTGGCGGCCGCTTCCCACTGGCCACGGTCGATCGAGGAGATGGCTGCGCGCAGGATCTCGCAGATGTAGGCCGCCATGTTCAACGACAAGCCGATCAGCGAGGCGGGGATGGGGTCGAGTTCGATGCCGATCTGCGGCATGCCGAAATAGATCACGAACAGCTGCACCAGCAGCGGCGTGCCGCGGAAAAACGATACGTAGATCCGCGCCAGCCAGTTCAGCGGCAAGATCTTCGACAGGCGCATCAGCGCCAGGGCAAAGCCCAGCACCAGGCCGAAGAACATGCCGCCAACGCTGAGCAGCACCGTATAACCCGCGCCCTTCAGCAGGAAGGGCGTGGAGTCGACAACGAGTTGCAGGCTTTCAGCGATCATTTGGTGACATCAGCACCGAAGTATTTCTCGGACAGCTTGGCCAGCGTGCCGTCAGCCTTGAGCTTGTCGATGGCCTTGTTGATGGCATCGAGCAGCTCAGGCTCGCCCTTGCGCAGGGCCACGCCGCTTTCCAGGCGCGAGAAGGCATCGCCGGCCAGCTCCGTGTCCTTGGCTTTTTGCGCGTATTCCAGCGCGGCCAGGCGGTCGATCAGGATGGCGTCGATGCGGCCGTTACGCAGGTCGGCGAACTTGCTCGGGTCGTCTTCATAGGTGCGCACATCGGCTTGCGGCACGTCTTTTTTCACCCACTGTTCGTAGTTGGTGCCCAGGCCCACGCCCACTTTCTTGCCGGCCAGGTCGGCGGCCTTGTGGATGTTCAACTGCTCGGCCTTCTTCTTCAGGATCAGCGCCTGGATGCCGGAGATGGTGTAGGGCTCGGAGAAGTCGTACTTCTTCTTGCGCTCTTCGGAAATGGTCACCTGGTTGATGACTACGTCCAGGCGCTTGGACTCCAGCGCAGCGAGGATGCCGTCCCACTTGGTCGGTTGGACCTTGGCCTTGACCCCCAGCTCCTTGGCCAGCAGCTCGGACAGCTCCACTTCGAAGCCAGTCAGCTTGCCGTTTTCGTCCTGGAAGCTGAACGGTGGGTAGGTGCCTTCCAGGCCGACGTTGATCACGCCTTTTTCCTGGATGGTCTTCAGCTGCTCGCCCGCGAAGGCCTGGCTGAGCAGGCCGGTACCCAGCAGAACAGCCAGGGTAGCATTGAGTAGCGGTTTGGCGAATTTCGACATGTCAGAGCCCCGCGCTTGTTGTGTAAGTAGTGAGGTGGCGACTATAGGGTTGGCTGCTTAGGCCAGGAAATACTAAAAAATTATTTTGTTATTTCCATTTTGATTGGTGCCAGGAGCTGGCTGCTTTGAGGGTAGGCGAGGATGCCTGTGCCGTCATCGCGGCTTATGCCTGACTTAGCGCAGGATGGAATAAAGCGTTGTTTTTTCCAAGGGGCTGATTTGCCGTAGAGTGGATCGCATGTAGTCAGGCCCGGCCTCTTCGCGGGCCTGGCGACACCATTAGATGGCCTATACGGCAGGAGAAAACCGTGAGCGAACAACCTTCATCCGCGCACTGGCAGTTGCAGAGCATCGTCAGTGGCCTGCGCGGCGCCCGTGAGCAATGGCGCACCCGTAATGGCCGCAGCATTGGCGAGCAGGGCGGGCGCGAGTTGCCGTCGCGCGAGGCGATGCGGCAGATTCTGGAGCAACTGTGCGGCGCGCTGTTCCCCATGCGCCTTGGCCCGGTCGATTTGCGCGAAGAGAGCGAAGATTTCTACGTCGGCCATACCCTGGATGCCGCGCTGACCGCCTTGCTTGCCCAGGCTCGCCTTGAACTGCGCTATGCGGCACGGCAAAGCAAGGCTGAGCTGGCTGGCGTCGATGCCCATGCGCTGAGCCTGATCCAGGGTTTTGCAGCTGCGCTACCGGAACTGCGCGTACTGCTCGACACCGACGTGCTGGCCGCCTACCACGGTGACCCGGCAGCGCGCAGCGTGGATGAAGTGCTGCTGTGCTACCCGGGTATCCTGGCGATCATCCACCACCGCCTGGCGCACCACCTGTACCAGGCCG
The DNA here is from genome assembly GCF_043103635.1 of Pseudomonas sp. yb_9. NCBI lineage: Bacteria > Pseudomonadati > Pseudomonadota > Gammaproteobacteria > Pseudomonadales > Pseudomonadaceae > Pseudomonas > Pseudomonas sp. yb_9. Next base: position 40,303 of record NZ_JBICKA010000031.1, on the reverse strand, counting down.
GCTTGCCGCTGCTGGCGCGGATCAGCTCGGAGCTGGCGCATTCGGCCACCGGTATCGACATTCACCCCGGCGCGCAGATTGGCCCGAGCTTCTTCATCGACCACGGGACCGGTGTGGTGATTGGCGAAACCGCGATCATCGGCGAGCGCGTGCGCATCTACCAGGCCGTGACCCTGGGCGCCAAGCGCTTCCCGAGCGATGAGTCGGGGACCCTGCACAAAGGCCTGCCACGGCACCCGATTGTCGAGGACGATGTGGTGATCTATGCCGGGGCCACGGTGTTGGGGCGCATTACCATCGGCAAAGGTTCGACCATTGGCGGCAATGTGTGGCTGACCCGCAGTGTGCCGGCTGAAAGCAACATTACCCAGGCCAACCTGCAGCTGGATTGCCAGGACAAGAACTGATCTAACCTTGCGGTAGGCCGCGACGAGGCTGGAACGAGAGGGCGCCAATCGGCGCCCCGGTTCGCAATGAAATTCGATCCATGTTTAACTTGAACGCTTGTTCAATGAAAAACGCTGGTCCGCTGCCGGTGTTCAACAGGAGGATTCCTTTGCTGAACCCGTTCATTCCGAACCTCACGTCATTCGACGAGGTGCATACCTCATGAGTGCGCCGATCCCTTCCAACAGCACTATCCGCATGAACCCTCCGGTGTTCTATTTCGCGGCAAGTTTCATCCTCATTTTTGGCCTGGTAGTCATTTCCAACCCGCAAGCCGCAGGTGACTGGTTGCTGGCAGCGCAGAACTGGGCGGCCAACACGGTCGGCTGGTACTACATGCTGGCCATGACGCTGTACCTGGTCTTCGTGGTGGTCACCGCCTTGTCCGGCTACGGCAAGATCAAGCTCGGTGCCGACCACGACGAACCCGAGTTCAGTTATCTGTCGTGGGCCGGCATGCTGTTTGCCGCTGGTATCAGCATCACGTTGTTCTTCTTCTGTGTTTCCGAACCGCTCACCCACATGCTGCAGCCGCCCCAGGGCGAAGCGGGCACGGCAGAGGCCGGGCGCCAGGCGATGCAGATTCTGTTCCTGCACTGGGGCCTGCATGGCTGGGGGGTGTTCGCCTTCGTCGGCATGGCCCTGGCCTATTTCGCCTACCGGCACAACCTGCCGCTGGCGTTGCGTTCGGCGCTGTACCCGCTGATCGGAAAGCGCATCAACGGGCCGATCGGCTACGCAGTGGATGGCTTCGGCATCATCGCCACGGTGTTCGGCCTGGGGGCCGACATGGGCTTTGGCGTGCTGCACCTGAATGCGGGCCTGGACTACCTGTTCGGCATCAGCCACAGCCAGTGGGTGCAGGTGATCCTCATCACCCTGATGATGGGCGCGGCGGTCGCCGTGGCCGTTGCCGGGGTGGAGAAGGGCGTACGGGTGATGAGCGACATCAACCTGTTCCTGGCCTGCGCACTGCTGCTGTTCGTGCTGTTCGCCGGGCCGACCCAGCACCTGTTCAATACGCTGATCCAGAACCTTGGCGACTATCTGGGCGCTTTGCCACGCAAGAGTTTCGATGTGTATGCCTACGGCGAAAACCGTGACTGGCTGGGTGGCTGGACGGTGTTCTACTGGGCCTGGTGGATTGCCTGGGCACCGTTTGTGGGCCTGTTCATCGCCCGTATCTCCCGTGGCCGTACCATCCGCGAGTTCGTCTTTGGCGTGCTGCTGATCCCGTTGGGGTTCACCCTGGCGTGGATGTCGATCTTCGGCAACAGCGCGCTGGACCAGGTGATCAACCATGGCATGACCGCACTGGGCCAGTCGGCACTGGATAACCCGTCGATGAGCCTGTACCTGCTGCTGGAGACTTACCCCTGGAGCAAGGCGGTGATCGCCACCACGGTGTTCATCAGCTTCGTGTTCTTTGTCACGTCGGCCGACTCGGGCACCGTGGTGCTGTCGACCTTGTCGGCCAAGGGGGGTGAAGCCGATGAGGACGGGCCGAACTGGCTGCGCATCTTCTGGGGCGCGATGACCGCGCTGATCACCAGTGCGCTGTTGTTCGCGGGCAGCATCGACTCGCTGAAGTCGGCGGTGGTACTGACCTCGCTGCCGTTCTCGCTGATTCTGTTGTGCATGATGTGGGGGCTGCACAAGGCGTTCTACCTGGAGTCGCAGCGGCAGATCGCGCAGATGCACTCACTGGCCCCGTTCGCCCAGTCACGTCGCGGTCGAGGTGGCTGGCGCCAGCGCCTGAGCCATGCCGTGCATTTCCCGTCGCGTGATGAGGTGTACCGCTTCATGGACGACGTAGTGCGCCCGGCGATTGCCGAGGTCCGTGAGGTGTTCGAGCAGAAGGGGCTGGTGCTGATCACCCAGGATGACCCGAGCCACGACAACGTCAGCCTGAAGATTGGCCATGGCGAGGAGCAGCCGTTCATCTACCAGGTGCAGATGCGTGGGTATTTCACACCGTCATTCGCCTTGGGTGGGCTGGGCACGCAGGAGTTGAAGAACCGCCGTTATTACCGGGCGGAGGTGCACCTGAGCGAAGGCAGCCAGAACTATGACCTGGTGGGCTACAGCAAGGAGCAGATCATCAACGACATCCTGGACCAGTACGAGCGGCACATGCAGTACCTGCATCTGGTCCGTTAGATCGCCGGGGCCGCTTTGCGGCCCATCGCGACACAAGGCCGCTCCTACAGAGGTACGCCATCTCCTGTAGGAGCGGCCTTGTGTCGCGAAAGGAGGCCGAAGGCCTCCCAAAATCTGTCAGAAGGGTGCATCCCCCAGGATGGTCGCCCGGTGCATCACCCGCCGGTTCGGCCGGTAGTCATCCACCGCAAAATGCTGGGTCACGCGGTTGTCCCAGAACGCCACGTCATTCTCCTGCCAACGCCAGCGAATGCTGAACTCCGGCCGCGTCGCATGGGCGAACAGCAGCTTCAACAGCGCTTCGCTTTCCAGCTCGCTCAGCTCATTGATGCGTGTAGTGAACCCTTCATTGACGAACAGCGCCTTGCGCCCGCTCACCGGATGCGTGCGCACCACCGGGTGTGACAGCGGCGGGTTGTTGCGCCGTGTCGCCTCCCAGCGCGCCAGGTCTTGCGGCGTGGTGCCGAAGCGCTCCAGCGGAAACGACTTGGTGAAGTCGTGGGTGGCGGTCAGCCCGTCGAGCATTGCGCGCAACGGTGCCGACAAGGCTTCGAACGCCGCAATGCCGCTGGCCCACAGGGTATCGCCACCGTAAGCCGGCAACTGCTTGGCGCTGAGCACCGCGCCCAGTGCTGGGGTTGGCAAGAACGTCACGTCGGTGTGCCACACGGCGTTGTCGCGTACATCGGTCACCGCCGTGTCGAGCACCAGCACCTGCGGGGTTTCCGGCACGTTGGGGTAGATCGGGTGAATGTGCAGGTCGCCGAAGCGGGCGGCAAAGCGCGCTTGCTGTTCCGGGTTGATCGGCTGGTCGCGGAAGAAAAGCACCTGATGCTTGAGCAGCGCCTGCTCGATGGCATCGCGCTGTTCGGCCGAGATCTCGCGGCTGATATCCACGCCGCTGATCTGAGCGCCGAGGGCCGGGCTGAGGGGGGTAACGGTCAGGCTCATGTCTTTTCTCGTTCTAGGCGCCGGGTTGCCGGCATGGTCAGTCGGCAATCAGTGGCTCTGTCCGTGCCAGGGCACCAGTTTGCGTTGCAGGGCACGCAGGCCCATTTCCAGGGCGAAGGCGATCAGGGCGATCAGCAGGATGCCCAGCACCACCACATCGGTGACCAAAAACTGCGCCGCCGACTGCACCATGAAGCCCAGGCCGCTGGTGGCCGCAATCAGTTCGGCGGCCACCAGAGTCGACCAGCCGACCCCCAGGCCGATGCGGATGCCGGTAAGGATGTCGGGCAATGCACTGGGCAGGATCACATGGCGGATCAGCTGGGCCTTGGTGGCGCCCAGCGACTGCGCCGCACGCAGCTTGGCGGGGTCGACCGTGCGCACGCCGGTGGCGGTGGCAATGGCGATGGGGGCGAAGATCGCCAGGTAAATCAGGAGCACCTTCGACAGCTCGCCGATGCCGCACCAGATGACGATCAGCGGCAGGTATGCAAGCGGCGGTATCGGCCGGTAGAACTCGATCAGCGGGTCGAGGATGCCACGGGCCACGCGGTTGTAGCCGATGGCGATGCCCACCGGGATCGCGGTCAGGGTCGCGGCCACCAGTGCCAGGCCGATGCGGCCCAGGCTTGCGCCCAGGTGCTGCCACAGGCTGGCGTCCATGTAGCCTTGGGTCAGCAAGGTCCAGGCCCTGGCCAGGATGTCACCGGGCGAAGGCAGGAACAGGGGCTCGATCCAGCCGGCGGCCGTCACCAGCCACCAGACCAGCAGCAGGCTGGCCAGGGTCAGGGTACTGATCCAGCGGGTAGAGAGTTGGCGGCGCGCTGTTGCAACAGGCCGGCTTTGGGTGTCGTGCTTGCCGGCAACCGGCAGGTCCAGGCTGCTCATGCGCGCTCCTGCAGGCTTTGGCGTTGGGAGAACACCCGCGCCAGCACATGCTCGCGGGTTTCGATGAAGCGTGGGTCGGATTTGATCGCCCGGGCCGATTCGCCAGCGGCATAGCGCTGGCCGAAGTCCAGTTGCAGGCGCTCCACCACGCGGCCCGGGTTGGGTGCCAGTAGCACCAGCTCGCTGGCGAGGAACACCGCTTCTTCAATGTCGTGGGTAATCAGGAACACCGGTTTGGCGGTGCGTTGCCAGACCTGCAGCAGCAGTTCCTGCATCTGTTCGCGGGTGAAGGCGTCGAGGGCGCCGAACGGTTCATCCATCAGCAACACCCTTGGATCGGCCGCCAGTGCGCGGGCCAGGCCTACGCGCTGCTTCTGGCCACCGGACAATTCCCAGATGCGTCGGTCGCCAAAGCCATCCAGGTCGACGAGTGCGAGCATTTCACGGGCCTTGGCTTCACGCTGGGCGCGGGGCACGCCAGCCAGTTCGAGGCCGAAGGCGACATTGCCCAGCACGTTCTGCCATGGCAGCAGGGCATCGTCCTGGAACACCACGCCGCGCTCGGCACCCGGGCCGTGCACCGGTACGCCATCGAGGGTGATTCGCCCGCCACTGGGGGCGACGAAGCCGGCGATCAGGTTGAGCAGCGAGGTCTTGCCGCTGCCGGACGGCCCCAGGGCCACCAGCAGCTGGCGCGGGCCCAGGCTCAGGTTGATGTCGGCCAGCACCGGGGTGCTGGCGCCAGGGTACTGTGCGCTGATGCGCTCCAGTTCAAGCAAGGCCATGACGGGCTCCGGATCAGTTTGGGAGGAACTTGGCGCTGACGTACGGCGAGTAGTCCGGCAGCACGGCGTCGACCTTGCCCTGCTGCTTGAGGAAATTGGCCGTGTCGGTCAGTGCCTGGGTGGTCGGCGCGCCCAGGGCATTGGCCTGGTCTGCGGCCAGTGGGTAGACATTGCCCTCCAGCAGGACCGGGATGTCGCTGGCCTTGGCGCCGGACAGCTTCACCAGCTTGTCTACGTTGCCCTTGTCGGCCAGCCAGGCTTTCGGGTCCTTGCGGTAGTCGGCGTAGGCATCGAGGGTGACTTTGGCAAAGGCCTTGACCACATCCGGGTGCTTCTCAGCGAAGTCCTTGCGCACGATCCAGGCATCGAAGGTGGGGGCGCCTTTCTGAGCCAGTTCGCCCGAGGTGATCAGCACCTTGCCGTTTTCCTTGGCTACGCCCAGGGCCGGGTCCCACACGTAGGTGGCGTCGATGTCACCGCGTTTCCAGGCGGCAATGATGGCCGGTGGTGCCAGGTTGAGGATCTGTACCTTGGACGGGTCGATATTCCAGCTTTTAAGTGCTGCCAGCAGGCTGTAGTGGCCGGTAGACACGAACGGTACAGCGACTTTCTTGCCGATCAGGTCTTGCGGCGTCTTGATGCTGTCGCGGGCGACCAGCGCTTCACCGGCACCGATCTGGGTGGCGATGAGGAAGGTCTCGACGGGTAGCTTGCGGGTGGCGGCAGCCGCCAGCGGGCTGGAACCCAGATAGCCGATCTGAACATCACCGCTGGCCACGGCGGTGATTACGTCGGCGCCATTATCGAATTTGCGCCAGTCGATGCTGGCCTTGCTGGCTTTTTCGTAGTCGCCGTCTACCTGCGCCACTTTGGCTGGGTCGACGGTGGTCTGATAGGCCACCGTCAGGTCGGCAGCCTGGGCAAACCAGCTGGTGCTGGCGAGGGTCAGGGCGGCGAACAGGCGCAGCGGAGCGTGCGGGATCATGGTGGACCTCTCGTCAGGCAATCGATGTGATGGGTGACGAGAAGACTAAATGATCTAATAATCTGAAAATAAATAACTTTTTTGCATTAGCTTAGGAGCCAAATGCTTTAAGCCCAAGATCGTTGATTACCTTCAATGGCGAATGCTGAGGCACCTGCTAGGCTTTTTCGTCCCTATAGAACGATACGGAATTAGGTTATGAGCAAACGTTTGCAAATAACCAAATGTTATGAATGGCGTTGCTGCTACAACGAATGGCAGTAAAGGTTCCGAGCATATTCCGTAAAAATCTTACAAATTCATAAAACGGTCATTTTGGATTTATAGGATTGTCATTATCCTGTAGCGCAGGTGGCGTCTTAGACCAAAGTCTCGAAACGTTTAGAAACGATTGACTTATGAGTCACGCTTTGGGACTAAATCGCCAATCCACGGTGAGCGGGGCAGCAGACCTCGCCGCCAGAGATACACAAGAATTAGAACGTAGAGGAGCAAATTATGTACAAGTCCAGCCTGGCTCTGGCCGTGGCACTGGGGGTTCTCGCCCAACAAGCAGGCGCTGCCGGTTTCGTTGAAGACAGCAAACTGTCGCTCAGCTCGCGCACCATGTACTTCAACAACGACAATCGTGAAACCCACAGCGATCCACGCCCGGATCAGCGTGAGTCTGGTCAGGGTTTCAAGCTCGATTACATTTCCGGCTTCACTGAAGGCACTGTCGGGTTCGGTGTCGATGCTCAGGCGTTGTGGGGTATCCAGCTGGACGGCGGTCGCGGCTACCACAAAAGTGGTTTCATGCCGGACGATAGCGATGGCTCTGCGGTAAGCCAGTGGGGCCGTTTCGGCGCCAACGCCAAAGCTCGCTTCTCCAAGACTGAAGCTCACTTCGGTAGCGCCTTGGCGCCAAACCTGCCGATCCTGGTCTCCAACGATGGCCGTCTGCTGCCGCAAACCTTCGAGGGTGGCACCATCCAGTCGAAGGAAATCGACAACCTGACCATCAACGCCGGTCAGCTGACCCACGCCATGGGCCGTGCATCGAGCAACCGTACCGGCCTGTCGGTAGCCGGTGCTACCCAGGACAGCAACAAGTTCCGCTACGGCGGCCTGGACTACAAGCTCACGCCAGACCTGACCCTGCAGTACTACTACTCGAACCTGGAAGACTTCTACAAGCAGCACTTCCTGGGCGCGACCCACGTGTTCAAGATCGCTGACGACCAGTCGTTCAAGACTGACCTGCGCTACTTCGACAGCAGCAGCGACGGCAAGAACGGTGAGGCCGGTTACCGCTTCAGCAACAATGGCGGTTATGCCAAGAACACTGGCGAGGTCGACAACAAGACCTGGTCCGCGATCTTCACCTACACCCTGGGTGGCCACTCGTTCCTGCTCGGCCACCAGCGCGTCAATGACGACGGTGGTTTCGTCTGGCTGAACCAAGGCAACGTGGTTGATGGCAATGGCCGCAACGAAGGTGCTGGTGGTTCGAGCTTCTACCTGTTCACCGACAGCATGATCAACCAGTTCGCCAAGGCCGGTGAAAACACCACGTTCGGTCAGTACGCCTATGACTTCGCACGTCTGGGCGTGCCTGGCCTGAAAGCTTCGGTTTCTTACCTGAAAGGTGAAGATGGCAAGAACGCCAATGGCAACGGCACCTTCAGCGAATGGGAACGTGACGCCCGCGTTGACTACGTCATCCAGGAAGGCACCTTCAAGGGCCTGGGCGCCAGCCTGCGTCACGGCGTATACCGTGGTACTGGCACCAGCTCGCTGGCTGACCAAGATCAGACCCGTTTGATCTTCAACTACACTTACAACTTCCTGTAAGCCGTAGCTGAACCAGAAGCCTCGCCTAGTGCGAGGCTTTTTTGTGCCTACGAATTCGTATGCATTATGGTTATAAATAAATCGTTATTTATTCTTTTTGTTTTTAACCGAATGCAGGCACATTGAACCCATACGGTACAGAACCCAGCCAAGGAGCCGCAGCCCATGAGCCTCAAACTCGGCGATATCGCCCCCGATTTCGAACAGGATTCCAGCGAAGGCAAAATCCGCTTCCACGAGTGGCTGGGCAACAGCTGGGGGGTATTGTTCTCCCACCCGGCCGACTTCACCCCGGTGTGCACCACCGAGCTGGGCCTGACCGCCAAGCTGAAAGATGATTTCGCCAAGCGTGGGGTCAAGGCCATCGCCTTGTCGGTAGACCCGGTCGACTCGCACCACCGCTGGATCGATGACATCAACGAAACCCAGAACACCGTGGTCAATTTCCCGATCATCGCCGACGCCGACCGCAAGGTGTCCGACCTGTACGACCTGATCCACCCGAACGCCAGTGACACCCTCACCGTGCGTTCGCTGTTCGTGATCGACCCGAACAAGAAGGTGCGCCTGACCATTACCTATCCGGCCAGTACCGGGCGCAATTTCAATGAAATTCTGCGGGTGATCGACTCGCTGCAACTGACCGACAACCACAAGGTCGCCACACCAGGTAACTGGCAGGACGGTGACGAGGTGGTGATCGTGCCTTCGCTCAAGGACGAGGAAGAGATCAAGCAGCGCTTCCCGAAAGGATACCGGGCGGTCAAACCCTACCTGCGTCTGACCCCGCAGCCTAATCGTTAAAGGATTCCTCGTTGCATTGCTCTTAGCCAAGCAGGGATTTTCGGGCCGTTTCGACGGCCCTTTTTTATGCCTATAGATTTTTGGTGCCTGTGAGATCGAGCGCCGCCCGCGCGGCGCATCGCGAGCTGTGCTCGCTCCTACGTTTGTTTCGGGCCAGTAACGCCTGTGACAGGCGCGCGCGACCACCTAGTTCATACGACGCGATATCGAGTACACCAAAGCGTTTGCGCTCAAATTCCACAGGAATAATTGGCCCGAAACAAACGTAGGAGCGAGCACAGCTCGCGATGCGCCGCGCGGGCGGCGCTCGATGTACGCCCTCCTACAACCGTCAAGTCTTGTATCTAAAAAGAATAAACAAATGAAAAAATATGATTTCTAGATATATGTAGCAGCTGTTAATGTCTCCCTCAACAGAACACAAGGAAGCGCTGCAATGCTGGTCGTCTCAATCGGTGGTAGCCCAAGTCCTCGTTCACGCTCCGGCGCGCTGCTTGAGCGTTCGCGCCAGTGGCTGCAGGGCCGTGGCGTTGAAGTGGTGACGTTCCAGGTACGTGACTTCCCCGCCGAAGACCTGCTGCATGCCCGTTTCGACAGCCCGCATGTGCAGCACTTCCAACAGCTGGTAGCCCAGGCCGATGGCCTGATCGTTTCCACTCCGGTGTACAAGGCGTCGTTTGCCGGTGCACTGAAAACACTGCTCGACCTGCTGCCCGAACGCGCCCTGGCGCACAAGATCGTATTGCCAATCGCCACCGGTGGCAGCATCGCCCACATGCTGGCGGTGGATTACGCATTGAAACCCGTGCTGTCGGCACTCAAGGCACAAGAGACCCTGCAAGGGATCTTCGCCGACGACAGCCAGGTGTCTTACGCAGACGGCACGAAGCCCGCGCAGTTGGTACCGGCACTGGAAGAACGCCTGCTGGACTCGCTGGAAACCTTCCACGTTGCCCTGGCCCGTCGGCCACGCCCCGTGGCCCCCGGCGTACTGAATGAACGCCTGATCAGCGCTCGCTGGAGCATCTGACCGGCCCAACCCGCTTCACCACCTTACTCGCCCGACAACGAGGCAAGCAGGTGCAACCCGAACCCAAACGTACAGGAGAGCGCCATGCGCACAGTCTTCTTGCGTCGCGGTCTGGTCGCCCTGTTTGCGGCGGCTGTGTCCTTCGGCGCCATTACCCAAGCCCAGGCCGAAAGCCTGCGTATCGGTTACCAGAAATACGGCACCCTGGTGCTGCTCAAGGCCAAGGGCACGCTGGAAAAGCGCCTGGCAGAGCAGGGCGTGCAGGTGCAGTGGACCGAGTTCCCCGGTGGACCGCAGCTGCTTGAAGGGCTGAATGTCGGCTCCATCGATTTTGGCGTAACCGGCGAGACCCCGCCTGTATTCGCCCAGGCTGCCGGTGCCGACCTGCTGTATGTGGCTTACGAGCCGCCAGCACCCCACAGCGAGGCGATCCTGGTGCCGAAAGGCTCAGCTATCCAGTCGGTGAAAGACCTCAAGGGCAAGAAAGTCGTCCTCAACAAAGGCTCGAACGTTCACTACCTGTTGGTGCGCGCGCTGGAAGATGCCGGCCTGAAGTACAGCGACATCCAGCCCGTCTACCTGCCACCCGCCGATGCCCGCGCCGCCTTCGAGCGGGGCAGTGTGGATGCCTGGGTCATCTGGGACCCGTACCAGGCCGCCGCCGAGCAACAGTTGCAGGCCCGCACCCTGCGTGATGGCAAGGGCCTGGTCGACAACCACCAGTTCTACCTGGCCACCCGCAACTACGCCACCCGGCACCCGGCGGTGATCAACACCGTGATCGAGGAAGTGCGCGCCGTGGGCGAGTGGTCCCAGGCCAACCCGCAAGAAGTGACCGACCAGGTCGCACCGCTGCTCGGCCTGCCCGCCGACATCACCCTGACCTCGGTCAAACGCCAAGGCTACGGTGCAGCGCCGCTCACCCCCGAGGTCGTGGCCGCACAACAGAAAATCGCCGACACCTTCCAGGCGCTCAAGCTGATACCCAAGCCACTGAGCATCAAGGACGTGATCTGGACACCCCCGGCCAAGGTCGCTAGCGCGCCTTGATTGATTCGCCTGTGCCGGGGCGTCGCCCTGGCCTGAGCCACCCTTGAGGAGACAACTCCAATGAGCCTTAACATTTTCTGGTTCCTCCCAACCCACGGTGACGGCAAGTACCTGGGCACTTCCGACGGCGCCCGTGCGGTCGACCACGGTTACTTGCAGCAGATCGCCCAAGCCGCTGACCGTCTGGGTTTTGGCGGGGTGCTGATCCCCACCGGGCGCTCCTGCGAGGACTCCTGGCTGGTGGCCGCGTCGCTGATCCCTGTGACCCAGCGACTGAAATTCCTGGTGGCCCTGCGCCCAGGCATCATTTCGCCAACCGTGGCAGCACGCCAGGCGGCAACGCTGGATCGCCTGTCCAATGGCCGTGCCCTGTTCAACCTGGTAACCGGTGGCGACCCGGACGAACTGGCCGGTGATGGCCTGCACCTGAGCCATGAAGAGCGCTACGAAGCCTCGGTCGAATTCACCCGTATCTGGCGCAAGGTGCTGGAAGGCGAAAACGTCGATTACGACGGCAAACACATTCAGGTGAAGGGCGCCAAGCTGCTCTACCCACCGATTCAGCAACCACGTCCGCCGCTGTATTTCGGCGGCTCGTCCGAGGCAGCACAGGACCTGGCCGCCGAGCAGGTCGAGCTGTACCTGACCTGGGGTGAGCCACCGGCAGCCGTTGCCGAAAAAATTGCCCAGGTGCGCGAAAAAGCGGCCGCTCAAGGCCGAGAAGTACGCTTCGGTATCCGCCTGCATGTGATCGTGCGGGAAACCAACGAAGAGGCCTGGGCCGCTGCCGACAAGCTGATTTCGCATCTGGACGATGACACCATCGCCCGCGCCCAGGCCTCGCTGGCGCGCTTTGACTCGGTGGGCCAGCAGCGCATGGCTGCCTTGCATGGCGGCAACCGCGACAACCTGGAAGTCAGCCCCAACCTGTGGGCGGGTGTTGGCCTGGTGCGTGGCGGCGCCGGTACCGCACTGGTGGGCGATGGCCCGACTGTGGCAGCACGGGTGAAGGAATACGCCGATCTGGGTATCGATACCTTCATCTTCTCGGGTTACCCACACCTGGAAGAGTCGTACCGGGTTGCTGAGCTGCTGTTCCCGTACCTCGATGTACAACGCCCGGAGCAACCGAAAACCGGCGGCTACGTAAGCCCGTTCGGCGAGATGGTAGCCAACGACATCCTGCCCAAGTCCGTGTCGCAGAGCTGAGGGCCGGGCCATGAGTCGTGCAACTTCCTCCAACCTGGCCCAGCGCCTGGCGCCGTGGGCGCTGCCGGTGCTGCTGTTGGCAGCCTGGCAGTTAGCGGTCAGCGCTGGCTGGCTGTCGACGCGCATTCTGCCGGCACCCAGCGCTGTGGCCAGCGCGGGTGTCGAGCTGGTGCGCAGCGGCGAAATCTGGACCCACCTGGCCATCAGCGGTTGGCGTGCCGGCCTGGGCTTCGTCATCGGCGGCAGCATCGGCCTGGTGCTGGGGTTCATCACCGGCTTGTCGAACTGGGGCGAACGCCTGCTCGACAGCTCGGTGCAGATGATCCGCAACGTGCCGCACCTGGCACTGATCCCGCTGGTGATCCTGTGGTTCGGTATCGACGAGTCGGCAAAGATTTTCCTGGTCGCGCTGGGCACGTTGTTCCCGATTTACCTGAACACCTACCACGGCATTCGTAATGTCGACCCGGCATTGGTGGAAATGGCGCGCAGCTATGGCTTGTCCGGCTTCAGCCTGTTCCGCCAGGTGATCCTGCCCGGGGCGCTGCCATCGATTCTGGTGGGTGTGCGCTTTGCGCTGGGCTTCATGTGGCTGACCTTGATCGTGGCGGAAACCATCTCGGCCAACGCCGGCATCGGTTACCTGGCAATGAATGCCCGTGAGTTCCTGCAGACCGACGTGGTGGTACTGGCCATCGTCCTGTACGCCGTGCTTGGCAAGCTCGCCGACCTCGCCGCTCGCGGCCTGGAACGTGTGTGGCTGCGCTGGCACCCGGCCTATCAAGTAGCCAGGAAGGAGGGTGCATGACCGTGCTCAAGGAACAGCCACCTCGCCTGTTGCGTGGCATCCCGCTGGCCTCCAATGGCCTGCGCAAGACCTTTGGCCAGCGCGAAGTGCTGAAAGGTATCGACCTGCACATTCCGGCCGGCCAGTTCGTTGCCATCGTTGGCCGCAGCGGCTGCGGCAAGAGCACCTTGCTGCGCCTGCTGGCCGGGCTCGATCAACCCACCGCCGGCCAACTGCTGGCCGGTGCTGCGCCGCTGGAAGAGGCCCGTGAGGAAACCCGCCTGATGTTCCAGGACGCACGCCTGCTGCCTTGGAAGAAGGTGATCGACAACGTTGGCCTGGGCCTGTCTGGTGACTGGCGCCCACGTGCGCTGGAAGCGCTGGAGGCGGTGGGCCTGGCTGATCGCGCCAATGAATGGCCGGCAGCCCTCTCGGGTGGCCAGAAGCAGCGCGTGGCCTTGGCCCGCGCCTTGATTCACCAGCCACGCCTGCTGCTGCTGGATGAGCCGCTGGGTGCGCTGGATGCATTGACCCGTATCGAGATGCAGCAATTGATCGAGCGCCTGTGGCGTCAGCATGGCTTCACCGTGCTGTTGGTCACCCACGATGTCAGCGAAGCCGTTGCCGTCGCTGACCGGGTGATTTTAATCGAGGACGGCGAGGTCGGGCTCGACCTTACTGTCGACCTGGCACGGCCCCGGGCGCGTGGTTCGCACCGCCTGGCCGCGCTGGAAAGCGAAGTGCTCAACCGTGTTCTGTCGGCCCCGGGCACTGCGCCCGAGCCGGACCCTGTAGCCCCTCTGCCCACGCAGTTGCGTTGGGCGCACTGACTCACTCACTTACCAGACTGAAGCCATACAGAAGGAATCAAATCATGACTATCAAAGCCATCAACGTCCGCAACCAGTTCAAAGGCACCGTGAAAGAAATCCTCGAAGGCCCGGTACTGTCGGAAATCGACGTACAGACCGCCTCGGGTATCGTGACTTCGGTCATCACCACCCGTTCTGTGAAGGAGCTGGAGTTGCAGGTTGGCAGCGAAGTGATTGCCTTCGTGAAGTCGACTGAAGTGTCTATCGCCAAGCTGTGATGCTGCTGCTCGATATCGGGGCTGCTTCGCAGCCCTAACAATTTCAGCCTGAACGCTTGGCCAGAAACGGCGGCAGGTACAACCCCAGATACGCCTCGAACACCCGCTTGCCTTCTTCGGCCATGCGCGGGGTGATCGCTTCGTGCAACTGCACCGATCGCGCATACACCCGGTCGCTCAGTTCCATGGCCAACGCAAACACATCCACATCCAGTGGCATCACCGGCAGGTGAAAATGCTGGTCGAACAACTTGTGCATCAAGTCGCCCAGTTCCATGTCGTGCTGCCGATCGGCCTGCACCACTTCGCTCAGCCCATGCTGGGCCAGGATCAGCTGCCGCGCCGCCGCATCTTCGTTATAGATACAAAGCATGCGTTCTTCGATGAGCCGTGAGAGTTCGTGCCAAGTGCTGAACGCGCTGCTGTCGATCGGTGCACTCAGTGCTTCGCGAAAGGCCCGGTGTACGTCGGCAGTCAGTGCTTCCAGCAACGCTGGCACACTGGCGAAGAAGTGATACACCGACGACGGCGGAATCTGTGCCCGTTCGGCCACGCTGTAGATGGACAGTGCCGCCACCCCTTGCTCTGCCAGCAACTCGCGTGCAGCCGTCAGGATCGCTTCGATCCTGGCCTGGCTGCTGGCGCGCGGCTTGCGCGGGGTGGCGGTACGGGTCATCAGTTGCTGATCGCCAGGATGCTGGCCTGGTAGGCACCGACGAACAGGTCGAAGTCACCGACTTCTTCCTGTTCCAGCTCCGATTGCTTGGCGAGCGATTCACGGGCCAGTGTTTCGAACGCCTGTTGCTGCTCGTTGTTCAGGGGCTGTTCGCGGAACGTTTCGGCGTGGATCCGGCTTTGGCGCAGGGAGAACTGGACGAAGGTTTCGTCGTGTTCGGTCATGCGTGCCAGCACCTGGGCCGACGGTGTCAGCGAAGCGTCGTCAACCTTGGCTTGCTGGGCATCCAGGGCTTTGGCGTGCTCGTCAACGCCTTGCGCCTGGTCGAGCAGGTCGGCCAGTGGCCGGATACGCCCGATAAGCTCGCTGGCCCAATCTTTCAAGCTGATTGGCTGGCCATCGCGATGCAGCGCCAGGCCCGGGCGACGGCCTTCCTTGACCACGGTCAGGAAGTTGCTGGTGCACTGGCCGCATTCGCCGTTGTCCAGCTGCGGGCTGTCTTCCAGTGCGCAGAACAGCAGGAACGCATCAAGGAAGCGCGCCTCGGTCAGGTCGATGCCCACGGGCAGGAACGGGTTGATGTCCAGGCAACGCACTTCCACGTACTGCACGCCACGCGAGGTCAGGGCCTGGATCGGCCGTTCGCCGGTGTAGGTAACCCGCTTGGGGCGGATGTTCGAGTAGTACTCGTTCTCGATCTGCAGGATGTTGGTGTTCAGCTGCACCCACTCGCCGTCCACGTGGGTACCGACTTCTACGTACGGCGGGTAGGGCGTGCCCACGGCCTTGCGCAGGCTATCGGTGTAGCTGGCCAGGTTGTTGTAGCACGGCGTGAGGCCGGCCTGGGCGTTGCTCTGGTAGCCCAGGTCGCTCATGCGCAGGCTGGTGGCATAGGGCAGGAACAGGGTTTCGGCATCCAGCTCTTCGAGCTGGTGCGGGCGGCCACGCAGGAAGCCTTTGTCCAGGGCCGGCGAAGCGCCGAACAGGTACATCAGCAGCCAGCTGTAGCGGCGGAAGTTGCGGATCAGGGCGATATAGGCCGACGACTGGTAGTCGCGGTTGTCTTCAGTGCTGCCTTCGGCTTCGCGCAGCAGCGGCCACAGGGCCTCGGGCAGCGAGAAGTTGTAATGGATACCGGCGATGCACTGCATGGTGCGGCCGTAGCGCAGGGCCAGGCCCTTGCGGTAGACGTGCTTGAGCTTGCCGATGTTCGAGGTGCCGTACTCGGCAATCGGGATGTCCTCCTCGGCCGGCAGCGTGCACGGCATCGACGGGCTCCACAGGTATTCGTCGCCCAGCTTGCTGTAGACGAAGCGGTGGGTCTGCTCGAGGCTTTCGAGTACCTTGGCCGGGTCGGGCAGGGCTGGCGTGATGAACTCCAGCAGCGACTCGGAATAGTCGGTAGTGATCTGCTCGTTGGTCAGCGCCGACCCCAAAGCTTCCGGGTGCGGGGTCTGGGCCAGGCGACCTTCGTCGGTCACGCGCAGGCATTCGCGCTCAATACCGTGCAGGCACTGCTTGAGCAGGGGGAGATTGGCGCCGAGCAGGCTCAGGCGGCGGTTGAGGAGGTCGCTCAAGATGTATTCCTTCACGCGTCAGTCGCCCCAATATGGGGGTAGAGATAACGGTCTACAAGGGTAGGAAGAAAGGAACTGGCGTTGTCGCCTGGTTTACGCGGTTCCAGCAGTGCCAGCGCACTGCTGAAAATACCGCAGATACAGCTTGGTGAGCTAGAGAACCGCGAAGGTTCCTTGCGCTTTTGCCACCAGCTTGTCGCCCTGGACTACGTCGGCGTCGACCACCAGGGTACGCCGCCCGGCGTGCAGCACACGGGCGGTGCACAGCACTTCGCCATCACTGACGGCGCGCATGTAGTTGATCTTGCACTCGATGGTGACGCTTTGCTGGTCAAAGCCATGGCTGGCCGAGCAGGCCAGGCCCATCGCGATGTCCACCAGGCTGAAGATTGCCCCGCCGTGGAGCTTCTGGCCACGGTTGCGCAAGTGCGGCTCAAGCGCCAGGGCCACCTCTGCAACGCCTGTTTCCAGGCGTTGCAGGCGGCAGCCCAGCAGTTGGCTGAAGGCGCTTTCGACGTATTCGCGTGGTACGTCCATCACTTCTTCTTCAACTGCTTGGCGTTGGCGAACAGGGCGGCCATGGCGTTGTTGGCCGGAGCGGCAGTGGCGGTCTCACGCTGGCGCGGCGCCTGCTGCTGACGGTTGCCGCTATTGCCACGGTTGCCGCCGCGGTTGCCTTCGACCTTTTCGCCCGGTGTGTCGCTCATGCGCATGGACAGGCCGACGCGTTTACGCGGGATGTCCACTTCCATGACCTTGACCTTGACCACGTCGCCGGCCTTGACCGCTTCACGCGGGTCCTTGACGAACTTTTCCGACAGCGCCGAGATGTGCACCAGGCCGTCCTGGTGCACGCCGATGTCGACGAAGGCGCCAAAGTTGGTGACGTTGGTGACCACGCCTTCGAGGATCATGCCCGGCTCCAGGTCCTTGAGGTCTTCTACGCCGTCCTGGAAGGTGGCGGTCTTGAACTCGGGGCGTGGGTCGCGGCCCGGTTTGTCCAGCTCCTGCAGGATGTCGGTGACGGTCGGCAGGCCGAAGGTTTCGTCGGTGAACTTTTTTGGGTCCAGGCGCTTGAGGAAGCTGCTGTCGCCGATCAGCGAACGGATGTCGCGGTCGGTGTCGGCGGCAATGCGTTGCACCAGCGGGTAGGCCTCGGGGTGCACTGCGGAGGCGTCCAGCGGGTTGTCGCCGTTCATCACACGCAGGAAGCCAGCGGCTTGTTCGAAGGTTTTCTCACCGAGGCGGCTGACCTTTTTCAGCGCTGCACGCGTGGCGAACGGGCCGTTGGCATCGCGATGGGCGACGATGTTCTGTGCCAGCGTGGCGTTGAGGCCAGAGATACGGGTCAGCAGCGCCACCGAAGCGGTGTTCACGTTCACGCCCACGGCGTTCACGCAGTCCTCGACCACGGCATCCAGGCCACGCGCCAGTTTCAACTGGGACACGTCGTGCTGGTACTGGCCGACACCGATGGATTTCGGGTCGATCTTCACCAGCTCTGCCAGTGGGTCCTGCAGGCGGCGGGCGATCGACACGGCGCCACGGATCGACACATCCAGGTCAGGGAACTCGCGGGCGGCCAGTTCCGATGCCGAGTACACCGAAGCGCCGGCTTCGGAGACCATGATTTTGGTAATTTTCAGCGCTGGGTATTTTTTGACCAGTTCGGCCACCAGCTTGTCGCTTTCGCGGCTGGCGGTGCCGTTGCCGATGGCGACCAGCTCCACCGAGTGCTTGGCGCACAGCGCGGCCATGATGGAAAGGGTGCGGTCCCAGTCGTTTTTCGGCGCGTGCGGGTAGACCGTGGTGTGGTCCAGCAGCTTGCCGGTGGCATCGACCACGGCGATCTTGCAGCCGGTGCGCAGGCCCGGGTCGAAGCCCAGGGTGGCGCGCGGGCCGGCCGGGGCGGCCAACAGCAGGTCGTGCAGGTTGTGGGCGAACACGTTGATCGCCTCGCCTTCGGCGTTGTCGCGCAACTCGCCGAACAGGTCGGTTTCCAGGTGGGTGTACAGCTTGACCTTCCAGGTCCAGCGCACCACTTCACCCAGCCACTTGTCGGCCGGGCGGCTGCGGTTTTCGATGCCGACGTGGTTGCCGATCATCACTTCGCACGGGTGCAGGGTGCCAGGCAGCTCTTCGCCGACTTTCAGCGAGGCACTCAGCACGCCTTCGTTTCTCCCGCGGAAGATCGCCAGGGCGCGGTGCGACGGGGCGGTGCGCAGCAGTTCGTCGTGGGCGAAGTAGTCGCGGAACTTGGCGCCTTCTTCTTCCTTGCCCGCTACCACGCGAGCGCTGAGCACCGACTCCTGCTTGAGGAAGTTGCGCAGTTTTTCGAGCAGCGAGGCGTCTTCGGCGAAACGCTCCATGAGGATGTACTTGGCGCCTTCCAGCGCAGCCTTGACGTCGGCCACGCCTTTTTCGGCGTTGACGAAGCGTGCGGCTTCGCTTTCCGGTGCCAGGGTCGGGTCGTTGAACAGGCCGTCGGCCAGCTCGCCCAGGCCGGCTTCCAGGGCGATCTGGCCCTTGGTGCGGCGTTTTTGCTTGTACGGCAGGTACAGGTCTTCGAGGCGGGTCTTGGTGTCGGCCAGCTTGATCTCGCGGGCCAGCTCCGGGGTGAGCTTGCCTTGTTCCTCGATGCTGGACAGGATGCTGGCGCGGCGCTCGTCGAGTTCGCGCAGGTAACGCAGGCGCTCTTCCAGATGGCGCAGTTGGGTGTCGTCCAGGCTACCGGTCACTTCCTTGCGATAACGGGCGATGAAAGGCACGGTCGAGCCTTCGTCCAACAGGCCCACGGCCGCCTCGACCTGCTGGGGGCGTACGCCCAGTTCCTCGGCGATACGGCTGTTGATGCTGTCCATGTAAACCACCTGACATTTGTGAATACGGGGGTCGCCTGTGGGCTTTTCGCCCGGTGGCGCTGGATGAAAGCCGCGCATTATACCCATCGCAAACGGCTTGCGGTGATGGCGCCCGGCCAGCCGGAACTGGCGCCCGGGGAAAAATCTGCTAACAATGCTCACGCAACGTGCAGCAATGGCTACGCCATAATGCGCGGCGATATCAGAGGAGTTATTCATGACCGGCACCGCAAACACCGCTGAAGGTGACAAGATTCTCATCGTCGACGACGACCCGGGGCTTAGCAGCCTGCTGGAACGTTTCTTCACCAGCAAGGGCTACCGTGCCCGCGCGGTGCCCAACACCGAACAGATGGACCGCCTGCTGCAACGCGAGGTGTTCAACCTGGTGGTGCTCGACCTGATGCTGCCAGGCGAAGATGGCCTGTCCGCGTGCAAGCGCCTGCGCCAGCAGAACAACCAGATCCCGATCATCATGCTCACCGCAAAAGGCGATGAGTTGAGCCGTATCAAAGGCCTGGAACTGGGCGCCGACGACTACCTGGGCAAGCCGTTCAACCCGGACGAGCTGATGGCCCGCGTCAAGGCCGTGCTGCGCCGCCAGGCACCCGCTGTACCGGGGGCACCGGGTAGCGAAGACGAATCGGTCACTTTCGGTGATTACGAGCTGTCGCTGGCTACCCGCGAACTCAAGCGTGGCGATGAAGTGCACATGCTCACCACCGGTGAGTTCGCCGTGCTCAAGGCCTTGGTGATGCACGCCCGCGAACCGCTGACCCGCGACAAGCTGATGAACCTGGCCCGTGGCCGCGAGTGGGATGCACTGGAGCGCTCCATCGACGTGCAGATCTCGCGTCTGCGCCGCATGATCGAGCCGGACCCGTCCAAGCCGCGTTACATCCAGACCGTCTGGGGCGTGGGCTACGTGTTCGTGCCAGACGGAAACGCCGGTAAATGATGCCTGGCCGTCGATGAAAACACCGCTCTGGTTTCCGCAAAGCTTCTTCGCCCGCACCCTGTGGCTGGTGTTGATCGTGGTCCTGTTCAGCAAGGCCTTGACCCTGGTCTACCTGCTGATGAACGAGGACGTGCTGGTCGACCGTCAGTACAGCCACGGTGTGGCGCTGACCTTGCGTGCCTATTGGGCTGCCGATGAAGAAAACCGCGACAAGATTGCCGAGGCGGCTGGCCTTATGCGCGTGACCGGCTCGGGTGTGCCCGAGGGCGAACAGCACTGGCCCTACAGCGAGATCTACCAGCGGCAGATGCAGGCCGAACTGGGTGAGGACACCGAGGTGCGGCTGCGCATTCATGCGCCACCGGCGTTGTGGGTCAATGCGCCCAGCCTGGGCCCCGGGTGGCTGAAGGTGCCGCTGTACCCACACCCGCTGCGCGGGCAGAAGATCTGGAACGTGTTGGGCTGGTTCCTGGCCATTGGCCTTTTGTCCACCGCCTCGGCCTGGATCTTCGTTCGCCAGCTGAACCAGCCGCTCAAGCGCCTGGTGTTCGCCGCTCGTCAGCTGGGCCAGGGGCGCAGCGTGCGCCTGCCGATCAGCGACACGCCCAGCGAAATGACCGAGGTGTACAAGGCCTTCAACCAGATGGCCGAGGACGTCGAGCAGGCCGGGCGCGAGCGTGAGCTGATGCTGGCCGGGGTGTCCCATGACCTGCGCACACCGCTGACCCGTTTGCGCCTGTCGCTGTCACTGCTGAACAGCGACAGCGATTTGAGTGACGACATGGTCCGCGATATCGAAGACATGGACGCGATCCTCGATCAGTTCCTGGCCTTTATCCGCGATGGCCGTGACGAGCCGGTAGAAGAGGTCGACCTGGCGGACCTGGTGCGCGAAGTGGTGGCGCCGTACAACCAGCCGGAAGAACGTGTGCGACTTTGCCTGGAGCCTATTCCGCCATTTCCGCTGCGCCGGGTTTCGCTCAAGCGCATGCTGGGCAACCTGATCGGCAACGCCCTGCACCACGCTGGCAAAGGGGTCGAGGTGGCGGCTTATGTGTCGGGTGACGAGAGTGCGCCGTATGTGGTGCTGAGCGTGCTGGACCGTGGTACAGGGATCGACGAATCGGAGCTGGAAACCATCTTCAACCCGTTCATTCGTGGTGACCGGGCGCGGGGTGGCAAGGGCACCGGGCTGGGGCTGGCGATCGTCAAAAGGATCGCGGCGCAGCATGGCGGGAATGTAGAGCTGCGCAACCGGTCCGGTGGTGGGATCGAAGCGCGGGTGCGGTTGCCGCTAGGGTTGTTGTTACCGCGCAATGCTGTGTAATTGCTGGGGCTGCAGCGCAGCCCCACAAACTCAGCCCTTACCCTTGGTCCGGGTCTGATTAGGCCCGCCGTTCTTCTCCAGATGCTCGATGATCATCCCGGCCACGTCCTTGCCGGTGGTCACCTCAATCCCTTCCAGCCCCGGCGACGAGTTCACCTCCATCACCAGCGGCCCATGGTTGGAACGCAGGATATCCACACCCGCCACGCTCAGCCCCATGACCTTGGCTGCACGAATCGCGGTAATCCGCTCCTCAGGCGTTATCTTGATCAGGCTGGCGACGCCCCCCCGGTGCAGGTTGGAGCGGAACTCACCCGGCTTGGCCTGGCGCTTCATCGAGGCAATCACTTTGTCGCCCACCACGAAGCAGCGAATGTCGGCGCCACCGGCCTCCTTGATGTACTCCTGAACCATGATGTTCTGCTTTAGGCCCATGAACGCCTCGATCACCGACTCGGCCGCCTGGGTGGTTTCACACAGCACCACACCAATGCCTTGGGTACCCTCCAGCACTTTGATTACCAGCGGGGCACCATTGACCATCTGGATCAGGTCGGGGATATCGTCTGGCGAATGAGCGAAACCGGTGATCGGCAGGCCAATGCCGCGTCGTGACAACAGCTGCAACGAGCGCAGTTTGTCGCGCGAGCGGGCAATGGCCACCGACTCGTTGAGCGGATACACCCCCATCATCTCGAACTGGCGCAGGACTGCGCAGCCGTAGAAGGTGACCGAGGCGCCGATACGCGGGATGACCGCGTCGAAACCTTCCAGCGGCTTGCCGCGGTAGTGGATCTGCGGCTTGTGGCTGGCAATGTTCATGTAGGCCCGCAGGGTATCGATCACCACCATTTCGTGACCGCGCTGGGTACCGGCTTCGACCAGGCGGCGGGTGGAATACAGACGCGGATTGCGCGACAGCACAGCGATCTTCATGCAGCACCTGTGGCAGGAGAAAGAGTGGCCGGAAAGGCCGGTTTGTCTTGTACGTATTTCAGGCCAGGGTTGACCACCAACTGGCCGTGAATCAGGGCCTTGGAACCCAGCAACAGGCGGTAGCGCATGCTCTTGCGGCAGGCCAGAGTGAACTCCACTTCCCAGACACCATCGCCCAGGGCCAGTGACGTGCGGATGACATAACGGGTCTGGGCCTGGCCGTTGGAGCTCTTGATGGTTTTCATGGTCACCAGCGGTGCTTCGCAACGGCGGTGGCGCAGTTGTACCACCGAGCCCAGGTGCGCAGTGAAGCGAACCCAGGGCTTGCCGTCGCGCTCGAAGGGCTCCACCTCGGTGGCGTGCAGGCTGGAGGTGCTGGCGCCGGTGTCGATCTTGGCGCGCAACCCAGCCACGCCGAGGTCAGGCAGGGCGACCCACTCGCGCAGGCCGATCACAGTCAAATGGTCAAATGTCTTCACGAAGCGCACCCAGCGAATGAGGTGTGAACTGTAAGCATGGCGGGGATTTTTTGCATCCGCTGGTTACGGTAGTACAGTTCGATGAAACACAGTGTTCGAGGTAACGGGATGGCACAAAAAGCCGAAGACGACGACAAGGTTCGCCTGGACAAGTGGCTGTGGGCGGCGCGTTTCTACAAGACGCGGGCGCTGGCCAAGGCGGCGATCGAGAGTGGCAAGGTGCATTGCCGGGGCGAGCGTTGCAAGCCGGGCAAGGAGCCGCGTGTGGGGGACGAATTTGTGCTGCGCACCGGGTTTGACGAGCGCACCGTGGTGGTGAAGGCGTTGTCGGTGGTGCGGCGTGGGGCGCCGGAGGCGCAGACGTTATACGAGGAAACCGAAGAAAGTGTGCGCCGGCGCGAGCAGGCGGCCGAGTTGCGCAAGGCGGGGGCCATGGGCGTGACCACCGATGGCCGACCGACCAAGAAGCAGCGCCGGCAGATTCACCAGCTGCATGGGAGCTTTGATTGAATGGGGCCGCTATGCGGCCCCAACGATTTAGCGGATAACCGCCAATCGCCTGACCAACGGTAGCTTGGCCGCGATGTTGAACAACGGCGCGGTCCAGCGCATCAACGCTGCGCTACCCTTGGCCGCCAGCGGCGTGTAATAGCTCCAGCCCAGCGCCAGCACCGCCATCAGCAACCCGCCGATGTAGTCATCCTGCCCCCAGTGAGCGCCGGCCACCAGGCGCGGCAACATGAACAGCACCGCCAGCCCCCAGATCACCAGGTACTGCACCAGCCGGCGGCTGAACACGCTCATGAACAGCGCCCAGATCAGCAACACCGAGGCGTGATCCCCCGGGAAACTCTTGCTGGAGCGGTCTTTCAGCTCCCAGGCCGCCTCCAGGTTCGGGTAGTAGTCACTGAGGTGGACGACGTCGTCAAACATCATCGACGGGCTCTTGTGTTGCCACCCGGCTGCATCCACCCACTTGGAAAACAGCGCGCGAATCACCACTAAGAGGAGTAGCGTGACCAGAAAGCCGAAAAAGGCCTGACGAACTTGAGCGGCCTTGAACACCCAGTCGCCCCGGATAAGCACCGCCAGAAGGATCAGGCCGACAACGATGTCGAACGGGCGCAGGCTGCCGACGGTCCAGATGTAGCGCCAGGTGGTGCTGTCGGCCAGCGGCGCATTCAGGCTGTGGAACAGCCACTCGTCGAAAGTCAGGCACAAGATCTGGCCAATGGGCCATAACCAGAAACACAGTAGAGCGATGGGTAGCAGCGTGCAGGCTGCCAATGGCCCCAAGGACCACCTTGCTTGGAACAGTGGTCGATTGTCCATAAAATACCTCTATTGCAAACAGGAATCGGAGCGCCTTCTGAGCGCTCTGTCACGGGTTCTCGCAGGTTCTTCGATAACCCTTGTAACCATTTTGTCATCATTTTTAGATAGCCAAAACCTATGAGCGATTTGCCTGATACCGATTTCACCCAACGTTTCATCTTCGACGAGCGCGATGTGCGCGGCGAGTGGGTGTCTCTCGACGACAGCTACGCTGCGGTGCTGGCGCGTCATGAGTACCCTCAACCGGTCAAGGCGCTGCTCGGCGAACTGATGGCCGCCACTGCCTTGCTGGTGGGGGCATTGAAGTTCGATGGCTTGCTGATTCTGCAGGCGCGTTCCGCAGGGCCGATTCCGCTGCTGATGGTGGAATGCTCCGGTGACCGCGACATCCGCGGCATGGCCCGTTACGAGGCAGACCAGATTCCGGCAGACGCCACCCTGTCGCAGTTGATGCCCGACGGCCACCTGACCCTGACCATCGATCCGGTCAAGGGTCAGCGCTACCAGGGCACCGTGGACCTCGATGGTGCCAACCTGTCGGAGTGCTTCACCAACTACTTCGTTCAGTCGCAACAGCTCAATACCCGCTTCTGGCTCAATGCCGAAGCCGGCAAGGCTCGTGGCCTGCTGCTGCAGCAACTGCCGCGTGATCGTCAGCCGGACGACGAAGAGCGTGAAGAAAGCTGGCAGCACGTGGTGGCTCTGGCCAAGACCCTCAAACCTGAAGAGTGGGTTGAAGACAACGAAACCCTGCTGCACCGCCTGTACCACGAAGACGCCGTGCGCCTGTTCGATATCCAGCCACTGCGGTTCAATTGCAGCTGCTCGCGCGAGCGCTCCGGTAATGCGCTGGTCAGTCTGGGTGAGCACGACGCCAAGGCGTTGGTGGAAGAATGCGGCGGGACGGTGGAGATCGATTGCCAGTTCTGCAACGAGCGCTATTTCTTCGATGCCAGCGATGTGGCGCAACTGTTTGCCGGTGGCGGCACGGACGTAGCCTCAGAAACTCGTCACTGAAACGTTTAATTGCAGGGAAATCTCCTGTCGAATTGCGCAAAAGCGCGGTTACGACAGGAGGGGCCTACTTTTTTTGGGCGTTTCTGGCATAATCCGGCCACTTTTTTCGCTGTAGTAGTTTTTTCAAGACAACTACAAAACGTTTGGAGCACTCGGCCTCGGGCCGGATGGGGTATCTCATGACGCAAGCCAACAACACCGTGTACACCGACCTGAGCGTCGATGAGCTGGTAAAAGAAGCGCTGCAACGCGGTGAAGGCGTACTAGCCGATACTGGTGCACTGGTCGTGGAGACTGGTCACCGTACTGGCCGTTCGCCGGCTGACCGTTTCATCGTCGAAGAACCTTCCACCCAGGACGCCATTTCCTGGGGCCCGATCAACCGCAAGTTCCCGGCCGACAAGTTCGATGCCCTGTGGGACCGCGTCGAGGCGTTCAACAACGCCCAGGATCACTTCGTTTCCTACGTTCACGTAGGGGCGGCCGCCGAGCACTACCTACCGGTGAAGATGACCACCCAGACTGCCTGGCAGAACCTGTTCGGTCGTTGCCTGTTCATCAACCCGGAGCAGTACAACCCGGCTGGCCGTGGCGAGTGGCAGGTCCTCAACGTCGCCAACTTCGTGTGCGAGCCTGAGCGTGACGGCACCAACTCCGATGGTTGCGTGATCATCAACTTTGCCCAGAAGAAAGTGCTGATCGCAGGCATGCGCTACGCCGGCGAAATGAAAAAAGCCATGTTCTCGGTGCAGAACTTCCTGCTGCCGGCTGCCGACGTACTGCCAATGCACTGCGCCGCCAACATCGGCGAAGCAGGCGATGTGACCCTGTTCTTCGGCCTGTCCGGCACCGGCAAGACCACCCTGTCGGCCGACGAAAGCCGTTACCTGATCGGTGACGACGAGCACGGCTGGGGCGAAGGCGTTGTCTTCAACATGGAAGGCGGCTGCTACGCCAAGTGCATCGACCTGTCCGAGAAGAACGAGCCGGTCATCTGGAAAGCCATCAAGCACGGTGCGGTGCTGGAAAACGTCGTGCTCGACGCCAACAAGCACGCCGACTACACCGATGTCAGCCTGACCCAGAACAGCCGTGCGGCCTACCCGCTGGAGCACGTTGCCAAGCGTTCCGAAGCGAACCTGGGCGGCGAGCCTAACGCAGTCATCTTCCTGACCTGCGACCTGACCGGTGTTCTGCCACCCGTTTCGATCCTGAACAACGAGCAGGCGGCCTACCACTTCCTGTCCGGCTACACCGCGCTGGTCGGTTCGACCGAAATGGGCTCGGGCGGCGGCATCAAGTCGACCTTCTCCACCTGCTTCGGCGCACCGTTCTTCCCGCGCCCGGCTGGCGAGTATGCTGAGCTGCTGATCAAGCGTATCAACGGCTTCAACTCCAAGGTCTACCTGGTCAACACCGGCTGGACCGGCGGTGGCTACGGCGTTGGCAAGCGCTTCAGCATCCCGACTACCCGTGCCGTGATCGCTGCGATCCAGAGCGGCGCGCTGGTCGGTGCTGAAACCGAGCACCTGGACATCATCAACCTGGACGTGCCGAAGGCCGTTCCGGGCGTTGAAACCGAGCTGCTCAACCCGCGCACCAACTGGGCTGACAAAGCGGCCTACGACGAGGCCGCCAAAGGCCTGGCCAAGCTGTTCATCGAAAACTTCAAGAAGTTCGAAGTTTCTGACGCCATCAAGGCTGCTGGTCCACAGCTGTAAGCTGAAACCAGCCGCAACAAGAAGGCCGCCCCTTGGGGTGGCCTTTTTGTTTTCTACTGCCTGCGCGGGCCTCTTCGCGGGTAAACCCGCTCCCACAGGTACAGCGCATATCTTGAATGCAGTGGTAATCCTGTGGGAGCAGGTTTACCCGCGAAGAGGCCCGCACAGGCAGCCAAAGTGCGGAAATTCTGTTTCACTGTCAGCATCCATTGCGAAGACAAGAGCCAGACAGATGACCGAATCCCCTCAGCGCACTGCCTTCTCTCACTTCCACCCCATCCTTACCCGCCCTCAGGACAACGACCTGAACGGCCATATCGCTGGCGCCACCGTGCACGGTTTCTTCGAGACGGCCATTCAAGCGTTTCTTGTAGAGCAGGCCGAGCTGGACCTGCGTGACGGTGAACTGGCGGCCTTCGTGGTCAGTTCGGCGGCGGACTTCTACGCGCTGCCGGGCTTCCCGGATGTGCTGGAGGTGGGCTTGGGTGTAACGCGCCTGGCGGGCAGTACGGTGGAGTACCGTCTGGCGCTGTTCCGCCCGGGCGAACCAGAGGCGTGCGCGGCAGGCACGGTGGTGCAGGTGTTCATCGAACGGGCCAGTGGCCGGCCTGTGACGCTGCCAGAGGCGCTGCAGGTGATCCTGTCCGGCCTGGTGCTGGAACCACAGGCATAAAAAAGCCCCGCTGGCAGGGACGGGGCTTTTGTTGCCGGGGCGAGGCCCTCAGGCATTAGTCGCGCCAGTGGCGCTTGTGCTTGCGGTGGCCGTAGTGGTGGCCACGGTCGTAGTGACGACGGTCGTCATAGTCGCGACGGTAGCGGCGGTTCTCGTGGCGCTCGTCTTCGTCGGCCTTGTTGCCCATGTAGTTACCCAGTGCGCCACCGGCACCACCGCCGGCTGCCGCGCCAATGTAGCTACCGGTGGTGCCGCCCACCGAGCGACCGACCACGTTACCGCCTGCGGCGCCCAGTGCGCCGCCGATAGCGGCCTCACCGCGCTGGCGCTTGTCGGCGCCCAAGGCACCGCCGGCTGCGCCGCCAAGACCGGCACCAATGGCGCCACCGGTGCTACCACCGATGGAGTTGCCCACCACTGAGCCCAGTACCCCACCCAATGCGCCGCCAATGCCGGCCTCGGTGGTGCCGCCTGCCATGGCCACGCCGCTGAGCAAGCTAAAAGACAACAACAGAATCGAGGAGTACTTCTTCATCAAGAGAGCTTCATAAGGATGACGAGGCGAATTTGAGGCTAAGCGGCGTGGCTGGCAAACGAAATCCGACGAGTAACACGAGTTGTACACAATTCTCTAAGTTACTGTATTTGCTGTGAAACTTTATCGATTTATGGCTGTCTGAGACCTTTATGACAAAGCCCTGAACCGTTACGGAACAGGGCTTTTTTCGTTTTTACAGGATACGCCTGTCGTCCTGCGCCCGCTCCAGTTTGATGGCGATGAACTTCGAGGTTGGCGTATGGCTGCCATCGCCAATGCTCTCCAGCGGCACCAGCGGGTTCACCTCGGGGTAGTACGCCGCCGCCTGCCCGGCCGGGATGTCGAAGGCCAGCAGCGTGAAGCCCTGCACCCGGCGCACATGCTCATCCCCCCACAACGAGACGATGTCCACTTTCTGCCCCGGCTGGAAGCCCAGGCGGATGATGTCGGCTTCGTTGGCGAACAGCGCCTCGCGCTGGCCGCGCACACCACGATAGCGGTCGTCCAGGCCGTAGATGGTGGTGTTGTACTGATCGTGCGAACGCATCGACTGCATGATCAGATCTGGCAGTTGGCCGCTGGCGCGCACGCGTTCGTCGAGCAACGTATCTGGCAACAGGTTGGCCTTGAAGTTGGCGCGGCCGGTACCGGTCTTCCATTCGCGGCTGGCGGCGCTGTTACCCAGGTAGAAGCCGCCGGGGTGTTGCAGGCGCTGGTTGAAATGACTGAAGCCCGCGATGGTATCGCCGATCAGGTCGCGAATACGGTCGTAGTCGGCCACCAGCCAGTGCCAGTCCACCGGTTGCTTGCCCAGGGTGGCGGCGGCAATGCCGGCTACCACTGCCGGTTCCGAGCGCATGTGCGTCGACAGGGGTTTCAGTTGGCCGTTGGAGGCATGGACCATGCTGAACGAGTCTTCCACCGTTACCGCCTGCGGCCCGTCGGCTTGCAGGTCGATGTCGGTGCGGCCCAGGCACGGCAGGATCAGCGCCTGCTTGCCATGCACCAGGTGGCTGCGGTTGAGCTTGGTGCTGATGTGCACGGTCAGTTCGCAGTTGCGCAGCGCCTGGGCGGTACGTTCGGTATCCGGCGTGGCCTGGGCGAAGTTGCCGCCCAGGCCGATGAAGACCTTGGATCGGCCCTCCAGCATGGCGTGGATCGCTTCGACGG
Organism: Pseudomonas sp. yb_9; assembly: GCF_043103635.1. NCBI lineage: Bacteria > Pseudomonadati > Pseudomonadota > Gammaproteobacteria > Pseudomonadales > Pseudomonadaceae > Pseudomonas > Pseudomonas sp. yb_9. The sequence continues at coordinate 11,016 of NZ_JBICKA010000031.1, read as the reverse complement.
TGTTGTTGCCGTTGTGCCGCGGTACGGGGAAGCCGAAGCGTTTTTCGATGGCATCCAGCAGCGCGACCGGTGGGCGTTCGTTGATGCCCATGGTGCGGTCACCCTGCACGTTGCTGTGCCCGCGTACCGGACACAAGCCTGCGCCTGGTACGCCAATGTTGCCGCGCAGCATCTGCAGGTTGACGATTTCCTGGATGGTCGGCACCGAGTGGCGGTGCTGGGTGATGCCCATCGCCCAGCACATGATCACCCGTTTGCCACGGCAGTACATGCGCGCGGCCAGTTCGATATCCGCCAGTGTCAGGCCGGATTGTGCCTGGATGTGTTCCCAGGGTGTGGCATCCACCACTGCCAGGTACTCGTCGACGCCGTGGCCATGTTCGGCGATAAAGGCATGGTCGAACACGGCCGGCTCGCCTTTGGCCTGGGCCTCGCGTTCCCACTGCAGGACGAACTTGGCCATGCCACGCAGCATCGCCATGTCGCCGCCCAGCGCCGGGCGGAAGAAAGCGGTGTTGGTCGGCCGGTCGCTGTTGGTGAGCATCTCCAGCGGGTTTTGCGGGTGCTGGAAGCGCTCCAGGCCACGTTCCTTGAGCGGGTTGATGCACACCACCTGGGCGCCACGTTTCACCGCATCGCGCAGCGGGTCGAGCATGCGTGGGTGGTTGGTGCCCGGGTTCTGGCCCCAGACGAAAATCGCATCGGCATGCTCGAAGTCGTCAAAGGTGACGGTGCCCTTGCCGACCCCGATGCTCTGCCCCAGGGCAACGCCACTGGCTTCGTGGCACATGTTCGAGCAGTCGGGGAAGTTGTTGGTGCCGTAAGCACGGACGAAAAGCTGGTACAGGTAGGCCGCTTCGTTGCTGGCGCGCCCCGAGGTATAGAACTCGGCCTGGTCAGGGTTGGCCAGTTTGTTCAGCTCGCGGGCGATCAGGGCGAAGGCAGCATCCCAGCTGATGGGTTGGTAGCGATCGCTGGGGGCGTCGTAGACCATTGGCTCGGTCAACCGGCCTTGGTACTCCAGCCAGTAGTCGCTCTGCTGCAGCAGCGAGGTGACGCTGTAACGGGCAAAGAAGGCGGCATCCACGCGGCGCTTGGTCGCCTCCCAGTTCACCGCCTTGGCGCCGTTCTCGCAGAACTTGACCATGCCGCTTTCCGGCGAGTCGCCCCAGGCGCAGCCCGGGCAGTCGAAGCCGCCGTTCTGGTTGGTCTTGAGCAGGGCGCGAATGTTCTTCAGCGCGTTGTCGCTGCCGACCCAGGCCTTGGCCACGCTGCGCAATGCGCCCCAGCCACCGGCGGGGCCGGGGTAGGGCTTGTAGCGAGGGGGGGAGGCTGGGGCGTTTTCCGGAAGGTGCTGGTACGAGGTCACGGCTGTTACGACTCCGCCGCTGGGCTGTAGACCCGCGGTGCGCTGTGCTTGGGCAAATGGATGAGGTTGAGGTTGTGCTTGCGCGCCCACTGCAGGGCAAGGCCGGTGGGCGCCGACAGGCTGACCAGGGTCTGGATGCCTGCACGCAGCACCTTCTGGATCAGCTCCAGGCTGCAGCGGCTGGTGACGATGGCCAGGCCGCCCTGGCTGTCGATGCCTTGGCGCAGCAGTGCGCCGATCAGCTTGTCGAGGGCGTTGTGCCGGCCGATGTCCTCGCGGCCGAGCAGCAATTCGCCATGACGGTCCATGAACAGCGCAGCATGTACGGCGCCGCAATGCTGGCCCAGCGGCTGGAAGGCATCGATGCGCTCGCGCAGGCCGACCAGCCACTGGGCCGGGGGCAAGGGTGCACCGGGCAGTACGGCCAGGTCCGGCAGGGCCTGCTCCAGTGCTTCGACCCCGCAGAGGCCACAACCACTGGTGCCGGCCAGTTGGCGGCGCTGGTTTTTCAGGTTCCAGAAGGCGCGGCTGGATATTTCCAAGTCGGCGTACATGGCCGAGCCGCTGCCGGAGAGCTTGAGGTCGTAGATTTCGGCCGTGCCTTCGACAATGCCGCTACCTAAACTGAAGCCTACGGCGAAGTCTTCCAGGTCGGTGGGGCTGACCAGCATCACTGCCTGGTTGAGGCCGTTGTAGACGATGGCCAGGGCTACTTCTTCGGCCAGCGGCGTGCTGTCACGTTTAGCGTCGTTGAGCTGAACGTAATCATAGGTGTTGCTGGCGGCGGGCATGGACAAGGGCGATGAGGCCGTGCAGACCGGAGGTTTGCTGTTCATCGGAGGCGTTGAATACCGGCGGCTTTCTGATAGCACAAGCCTAGGCTTGCGGGCCGGCGGCGTCTAATCGCTAGGGTCTATGCCGTGATAGACCGCGTCGATTGGTCGCACAGGGGCGGGAGTGGAAAAGCTGGCCTAGACTCGTGTGTCCGAGGTTTCGTCAACAAGGAGAACGCAATGAGCCTGTTCAGTTTCGTGAAGGAAGCCGGCGAGAAGTTGATCGACCTGCTGACCCCCGGTAACGCCAATGCCGAAGAGCAGTTGAAGAAACACGTGGAAAGTGTCGGCCTGGGTAACCCGAACATCAGTGCCACGGTAGAGGGTGACAAGATTATTCTCAAGGGTGAGGTGGCCAGCCAGGAGGAGAAGGAGAAGATCATTCTCGCCGCCGGCAACATCAATGGCGTGGCCAGCGTGGATGACCAGATCACCGTGACCGGGCCGGTGGTTGCGGCGGCCAGGTTTGTTACGGTGAAGAAGGGCGACACGCTGTCGGCCATTTCTGTGGTGGTGTACGGTAATGCCAACCAGTACAACAAGATCTTCGAGGCCAACAAGCCGATGCTGTCGCACCCGGACAAGATCTATCCGGGGCAGGTGCTGCGTATTCCTGACTGATCTTCACAGCCTGTGAGGGCCTCTTCGCGGGCTTGCCCGCGAAGAGGCCCTCACAGGCCGACCAACAATTCCCGGTAATCCTCGACCGCGGCAAACTCCTCGGTATCCCGCGGCTCTGCCTTGCTGTCCGGTTGGCGAACCGCCAACAAATGCCCCACACCAAACCGCCGCGCACTGCGCAAAATCGCCAACGTGTCATCGATAAACAGGCTGCGCTCCGGATCAAAACCGATATCCGCCTGCAACGCATTCCAGAACTGTGGGCTTTCCTTCGGGTAGCCATAATCGTGTGAGCTGATCAGCCGCTCGAAATACGGCGCCAGCTCCACCCGCTCCAGCTTCAGCGACAGCGAGTCGCGGTGCGCATTGGTAATCATCACCACCCGCTTGCCGGCTTGGCGAATCGCCGCCAGGAAAGTATCGGCATCCGGCCGCAGGGCAATCAGGTCGGCGATTTCCTGCTTCAGCTCGCGAATCGGCAGGCGCAACTCGCGGCTCCAGAAGTCCAGGCAATACCAGTTCAGCGTGCCGGCATTGCGTTCGAACAGCGGCTGCAGCTCCATTTCCGCCATGGTCCGGCTTACCCCGTGCAGCTCGGCATAGCGTTGGGGCAGATGCTCCAGCCAGAAGCGGTTGTCGTAGTGCAGGTCGAGCAGGGTGCCGTCCATGTCCAGCAGGACGGTATCGATGGCAGACCAGGGAAGAACAGGCATGGGAAACTCTCGTTCAGTCGGCAAGCCACGGTATAGTAACCCGTTCACGCCAAGGAGCCGCCCCATGCGCCAGAAACCCACCGTCCTCAGCCGCGAAATCGTCGCCAGCAGCCGCCTGTTTCGCGTCGAAGCCGTGCAATTGCGCTTCAGCAATGGCAACGAACGTACCTACGAGCGTTTGGTGGGTCGGGGTAACGGCTATGGTGCGGTGATGATCGTGGCCATGCTCGACGCCGAGCACGCTGTGCTGGTGGAGGAATACTGCGGTGGCACCGATGAGTACGAGCTGTCGTTGCCCAAAGGCCTGATCGAACCGGGCGAAGACGTGCTGGCGGCCGCCGACCGGGAGCTCAAGGAAGAAGCCGGTTTTGGCGCGCGTCAGCTGGAGCACCTGACCGAGCTGTCGCTGTCGCCGGGCTACATGAGCCAGAAGATCCAGGTGGTGTTGGCCAGCGACCTGTACGAAGAACGCCTGGAAGGCGACGAGCCGGAGCCGATGCGGGTCGACAAGGTCAACCTGCGTGAGCTGTCGGCATTGGCCATGCACCCGCAGTTCACCGAAGGACGCGCCTTGGCGGCGCTGTACCTGGCGCGTGACCTGCTGATCCAGCGGGGGCTGCTGGAGCTATGAACGACCTGCAACTGATGCATGAAGTGGTCAAGCTGGCGCTGACGGCGGGCGAGGCGATCCTGCCGTTCTGGCGTGCCGATGTGGCGGTTACCAACAAGGCTGATGACTCGCCGGTAACCGCCGCCGATCTGGCAGCGCACCGGGTAATTGCCGATGGCCTGTTGGCGCTGGCCCCGCACATTCCGGTGTTGTCCGAAGAAGACTGCAATATTCCGCTGGCCGAGCGCCAGGGCTGGAGCCGCTGGTGGCTGGTCGACCCGCTGGATGGCACCAAGGAATTCATTGCGGGCAGTGAGGAATTTACGGTCAACATCGCCCTGGTTGAAAACGGCGAGGTGGTGTTTGGCGTGGTGTCGATGCCGACCAATGGGCGCTGCTACTTTGGTGGGCGCGGGTTTGGGGCTTGGCGTGCGGAGGCCGGTGAGGCAGCACAGCCGATCCAGGTGCGTAACGCACCCGCTGTGGGCGAGCGTTTCACCGTGGTTGCCAGCCGTCGGCACTCCAGCCCGGAGCAGGAGGCGCTGTTGGCCGGGCTGGGGGCTGCGGTGGGCGAGCTGGAGCTGACCAATATTGGCAGTTCGCTGAAGTTTTGCCTGTTGGCTGAGGGTAGTGCCGATTGTTATCCACGCCTGGCGCCGACTTCGCAGTGGGATACTGCTGCGGCACAAGGCGTGCTGGAAGGGGCCGGGGGCGATGTGATTGGCCTTGACGGTAAGCCGTTTCGCTACCCGGCGCGTGAGTCCCTGCTCAACCCCTTCTTCCTGGCCTTGCCTAGCGCTGCCAGCTGGCGCCAGGCGCTGATTCAGCTTGCCTCAGCGATGTAACACGTACTGCCCGTTGAACCTGACTGCGGGCTCGTCACTCCCGACATTGCTCACCGTGGTCTCCAGCGTCAACCGCGCCCGCCCGCGACGCTGGTACATATTCACGAACCGCTCCCAGGTTTTCTCATCCGGCGCCGCGCAGCGCGCTACCGCTGCACCGGTAACCGGCAGCGGGTAACTGATCTGCCCCTCCTGGATCACGATATGCCCGTCATCGATCCCCAGCTCACGCAGACGTAGGTGCAGCCAGCCCCAACCCACCAGCACTGCTGCGCAGTACAAACTGCCGCCGAACATGGTGCTCTTGTGGTTGACGTTGGCCGCCAGTGGCAATTGCAGGCGCAGGGTGTGCTGCTGCCAGTCGAGTACTTCAAGCCCCATTTCGCGGGTCAGGGGGATGTCGCTGTGCAGGACGGATTGCAGGTATTGGCTATCGGTGTTCATCAACGGTTGTCCTCATGGTCGTCATGCCCGCCGCTGCCGCCGTCAAAGCTCAAGCCGTGCTTGCGCAGCTTGTCGTGCAGGGTCTTGCGGGGGATGCCCAGCGCCTCGGCCAGGCTGCGCATGGAGCTGTGTGGCTGGGCCAGTTCGGCAGCGATCAGCGAGCGTTCGAACTGCTCGACCTGCTCGCTCAGGTTGCCAATCAGCACGGGCGCTGCAGGTACCGCTGCCGGTGGCGCCTGACCGTCCAGGGCCAGTTCCAGGCCAAGGGCGAAGCGTTCGGCCGCGTTCTGCAGCTCGCGTACATTGCCTGGCCAGTCGTGGCGCAGCAGCACGGCGCGCTGGGCCGGTTGCAGGGTGTGCGGTGGCAGGCCATGACGCTGGCTGGCAGCGTCGGCGAAGTGCTGGAACAGCACCAGAATGTCGTCGCCGCGTTCGCGCAACGGTGGAATACGCAGCGGTGCCACGTTCAGGCGGTAGTACAGGTCAGCGCGGAAGCGGCCTTGGTCGGCAGACTGGCGCAGGTCTTCCTTGGTCGCGGCGATGATGCGGATGTCCAGCGGGATCAACTGGTTGCCGCCCAGGCGTTCGACTACCCGCTCTTGCAGCATGCGCAGCAGCTTTACCTGCACATCCAGGCTCATGCTCTCGATTTCGTCGAGGAACAGCGTGCCGCCGTTGGCAAACTCGAACTTGCCGATGCGGCGCTTCTGCGCGCCGGTGAACGCACCGGGCTCATGGCCGAACAGTTCGCTCTCGACCACCGACTCGGCCAGCGCGCCGGCATTGATTGCCACGAACGGCCCCTCGCGGCGGCTGGACAGATCGTGCAGGGCGCGGGCCACTACCTCCTTGCCGGCGCCGGTTTCACCCAGAATCAGCACATCGGCGCGGGTACCGGCCAAGGCGCCGATCTGTTCACGCAGGCGCAGCATGGACGGTGAATGGCCTACCAGTCGGGTGGCCAGTTGCTGGCGGTCGCTCAGCGCCAGGCGCAGGCTGCGGTTGTCCAGCACCAGGCGGCGCAGGGCCAGGGCGCGGCGCACGCTGTCGAGCAGGGCATCTGTGGCAAAGGGTTTTTCCAGAAAGTCATAAGCCCCGGCTCGCATTGCCTGCACCGCCAGCGGCACATCGCCGTGGCCGGTAATCAGCAGCACCGGTAGCTCACTGTCGCGGCCATGCAATTGCTCCAGCAGTTGCAAGCCATCGATGCCGGGCATGCGAATGTCGCTGACCACCACGCCGGGCCAATCGGCCTCGATACGGTCGGCCAGGCCTTGGGCATTGGCCAGGGCGACCACCTTGAGGCCGGCCAGGTCCAGGGTCTGGCTCAGTGCCTGGCGCAGGTGCGGGTCATCGTCGACCAGGATGACCTGGGCTCGGCTGTCGATCAGTGTCTCGGTGGTCATGCCGAGGGGTCCTCCGAATTAGGCAAAGTAGCGCCAGGTGCGGCCACGCGCAGCTGCAAGGTCAGCAGCGCGCCCCCTTCCGGGTGGTTGGCCAGCAGCAGTTCACCGCCCAGTGCACGCATCAGGCTTTCGCAGATGGCCAGACCCAGGCCCAGGCCCTGGGTGCGGGTCTTGGTGGTGAAGAATGGCTCCTTGGCGTGCTCCAGGGCCTGGCGGCTGAAGCCGGGGCCGTTGTCGCGGATGTACAGGTAGACGCAGTCATCACGTTGCTCGGCACTTAGCCACAAGCGGCGCGGGTTGGCTTTTTCGGTCAGGGCGTCGAGGGCGTTGGCCAGCAGGTTGCCCAATACCTGGCGCAGCCGGGTCTCGCCGGCTTGTACCCACAAGGTGGCCTCGGGCAGGTCGCGGATCAGCTCCACGGCCATGGCCCGGCGGCGCTTGGCCAGCAGCGCCAGGGCATCGTCCAGGGCCGGTTGCAGGGCTACGCTCTCCGGGGCGTGCCGGTCGCGGCGGGCGAAGGCGCGCAGGTGGGCAATGATCGAGGCCATACGCCCGGTCAGTTCGCCAATCAGCTTGAGGTTGCCGCGGGCGTCTTCGGTGCGTTGGTGGTCGAGCAGGATCTCGGCGTTTTCCGCGTAACTGCGGATGGCCGCCAGTGGCTGGTTCAGCTCATGGCTGATGCTGGCCGACATGGTGCCGAGAACCGACAGCTTGCCGGCCTGCACCAGTTCGTCCTGGGCACGTACCGCTTCCTGCTGAGCGTTCTCGCGCTCCAGCACGGCGCTTTTGAGGCGGGAGTTGAGGCCTTCGAGGTCGGCCGTACGTTCGGCCACACGCTTTTCCAGCTGCTGGCGGCCACGGGCCTCGAAGTCGATACGGTCGATGTAGTGGCGGCGCCGCTGCATCACCAGCCCGGCCAACAGCATCACCACCAGCAGGGTGCCTGCGCCGATGGCCATTACCGTCTGTACCGAACGGTCGACCAGTAGGCGAGGGGCGAGAATGCTCACTTGCCAACCGGTTTCCTTGATATCGCGGGTCTGGGTGATCCAGGCATCCGGGTTGAGCATCAGGGGTTGCGGTGCCTGGGTTGGGTAGGGCTGGATGGCGATGATGGCCTGGCGTTCGGCTTCGGTCAGCACACGGGTAGCGCGGAAGCGCCAGTCAGGCCGCGAGGTGAGGATGACCACGCCATTGTGGTCGGTCAGCAACAGCTGCTCGGGGGTACGGCCCCAGAGGGTCTCGGTGTGGTCGAGGTCAACCTTCACCACCAGCACGCCAACGACACGCTCACGGTCGCGCACGGCGGCGGCAAAGAAGTAGCCGCGCTTGGCCGAGGTGGTGCCCTGGCCGAAAAAGCGGCCCAGGTGGCCGGCCATGGCTTCGTTGAAGTAGGGGCGGAAGGCGAAATTGCGGCCGACGAAGCTGTCGTGCTTGTCCCAGTTGGACGCGGCCAGGGTGTTGCCGCTGATGTCCATCAGGTACATCACCTCGGCGCCTGTCTGCTGCACGATGTCTTTTAGCAGGCGGTTGGCGTTGGTTACTGCTTCCAGGCGGAACGGGTCGGCCAGTACACCCCGCAGCGCCGGCAGGTCGCCAAGGATTTGTGGCAGGGTTTCATAACGGTGCAGGGTGCCGAGCAGGTTGGCGACGTACAGGTCGAGGGTCTGGCGGTTCTGCGAGGCCAGTTCATCCTGGTAGTAACGCTCGGCCAGGTGGTGCAGAGGCCACAGGAGCGGGGCCAGGCAAAGGGCCAACAGGGCCAGGCTGCGCCAGCGGGGACGGCGTGGGGGCGTGGGTTTTGCAATCATCACGTAAATGCGCCAGAAAAGTCTGGCGCAATTATGCGCTAGTTAAGGCAGCAGTTCCGACTCTGAGAGTGGCAGCCCTAGCTTGTCCTTGTCTGATAGCACCGGGGGTTGCTGCAGCCCCCAGTTGATTGCCAGTTGGGGGTCGTCCCAGCGGATGCAGCGGTCGGCGTCCGGGTTGTAGTAGTCGGTGGTCTTGTAGAGAAACTCGGCCGACTCGCTCATGACTGCAAAGCCATGGGCGAAGCCAGGTGGAATCCACAGTTGACGGTGATTGTCGGCCGACAGATGCACGGCGACCCATTGGCCGAACGTTGGCGAGCTTTTGCGTACGTCCACGGCGATATCGCGGATTTCCCCCTGCACCACGCGCACCAGTTTGCCTTGGGTGTTTTTCACCTGGTAATGCAGCCCGCGCAGTACACCCTTGATGGAGCGTGAGTGGTTGTCCTGGACGAATTCGGCATTCACGCCGGTTTGCCGTGCGAACTCACGCGCGTTGAATGCTTCGAAGAAAAAACCACGGCTGTCACCGAAAACCTTCGGCTCGATAATCAGTACTTCAGGTATTGCAGTAGGAATGATGTTCATAGTGGCTCGCTGGCCCGTTGCCCAAGTATTGACCCTAGTCGGCCCCGCTGGAATTTTCCGCAGGGAGCTGTAACAGGATGCATAAGGTGTGGCTATGGTAGACGTCAGACTGTTATCGGCACCAGACAAGGGCAGATTAGGCTCGATTGTTATCGGTACAAGTTTGTCGTTTTAGCGGAAAAGTCCCGACTGACGGGCTTTAAATGTCGATATATATCGGTTATAAATTCACAAACGCCCCAGCACAGTCCGGCTCAGGGCCATCACAGAGGTCACCCATGAAAACCCTCAACACCACGCCCCGTGCCGATGGTTTCCACATGCCCGCCGAGTGGGCCCCGCAAACCCAGGTGTGGATGGTCTGGCCGGAGCGCCCCGACAACTGGCGCCTGGGCGGTAAGCCTGCCCAGGCAGCCCACGTCACCTTGGCCAAGGCCATTGCCCGCTTCGAGCCTGTGACCGTCGCAGCCTCTGCCGGCCAGTACGAAAATGCCCGCCGCCAGCTCGACCAGCCGAACATTCGCGTAGTCGAAATCAGCAACGATGACGCCTGGGTGCGTGATACCGGCCCGACCTTCGTCATCAACGACCAGGGTGAAGTGCGTGGTGTGGACTGGGGCTTCAATGCCTGGGGCGGCTTCGATGGCGGCCTGTATGCACCCTGGAACCGCGACGAGGAACTGGCCGCCAAAGTGCTGGAAATGGAGCGCTGCCAGCGCTACCACACCGAAGGCTTCGTGCTTGAGGGCGGCTCGATTCACGTGGACGGTGAAGGCACCGTGATCACCACCGAGGAATGCCTGCTCAACCGTAACCGCAACCCGCACCTGAACCGCGAGCAGATCGAAGCGGTGTTGCGCGACCAGCTGGCGGTCGACACTGTGGTGTGGCTGCCGGATGGCCTCTACAACGACGAAACCGACGGCCACGTCGACAACTTCTGCTGTTACGTGCGCCCAGGCGAAGTGTTACTGGCCTGGACCGATGATTCCAACGACCCCAATTATGTGCGCTGCCACGCTGCCATGGAGGTGTTGAAGAACACCCGCGACGCCAAGGGCCGTGAGTTCATCGTGCATAAAATGCCGATTCCGGGCCCGCTGTTCGCCACGGCTGAAGAGTGTGCCGGTGTCGATCATGTGGCCGGTAGCCAGGAGCGTGACCCGTCGGTGCGCCTGGCCGGTTCGTACGTGAACTTCCTGATCGTCAACGGCGGCATCATTGCGCCAAGCTTCGATGACCCGGCAGATGCCGAAGCCAGAGCGATCCTGGCGAAGATCTTCCCCGACCACGAGGTGGTGATGATCCCTGGCCGTGAACTGTTGCTGGGCGGTGGCAACATTCACTGCCTGACCCAGCAGCAGCCGGCGCCGGTCAAGCGCTGAGCGCGTGGTGAATGAAGAGGCCCGTCATGTGACGGGCCTTTTTTTTCGGGCGATGGCCGGAGGCCTGGGTGGCATACGTTTTGTATTGTTTTTCAGATAGATAGCTCGGCCAGGCCGCGCTCTCGGATCTGTAACAATACCTACGTAAATTTGCCGCTCACGGGCCAGGGAGTACGTGTAGAAATGAACGCAGCAAGTGAGTCGGCATTGCGCCCATCGGCAGTGAATCACCAATCGCTCAAGCTGGTTGCGAAGTGGTTGAAGCACCATGGAAGCAACAAGGTCAGGACGACCGACCCACAGCGGCTGCTTGCAGGGCGCTACCCCCAGGGGCTGATCAGCGATGCAGAGATGCAGGCGTTGATGGGGGTGTGGCACTGATCGAATCGAT